>CAZEPS010000047.1:0-20355 GCA_964514165.1 uncultured Leptospirales bacterium
GGACGGGGGAAAGCCGGAGCACGGGTCCCGCTGCGAGAGGCACCCGGCGCACCGGGCGTTGCAGGTCGGGGTCGTGGGGACCGGGGCCTCGTGGCGCCCGAGAAAGAAGTTCCTGGCGCAGAGACAGTCGTACTCCGTGGCGCACCGGGAGAGCTGTCCCACCAGCCGGTTCTCCCGGAACCGTTCTCCCGCGCCTCTGACGGCGGCTTTCAGCTCTTTCCTGTTCTGATGTATGGCGGGATCAGACCGCGGGTCCTCGTCGATGCGCACGGCCGGCACGTAAAACTCCCCGTCAACGACCGCCACCCCGGTGTAGGCCCAGAGGGGAAGGACCGGGGCGTCCTTCTCTGCGACCGATGCCGGGAGGTAGGTCCTGAGGTAACCGGAGGCGAGGAAGGCGGACACGGCCTCTATCCCGCCGCCCTCCGGGGTCGAGGCCACGTGGCGGAAGTCCCCGGCGCCGGCATTGTAAAACACCGGGTACCGTCCCGGCAGTGAAAAGAGGTAGCTCCCGAAGGGAAGGGGTACGCACTCGCCCGCATCGGCCCGGGCGAGCCGGTTCCCGGTCCGAAAAGCCGGTTCCATGCCCGGGAACTCGTACACGGTCCCCTCATGGTCGGCGTACGCCAGGGACACCTCCCCCGTCATCACGTTTCCTCCAGAACCGTGAGGCGGCTGATTTCCCGTTCACGGTGCTTTATCAATACGGTGAGCCTCTGCTGATCCTTCTTTTTCACGCGGTACTCCCGGTTCTTTCGAATCTCGTTCCTGGTATGCCCGGCGGCGAGGAGTTTATTTTTCAGGGCGAGGCGGTCCCCCCTGACGGCGCGCCACTCGGCCCTGAGGGCGTCCCGCTCCCGGGCGAGGCGGCGGATTCTCTCCCGCCTCCCGGCGTCAATGTCGTTGCCCGTGGCGCCCATGGCGGATATCACCCTCCCCCCACGAACCGGACCACCTCCACCGCGTCGCCCTCGACGAGGAGGGTCTTTTCGTATTCTTCACGGTAGAGCAGCTTCAGGTTTTTCTCCACGGTCAGGTCTTCCCCTTCGATGCGGTAATCCCGGATGAGATCGGCCACGGTCGCCCCCCGGAAATCGACCTCTTTTCCGTTGAGAAAAATCCGCACCTCACCCCTCCAGCTCATAGAGCATGAGTGAGGCGATAACAATCGCCGCTGTCTCGGCCCTGAGGCTGGTGAACCCGAACCGGGCCGGTTTCCACCCGGCCGTTTCAGCTGCGGCGACCTCGCCGGGGGAAAACCCGCCCTCCGGGCCGATGAGGAGGTGACACCCCCCCCGGGCTTCGGTCCCGGACACGGCCCCTTTCAGGGTTTCTTCCGCTTCGGTGTGGGCGATTATCTTCAGGCCCGGTGGCGAGGGCACCGACAGGCGGAGATCAACCGGTTCCCTGACCCGGGGGACCCCGGGCCCCATGGACTGCTTGGCCGCCTCGTGGGCAATGCGGCGCCATCGCTCCAGGGGGGCCCGATCCTTCTTTATTACGGGCACGGTCCGTTCGGTGATGACCGGAACAATCTCCTTCAGGCCGAGCTCGGTCCCCTTCTGGATGACAAAATCGAAGTTTTTCCCCTTGAGAAGGGCCGCCCAGAGGGTGAGGGAGGGCCCTTTCCCGGTTTCCAGGTACTCCAGGAGCTCCGCTTCTACGGAGGATGGGCCGATTTTTGTCACTTTCGCGGTAAAACACCGATTGTTATCGGTAAAACAGCGTATTTCATCCCCTGTCTTGACCCGGTGGACCCGGGCCAGGTGGTGGAAGTCCTCGCCGTCGATGCGGCACCTGTTGCCCGATACGGCCGAGGAAGGGACAAAAAACTGGGGCACGGAGCTATTCCCCGAGCTTTTCTGACCGGAATATCTCTTTATCAAAGGTGGCTTGCTCATCAAAGCCGAAGAAGCTCAGGATGGTGAGGGTGCCGCTCTTGATGTCCAGCATGTCGTAACGCTTCGGGATTATCCTCCCGTCGACCTCGTTTTCCCAGATCTTTGAGATCCGCATGAACTTGAACAGGGCCCGGTCCCGGTCGTGGTAGTCGATCCGCAGGGGTAGAAACCTGTCCTTCGTGACGTACAGGGTCAGAAGGCCGTACTCCCCCCCCTTGAATATCGGGGAGAGTTCCAGCTTGTAGGCGTCCTGGCCGTAGACCGTGGCGTTGGCGTCGACAATCCGGGCCGAGTAATTACTCTGGAGGTCGGCGTTAGAGAGATCGACAAAGAAGAAGTTCGTCATTAAGATCGGATTATACCGGTCAATCCCGAGCTTGTGGAAGAGCTTTATGGAAAGGATGTCGTAGACCCAGATGTCCTCTCCCCCCAGGTTGTAGAGGATCTTCATCTGCTCACCCCGCTCCTGGCTTCTGATGCGGAACAGGAAATCTTCCTTTCCTATGTAACCGGTGAGCATGAAGCTGAAGGACTCCCCGGTGGGGCGGATATGCTTGATTTTGCCCTTGATCATCCCCCGGGGATAGGCCATGATGTTGTCCACCCGGGCAAGGATACCCTGGGCGGTGAGCTCAATCTCCCGGTTTTCCTGGGAAAATGTCTGGGTCAATCCGGCTGTCAGAATGGCGGCTGTCAGAAGCAGGACTGGTCTATTCATAATACTACCGTTTGTTTCAGTTCTCAGTTTTGGTTACACGACCTGTATGTACAAGATATAATATAGAACCGGTACTTATATGGCAATTTTTTTTTACGATATGTTACTGTCAGAGGCTTACGTTTTTTAATCTCCTCCATCCCGCTATTTAACGGAGGTGTAGTACCGGTCCTCGCTCTCCCCGTCTATGTCGGGGCGGAGTTTTTTCGCCTCGTAGAGGTAGACGTGCACCATCTCCTCCTGCGTTTTGTCGGAATTCACGTGGAGGAGCACCCGGATGCACGACTTCAGGCTCCCGGGGACCGGTATCTCCCTGGCGCAGAAGAGGGGGGTATAGAGCCAACCGAGCTGCCGGGCGGCCACCGCCGGGAACTCGGCGTTCACGTCGTCGGTGACGGAGAAAACGGCCGAGGCCACGTCTTCCAGGGTAAACCGGTTTTTTTCAGCCAGGGACTCCAGGAGCTCCCCGGTTTTCGCGATTATCTCTTCCCTCGTGTTTGTTTCCACGGTCGTGGCGCCGCGGACCCCCCGTACCGCCATGTCACTCCTCCTCGGTAATGTCCGCCCCCAGGGAAACCATCAGTTCCCTGAAATTCGGAAAGGTCACTGCCGCGGATTCGGCCGTGTCGATTACGGTCTCCCCGTCCGCGGCGAGTCCCGCGACGGCAAGGGCCATCACAACCCGGTGGTCACCGTGTCCCCGCACCCCGGTCCCCCGGAGACGCGATCCCTGTATGACCAGGCCGTCCTCGAGCTCTTCTACCCGGCCCCCCATTTTACGGAGTTCCCCGCACATCACCGCGATCCGGTCGGTCTCTTTGAGCCGGGCCTGGTGCACGTTTTCGAGCCTGGTCTCCCCGTCGGCGAAACAGGCCGCCACGGCCAGGGCCGGCAGGGCGTCCGGTATCGGGTTCAGGTCGAAACTCCCGCCCCTGAGTTCACCACCCCGGACGGTGATGCTCCGCTCGTCTATGTCGATCGCCGCCCCCATCTCCCTGAGAATGGCGACAACCTCTTTGTCTCCCTGGGTGTCGGTGAAGTCGAGACCGTTAAGGGCCACCTCGCCCCCGGCAATCGCCGCCCCCACCAGGAAGAAGGAGGCGGACGAGAAGTCAGCAGGTATCTCTTCGGTAAATGACGGATATTCCTGCCCCCCGGGCACGATGAATTCCCGGTAATCGCGGTTTTCGTACGATACGCCGAGCCTGTCGAGCCACCCGAGTGTCATGGTGACGTAGGGCTTTTCGTTCAAGAGGGGCACCAGAATGCGGGTTTCGCCGTCCGAACAGGGGCACGCCATGAGGAGTGAGGTCAGGTACTGGGAGGTCACCGCTTCGATGCTGGTCTCGCCCCCGGTGATCGGGCCCTCCACCACCACCGGGGGTTTGCCGTTACGGCGGGTCGAGAAGGCCCGCCCCCCCAGGTCATTGATGGACGAAACCAGGGCGTTTACGGGCCGGTTCCGAATCTGCGAGTCCCCGGTGAACACCGTGGCCCCGCCGGCCGTCGAGGCGGCCCCCATGCCGATGTAGAGGGACGTGCCGGAGTTCCCGATGTCGATGACGTTGTCCGGCACTGCCGGGCGGCCGCCGGTCCCCTCCACGGCCCACCGGTTTTCCTCGAAAGAGATCTTTGCCCCCAGGGCCTCGATCATGGCCAGGCACGACCTGGTGTCCGACGAATCGAGGGGCGACTCGATGACCGACCTCCCCTTTCCGAAAAGCGCGAAGGCGAGCCCCCTGATGGTGTGGGACTTCGACCCGGGAACCCTCACCCCGCCGGAGAGGCGGGACGGCTTCACCCTGAAGATCATTTCCGGTCGTACTCCATCTTCCGGCGCATGAAAACGCCGGCGTAGTAGGGCTCGTCGATGGACGCTCCTTCCATCTTGTAGAGTGACTGGAAGATTTCCTGTTTTTCTTCGATGAATTTCTCAGGGTTGCCGGGTGACCCGCCGAGGCTCTCTTTGATAAACGCGAGCCGGGAATCCAGGTCCTCCCTGAAGACCTCGTAGTTCCCCTTGATGAAACTGAAGTCCTTCAGGTCCATGAAGGTCATCAGGTCGTTTACCAGGTAGTAATCGTTGTGGAGGGGCATGGCCTCCCGCATGAAGTCGTCATAGACACCCTCTATGTCGTCGTCATTGAGGACCACGCCGGCGAAAAAGAGTATCCCGTCGAACTGGAGCCCCCGCTTGATCTCGTCCATCACCCTCCCGGTCTCAAGGAGATCAAACTGGTCGATGGTTACGATCAGGTCTGCCGCGTAATAGTCCAGTGGGAGGGAACCGTAATCGCCGTTGATGAAATTGATTTTCTTCACCACCTCGTCATAGGGATTGTCGTTTATGAAGGAACTGATTGTTTCCATGGAGGGCTCCACCACGGCGATATACCCCTTTGCCTCCCGGGCCATGTCAGCCAGGATTGCGCCGCCCCCGACCCCGAGTTTAACGATTGTCTTCGGGTTATAGGTTTTGATAACGTCAAAAAGCCTGTCCTTTAGCTTTTCGTGGCGGTATCCTGGCTCGATAACGCGCCTTGATGCGTATTCACGCCCGAAAAAATCCTTCACCTGCCTGTCTCTGTCCATAAATCTCCCCTGCTGCTCCGTTTTACATTACATGAGTAGAGCCTTCACGATCTATTATGCAACCCTTTTTCGGCCATGAAAAGTAATTTTGCGCGCCCAAACCGGGTAATGTCCTGAATACTTATTGACACCCCCTGAACATTATTACAATGGTACCGAAAATTGGATTGAAAGAGACCGCGAATTTCTGTACAATGACAGAAAGTGCGAGCACCTGATACCCGAAACCTTGCGAATGAGTTACCAGAACCCAAGCGTCTTACCAGGAGGAATTCATGGCGGATCATAAAGAACCGGTTGATGATTCAGTCTATTACGACTCCTACAAGGAGGAGCGCGACCTGATTCTCGAATACAACCAGGTCAACCTCGCCGACGTCAACATCGTGAACATCCGGGGCATCGGCATCGACAACGTGACCAGGATTCAGGCGGTGGTCCGGATAATCGACATGATCGGCAGCGGCGGGACCTACCATGTCATATCCCTCAATCCCTACAAGCTCCTCAGGTTTAAGACCAACTCCGACCTCCGGGTAATCTCGGACAAGGCTGACATGCACCTGGCCGCCGGGGCCGGCCTCCAGTGGGCGGCGAAACGCCTCAAGACCCCGATAAAGGAGTGGATCCCGACCCTGAGCTTCATGATGGACATCATCCGCATCGCCGAAATCAAGGAATACACCATATTCCTCGTGGGCGCCAAACCCGAGGTGGTGGAGAAGTCATTCTTCAACATAAGGAAATCGTTCCCGAAAATACGCATAGTGGGGCGCCACGGCGGGTACTTCAACGAGGAGCGGGAGAAGTCAGTCATCGAGGCCATGCGCAAGTCCGAGGCAAACATCATATTCGTGGGGCTCGGTTTCCCGAAAGAAGACCGGTGGATTCACAAGATAAAGAGCGAGTTTAAGAACACCGTGTTCATCAGCGTGGGGGGATGCATCGACATCATATCCGGGGACATCAGGAAGGCGCCGGCCTTCTTCATTGAGCGGGGACTCGACTGGTTCTACCGGATCATCACCCGTCCCTGGCGGATCTTCAGGCTCATCCGGGTCGTCTTTTTCTTTTTCAGCGTGGCGGTACGGGGCCTGTTTATCAGGAAATAGTCTACTTTTCGTACTTGTCTTCCCTGATCACACCCTTCTTCGCGGTGGTCTGACGCGCGTTCTGGAGTTCCGAGTTTGAGATCTGGCCGCGCCCCAGGGTGAACCCGCGGACTTCTTCCCGATAATCGCATGTGCGGCAGTGGACTACGGCGTTTCCCTCCCGGGAAAACTCCGATATCTCCACGTACCGGGAATGGCACCGACCGCAGAAAATGATTGATACGAAATTGCTCATGGTCAGTTCACTTTCATCGCAACAATGCTGATGTCCTCCCGTGTCCCCACCTCCCCGGAAAATTCATCGGCGTACGCAAGCAGGGCCTCAATTATCTCTATCGGGCCCGTGAAATCTTTCTCGAGCAGGCCCATGATATTTTTCAGGCCGAGCTGTATGCCCCGCCGGTTTTTCACTTTCAAAATTCCGTCTGATAGTATCACGAAATAGTCCCTCGGCTGGAGCCGCACGGCGACACGCTTCCCTGCCCGGGGATTGTCGGCAAGCACCCTTCCCCCGAACCGGAGGTACCGCGGCACGTTGTCCCGTATGAGGATCGGGTAGGCGGCCCCGGCGTTCACGAACCGGAGGTTGTTCTCCGAGATATTGACCACCCCGTAGAAGATGGATATGTTCTGGAGCGGATCTTCCCACCTGTCCACCGTCCGTGTGAGGAGGTTGACCATCAGGGTCGGGTTCTCGCCCTTCATCTCTGCGATCGCCTTGAGGGCCCCGTTGACGACGGATGCCCTGAGCCCCCCGGGGATCCCCTTCTCGTGGATATCGCCGATGGCGATGCCGATATAGTTGTCCCCGAACCGGAAGAGATCGTAGAACTCCCCCCCTATTTCCCGGGCTGAAATGGACTTCGCGGCCACGTGTATGTTGCCGAAGGTGCTGTCCAGGTCAGGGACAAGGGAGGTCTGGATCGCCCGGGCCGCTGATATTTCGCTCTTCAGCCGCTCCTCCTCCAGGGCGTTCTGGAAATAAAAGGCGTTCTGCACCGCCAGGGAGACCTGGTCCGCGAACACCTTGAATAGTTTCAGGTCTTCCTCGTCAAAGCCGGGACGGTTCACCGGGTTGATGGCCTGTATGACCCCCAGCAGTTTTCCCTTGAACAGGAGGGGGGTGCAGATTATCGCCCTGGTTGTGAACCCGGTCTGCTGGTCGAATTTCGGCTCGAACCTGCGGTCACGGTAGGCGTCGTTCACGCACAGGGGTTTCCTGGTTTCCGCTACCCACCCGGCTATCCCCTCGCCCATGACGACCCGGTACTTTTCTATGAGCTGTCCCCCGGCTTCGCCCAGGGCGACCTTGAACACCAGGTCACCGCTCTCCTCGTCGTAAAGGAGCAGGGTGCTGGTCTCGGTCTCCATTATCTCTTTTATAATCTCCATGATGATGGTAAGGAGCCGGGCGATATCCAGGGTAGAGTTGATAATGCGGTTTATATTGACCAGTTTCGTGAGGTTATGGACCTCCCGTTCAAGGCGTGAAAGATCGTAGATGTTGGTCCGTTCCTGCATGGGTTTTAAGTGTTAATGTTCCTGTTAAGATACGCCGATTTCTCTTTCATAAGAACAGCCGATCCAGGTTTGAGAGAACGGTATACTAAAAAGTTGACACCGGGGCATTAGGATAGTTCCTCAAAAGAAGCCCCTTGTATAAAGAAACAAAAAGTTTCGTGAAAATATACCCTTTTTATAAAAAAATATCAATAAAAAATATGTCTTAACCGTACGATAAAAAAATATTGACTTGTTATCCTCAATACATTATGTCACATTTATTCATTAAATCAAGTAAAATTTTATTTAAAATGTGTTGACATCTTATAAACAGGTAATTAATATCCGGTTTGTAAGCTTGCTTGAGCAGATATAAAAATATTTCTTAAACAAAAATTAACATAAAAAATCTGAAAAATTCTGTTAGGAAAAATACAGATATAAATGCCTGACACCATTGTATCCCCATGCTTTCCCACAGCACATTATGCCGCCCTGTGCGGTTATAATAAAAAATCAGGAGGATTCAATTTATGAAAAGGTTCTTAACGCTTAGTTTTTTCCTGCTGGCGTTTGTGCTCATAAGCGGCGATCTTTTCGCTTATGGGTCCCGGCGGTCTCTCGGCTACGTCAGGAACATGGCTAAAAACGCTACCGTTGACCACGCTGACGCCGCTATCTACAACCCGGCCGGAACCGTCAAACTGGATGATGGTATTTACGTTGACCTGACCAACCAGATGGCGTACAAGAAGTATTCCGCGAAGCTGACTACAGCTCTTACCGGCGCAACAGGTCTGCCTCTGCATGGTCTCGAATCAGTGGACGAAAAGCCGGTATGGCTGAACCCGAGTGTCGTCTTAATGTACAAAAAGGGCAAAGGTGCCGTATGGTTCGACTTTACCGTACCAGCCGGCGGCGGATCAGTATCGTACAAGAGTTCCGGTATCGACAACCTCCGGGGCCTCTCTTTTGTTCCGTATGTAACCGGGTCACCGGCAGCGGCGACCAAGTTCGTCGGCGATTCTTCGACTTTGGCCTTCAGCGTGTCCGCTTCATACCAGCCCTTTGACTGGGTATCCGTGGCTGCTGGACTTCGCTATACGAATGGTTCCGGGTCCGTTGTTGCGGGAGCCGGTTTCGTCAACGCCATCAAGCTTTCCTACAACCAGGACGGGTGGACCGGTTACGCGAGCATCAACTTCTATCCCATCGATGCCCTGGTAATCGCGGCCGCCTTCCAGCCTGAAGTACGGATGAGAGGGAAGATGAGCGTCAAGCACGACGGCATCACCGTCATCCACGACGCTGAAGTGGCCACCTGGCTCGGTCATACCGTCACTGCCCTTGGCCTCACCTACGGCGGCATCGGCGAGCAGACCGTTGACGGCAAAATCTACGTCGGTATCGGCTATGACGTGACCGAAGATCTCAACGTCCAGGTCGCATTCGACTACGGCCTGTCAAAACAGCAGTCCTACGTCGGCAACCCGTTTAATGTTAGCATCGATCCGGCCACAGCCGACTATGACGCAATAGTTGCCGCTCTGAGTGCGTCCACCCTCAACACCAAGAAGCGTGACGGGTACACGATTTCAGCAGGAGCCGAATATCAGATCGGCATGTTCCGCCCGAGCCTGAGTTTCGCGTACGACAAGACAGGTGATACGCCGCGGTCCAACACCGGTTCTCCCTGGGATCCGGGCCTGAATTCATGGCTCGTCAGCGCCGGTCTCGCGGTTACCCCGGTTGAGTGGCTCGAAATTTCAGTCGGCGTTCTCAAGACCTTCTATGAGCCCACCAGCTCAGGGCCCGCTTCAGGTTTTCTCGCTGGACGACTCAATTTCGAAAAAGACGCCTGGGTTTACGGTATCGGAATTACCGCCAAGTTCCTTTCAGACGGCGGAGAATAATTTCATAAATTTTTTTAGAAACAAAAAACCCGGGCCCACGGCCCGGGTTTTTTTATCTCCTGAAACGGCTCAAATAACGCGCCAGGCGCCCGGCCTCGTCGTATTTCCCCCTTCTCCGGTAGACCTCCACCAGATCACGAATGATGTCCCGGTCATAATAATTAAGGTTACGGGCGTGCTCGAGGTACTTTTCGGCGCTTTCCAGGTCTCCCACCCTGCCGTAGGCGAGTCCAAGGTAGCGGTGGACCTGGTCATCGCTCCTTCCCTGCCGTATTGCCTCCTGCAGCTGTTTCACCGCCCGGCCGTACTGACCGTCACGGAAGAGGGACATCCCGTACGCGAAACGGATCTGTTCGCTCGCCCCCGGGTCCCGGGTGCCCATGAGATCAATAATCTCCCTGTAAAATCCCCGTTCATAGAGGGCCTCGGTTATCTCTTCCAAAGCGGCCCGGGGAAGCTCCTCCTCACCCATGTGGTAAAGGATCAGGTCAGTGCCCCTGTTTTTCTCCCCGAGTCGGATCAGGGTGAGGCCCTCCATGAGCCTGAGTTCCCGGTTGTCCGGATAGAGCACGGTCAGGGTGCGGAGGTACTCCCTCAGCTCTTCGTACCTCTTTTCACGGAACATGGTCTCCGCCTTCTTGAGCATATCCTTCCTGTCAACTTTCTTGATCCTGGTATAATAGAAGTTGAGATAGAAGGAGTAGACCTCCTCGCTGTAGAAATACGAGAATACCGCCGCCCCGATAATTATGAGTATAATAAGCCTGCTTTTTATCTTCATGAATATTGGAATACCCCATATGCCCCTGATTATCAAGAAATTTATTGACAGATGCGGGGTAAAAAGTTCTTGAGAACCTGTGAAATAAATGAAAATCTTGGCTCATCGCGGCACGCCGCGAAATGAAGCTGAACAGGAACCCGCCGGCGGGAACTGAAAAAAAAATACAATTTTTTGTTTTTTTTTCAACAAAAACCGGTATGGTAATCGTATAGCTATCAGGGGATTAACATGAAACAGATCAAACTCATGCTCATATTCTTCGCCGTTATTATCACCGTAAACGCCTACGGGATTACCGGCGAAGAAGCGATTGAAAAATTCAGAAGTCGGATGTACGGAATCCAGAAACTCACCGGCGTCATAACCTGGACGTATCAGAGCGGCCTGACCGTGTCCGGGTCCTTCAAGTACATGGCGCCGGACAGGATCTACGTGAAGTTCAGCACCCCCCCGGGGAAGGTCATCGTCTCCAACGGACAGCGCCTCTGGGTCTATAACCAGAACACCGGCATCTGCGGCATACAGGACCTGGCCGAGGGGGTCTTCTCCGGCGGCATAGCGGCAATAGTCTCCGGCGAATACAAGGCCATCGCCTCCGGCGGCCAGGGCGGGTACACGATACGAATGAAAAACGAAGAGCGGGAATACTCGGAGATCACCCTCCGGGTTGATTCAACCTTCTTTCTCCAGAAGGCGATAATCCGGACAAAAGACGGCGGGGTCTTCAGCTTCAGCCTCTCAAACGTGAGCTGGAAGGCCGCGGTGCTGCCGACGATATTTAATTTCAGCGTGCCCACAAGCGCCCAGATTGTGAAGAATCCCCTGAACATGGATTGAGAGGAAGCCTTGAAACGATACCCGGCTGTTCTAATCGCCCTTATCTCGGCAGTAACGGTTTCAGCAACTGCTTTTGCCCAGGTTAGCCGGGAGGATCGTGATCTCATTTTCACCTACATCGGCCCGTCGGTGTCCGGGGGGTTCAATCACATCGAACACAGCGACTGGTTTTTCATCAGCAGATCGACCCGCAAATACGGCGGGTACTTCCTGTCAGGGGGGGTCCTCCTGGCGGTATACGGAAAATTTTTGGCCGGTGATTTCAACCTCCATTTCACCCATAACCAGAACGACATGTTTCCCCTGTACCACCTGACCTTCGCCATGTCCGGCAGGGGGGTTGTGCCGATCGGGAGGGTCATTGAGTTCACGCCGGGGATAGGCCTCTACCTGGAGACCCCGCCGTCAAACGAAAAGTACAACAGCGGGGGCGGAGGGCACCTCCCCGTCGGTTTTACCGTCAAGACCAGTTTCGACACAAAACTTATTTTCGACGCCTACGTCAGGTACGGGTTCTTCGGCCTGGGGGAGGAGTCAAAAAAATTCTCCTACGGAATACAACTGGGGTTTCTCTTTAAAATTGGAAGGATATAAAGACATCATCGGGAAAGCGGCAGCGCCCCCCCTGGGGCTGCTCCTTTTTCTCGCCGGGACCATTATGTCCTCGTACGGTTTCCACCTGTCGCGGCATCCAGAGGCTGCCGCGGGACTGGCGCTGCTCCTCTCCGGGGCGGGGCTGGCCCCGGTCATCGTCAGGAGAATACCGGCCGTTTCCCGTGGGCGATACGCTCTCCACTGCGTACTTCTCGCCCTCCTCGCCCTGGCCGTAACCGTGACACCGGCAGTCTATATTTGGAAACTCACGGCAGGGGGCACACCCCGCACCACGGAGGGGACGTACCGGGGAACGGTCTCCGCGGTCACGGAACACCGCTACTCCAGGGAACTGGCGCTTGAATTATCGGGGGAAGGCGGCATGCCGGTAAAGGCGGCGGCCTACGCGGACTTCGACCGGGAATATTTCAAGGGACAGGAGATTACCGTCAGGGCACGGCCCCTGGCAATCACCGATGAGGCGGCGGCTGAGAACCCCTTTGATCTTACTAAGGTGAGAAAGGGGATACGGCATGTCTTCTTCCTGAGGGAGTATAACCACGAAACAGCGGGCGAAAAGCCCCCCTCGATCCGTGAAAAAGTGCGGAATGGGATTTCGTCCCGGGTCGACACCCTGTTTCCCGGCCCGGCTGGCAGGGTGATCAAGGCCCTCTATTTCGGCAACAAGGACTATATCGACAAGAAGACCCTGAACGAATACAAGCGGGCCGGCGTTCTCCACGTCCTGGCGGCAAGCGGCCTGCACATCGGGATTATCGCTTCCATACCCTTTTTCCTCCTCGGCCTCATCGGGCTTCCGAAGAAACATATTTTTGCCGCTGCCCTGGCCGTTCTCGCCGCCTATCTCTTCATGACGGACATGCCGGTTTCCCTCATACGGGCGTTCCTGATGTTTTCAGTCTACGCGATCCAGAAACTCCTGGACATGGAGGGAAACGTCTTCAGCGCCCTGTTCATCGCCGCCGTTTTCATTCTTGTCGGCGCCCCCCATGAACTCTACAGCCTCGGCTTTCAGCTGAGCTTCGGCGCGACCCTGGGTATCATCCTCTTCTTTAGAAACTTCAGGGAATCGGTATCATTTCTCCCGAAAATGGTGTCCGGCCCCCTGGCCGTGACCCTGTCAGCCCAGATTATCGTGATACCGGTCATACTGGCCCAGTTGAAGGAGATCAATTTCATCGGTGTCGTGTCAAACCTGGTCGTGGTACCAGGCACCGCCCTTGCCCTCGTATCATCGATTTTCGCCGGAAGCGCGTCAATGGTATCCATGACCATCGGGGGGGCCGCGGCTGAAATCACCTCCCTGATTTTCACCGGCAACGCGGCCGCGGTCCGGTTTCTCTCGGCCCTAAACGGCCATTTCGCAGCGCCTGACGTCAGCCTGTATCACCTGGCACCCTTGGCCCTCCTTGCCGTACCCCTCCTCCCCTTCAAGAGAGCGCGAAAAGCCGGGTTTGCCTGTATACTCGCCGCCTACTGCATCGGATGGGGACTCTTCTCCACAGCAAAGCTGGGGCCCGTTCTCTCCGAGCTTCCGGTCAACGAACGGCTCACTGTCCGGGAAACCGGTGGCGCTGTAACCATTTCCGGGAGCCTCGCCGGCAGGGAAGAGGCGAATCTCCTTGCCAGGACCCTGGAGCGCGGAAACAGCAAAGAGATTTCCATACATATAGCTGACCCGGGGTACCGGAGCGTCATGAATTTCACCGGACTGGTTAAATCACTGCCGGTAACCAGGTGCTCCATTGTCCCCGGCCGGGAGAACAACGCCGTTCGAAAGCTCAGGAAAATCCTGGCCCGGGACGGTATCGATCTGGTGATATCGAGAAAATAATTGTCATTTATAACGTAAACCGTTATATTTTTCTTGCCCCAAAAATTATTATCGGTTATAAAATGCCATATGGTAAATACGTCAGAGCTCGCTGATAAATTTTACAGGGAAGAAACGGTTGACATAGGGTTTCTCTACCCGACTGATGCCATCTTTGACACGATAAATTCATTCATGGCAAAGGTGCTGTCCCGGGTCGACCGCCTGTTTCTTCTCGATACCATCATAACCGTGGTGAGGGAAATTGTCCTGAACGCGGTAAAGGCGAACGTCAAGCGGGTCTTCTTTAAAAAACTCAAACTCGATATCAATGACCCCGGTGAATACGAAAACGGGATGATAAAATTCAAGGACGTGGTCAGTGACCTTGAATTCATGAAAAAGGAACTCACCGGCACCGACTACCGGGTGGTTTTCAAGGCGAAAAAGGTGGACAACGGTTTCGTTTTCCAGCTGATTAATAATTCAAAAATTCTGCCGAAAGAGGCCGAGAGAATACGGGCCAGGTTGCAGAATGCCGCCGGCAGCAGAAACTTCGCAGAGGCCTACGAAAAGTCCTATGACCCCTCCGAAGGTGCGGGAATCGGCATTATTCTCATCATCCTCCTTTTGAGAAACGCCGGTATCGGTGCCGATTCGTTCAAGTTTATTGCCAGGGATGATTCCGTGGCGTCCCAGGTTTTCATCCCGGAACAGCTCAGGGAACCGGATATTATATCTGCCATTAAGGACAAAATCCTGGAGGAAGTAAAGGCCCTCCCGACCTTCCCGAAAAACATCATGGAACTCCAGTCCATGTGCAATAATCCGAAAACCACCATCAACGCCATATCGGACAAAATTTCTCGAGACCCGTCCCTGACCGCCGACGTTCTCAAGCTGGCCAACTCGGCCGGGTTCATAACAGCCAGGAGGATAGACAACATAAGCGACGCGGTAATCACCATCGGGCTGAAAAACCTCGACCTTATTCTCAAGGCAGCCGCCATGAGGAAGATACTCGACAAGCGCTACAAGAAATTTGAGCAGATATGGGAGCACTGCAACAAGACGGCATATTTCGCCCGGAACATGGCCATCGAGACGGGAAGGCCGGAAATATCGCACAACGCCTTCATCGCGGGCCTGCTCCACGACATCGGAAAAATTGTCCTCCTCTCAACTGATCTCAGCCTGGTCGATCATATTTCGAAGATGGTGGACAACAGGAAGATACGCACTTCAACAATACTCGAGGAGATTTACATCGGCGTCAGCCATTCCACCATCGGTGCCATGATTGCCGAAAAGTGGAACTTTCCCCCGGATCTGATCGACGCCATCAGGAACCACCATTCACCCCTGAAATCGGAACCCGATAACAGGGACATCGTGACGATTGTCTATCTCGCGAACATCTTCAGCAAGATTAACGGCTCTGATATAAACATGTATTTCATCGAGCACGACGTTCTGAAGCGGTACGATATCACCACGCCTTCCATGGCTGACAATCTCTACAGGGCAATGAACTCAAGGTTTGAAGCCCACAGGACCTCGCTGAGGGAATAGCCGTGGGTTCATATCTCGTCAAGGACACCCCTTCAGGCCGAAAGACCCTCATACACCGTGGGCAGAGGGAGACCAGGCTCCATTCCGCCTATGACCCGTCCGCCGAATCGCAAAGGACGGTCGCCATGTTTTCAAAGGGAAGGGGATCTGTCATCATTGTCGCCGGGCTCGCCCTGGGTTACCACATTGATCACCTCAGGGAACGCTTCCCTGAAACACAGATCATGATAATTGAAAAAGACCGGGAGGTCATAGACATTGCCGGGATGGAGAACCCGGGGTTTCTTGAACATGCCACGATGATAGATTCCCTTTCGAAGATTACACCCATTCTCGAAGAACTTGACATCGCGGACTTCCGGGGGTTCTCCGTGTACACCCACCGGCCCTCGTACCAGCTGGACAGGGAATTCTATGACCGTATCGTCAGTGAAATGAACCGCTACATGTCGTCGCGGATAAGCGACCTCTTCACCCGGTTCGAGTTCGAGGGCCAGTGGATTCGGAACATTCTCGTCAATATCCGTCACATATTTACCTCCCACAGGGTTGCCTCTCTCTTCGGGAAGTTCCGGGGCTACCCGGGGATCATCGTGTCAGCGGGCCCGTCCCTCCGGAAAAACATGGATCTCCTCGAAGGGCTCCGTGACCGGGCCCTGATCGTGTGCGTTGACACGGCCCTGAAGGTCCTCCACCGGAGGGACATCACGCCGCACCTGGTGATGACCCTGGACGCCCAGAAACAGAGCCTGAAGCACTTTCTCGGGGTTTCCAACAGTAAAATCCGCCTCCTCGCCGACCTGGTGAGCTGCCCGGCCGTGGCGCGGTCTTTCCCCGGCGATAAAATATTCAGCACCACCTCCAAGTATTACACCGACAGTTCCGGCAATCTAAAGAGGGAAGCGACCCCCTTCATGGGCTGGCTTGAGAAATACCTTCCCAATACCGGGGACATACAGTCCGGGGGATCAGTGGCCACCAGCGCCTTTGACCTTCTCCTGAACCTGGGGTGCGATCCGATTGTCCTGACCGGGCAGGACCTGGCCTACACCGGGCGGGAAATCCACTGCAGCGGCACCTACCACAACGATGACTGGTCACTCCTTCTGAACAGGACGCTGAACCTGGACACCATAAACCAGCGGGTGGTGCGGAGGCGCAAGATCAAGTACGTTGAACGGTACGGCGGCGGCGGGACGGTCATATCCGATTTTGTCTTTGACCTCTACCGGAACTGGTTTGAGGACTCGGCATCCAGGGTGGGGGTCCCGGTCATCAACGCCACCGGCGGGGGGGCCCGGATCAGCAATTGTGAAGAGGCGTCACTGGAATCCCTGTCCGGGAGGTTTAAACAGAAAGACAGGACCCCGGACGAAATAATAGAAGACGCACTAAAAGGGAAAACCGACAGGCCTGATCCTGGCATTCTGGCCGATGCCATGGGAACGCTCTCCGCTGAATTGAAGAAGATCGACAAAGACATATCCGGGAACATAGAATCAGGCATTGAGGAACACCGTGAGATTTTGAACAGGATATATGACTCTGACCTGGACCTGGTCCTCAACCCCTTTATAAGAAAGACCACCACCTACCTGAAACGGCGCGACATCCCCCCGGAGGAGGGAACCTCCATTCTCCTCCGGGACATCCAGGCAGCTGCCAGGGGCCTGGTCCCCCTGGTTGAGGCCTGCCGGGTGCGGTGTATCGAAATTGTTTGATTATCGCCGGCCCTGATCCGATATTAAAAACAGATTAACACCAGGTGTGAATCCGGGTAAGACATGTCACGAAAAATTATCCATACCATACTGCTGATTCTGCTCTTCGCAGCCGCCCTCCCCGCTACGACAGGAGTCAATACCGGTGTCGACTGGAGCAGCGGCACGATAGAATCAAGGGGCGACGCCCGAATCGAGATTGATGAACGGGGAAGGCCCGTTGACCGGCTTTACGGGTCAGTCATATCGATAAACAGGGGAAGAATGATTGCCTGCGACCGGGCCAGGGAGGACGCGGCACGGAGGATCATAGATTCCCTGAAGGGGATCAGGGTCGATTCCGACAAAACCATGGAGGATTTCATCAGGGACAACCCGGTGACCATGGAGCGGCTTCCCCATATAATCGAGTCCCGCACAAAATTCATGGAAACCCCTTCCGGCCATTTCGCCACCGCGTGCCGGGCCAGGCTGTATATCAGGGAACTTATCGCCGCGGTGCCGTACCGGTACCCGATGCACGATTTCCCCGAACGGACGGACAATCCGATATCGACCGATTATACCGGCCTTATAATCGATACCAGGGGCCTTGATGTTGAGCCGATGATGTTTCCGGTCATCTACAACCGGAACGGCCTCGAGATTTACGGAAAAAATTTCGTCGACATCAGGTACGCTACCAGGACGGGGATAGTCTCTTACGTCCATACGGACGAGGAAGCGAGAAACAAACAGGGAATCGGTGACAGCCCCCTGTACACGGTGGCCCTGAAATCCCTGAACCGCTGCCCGGTCATGGCCGACGCAGATATCAGGAAGCTCTTCAGCAGCCGTGAGACCCTTGACCGGCTGAGAAAGTGCCGGGTGATATTTATTATTGATAAATGAGCAACCGCTGATTATATTGATAAACAGAAGGATAACACCGGCGAGTAACAGGGAATGAACCCGATAGTAAATATAATCAACAGGATAATCTACACCATCAACGGCCTTATCGGCAGAATCGACAAGCAGACGGCCATGATGATACGGCAGCTCTTTTCCCTCCTCATTGTTATGCTCGCCATAGGCGGCATCGTAATGGGGTGGCGGATGGGAAAGGACGCGGCGCGGATAAAGAGCGACCCCATTGCCAGCAATACCGCCGAGCTTTTTGATATTGACATGCGCAAGGAGCGCGACGAGGGGAGTTTCGGGGCCATGCTCGAGTCTGAGCTTATCCGGGAATCCCGGGAGTACGGCCTGGAAAAGCCCCGGTTCCGGGCTAAGGAAGACCTGGAACCCGACCTGGACCGGGGAATCATCGAACCGGAGACCGATAAAAAAATGAAAATTACCGGACCTGACCGGGACAATCCCCTGTTCGAGGGGAAATACCGCTCCTTTGACGGGGAAAGCCCTGAGGTGAAACCCCTGGAGAAGCGGGAGAAAACCATTCGCGGGGAGGATGAAACCAGGAGCGAAAAAACAGTCACACCGTTGAAGAAAACCGAGCCCCTGGAACTCCCGGACAGCCTGAGGGTGGCCCCTGAGCAGACTGAAAACCGTAAGGGAATAATCAGGGATATCCGTGACGCGGAACCGGAACCCATGAACAACTCATCGGAGATAATCATCGATTGAAACAGTTTATCGCCCTGTTGATCATACTGGCATGTGTCCCGGCACTCTACTCCAAGGATTACAAGGAGACCGAGGACATCATCAACGAGATAATCAGAGAGACACCGGACGCCCCGGCAGGAGACGGTATACTTCCCGCCACGGTGAAACCCCTCCAGGGTGAGGGCGAACCCCCCGGCGAAGGAGAGGAGGAAACCGGCGCCGTACCCGGCATGACCGGGCCTGACGAGGTGCTTCTGAAAACCGGGATAGAGTTCTTCGAAAGCGAACTCTATCCCCAGGCGGGGGAGCGGTTCCGGGAGCTGAAGGAAAAATATCCCCAGAGCCGGTACCGGGACAGCGCCTCCCTCTGGCTCGGCAGGCTCTACATCAAGGAGTACGAATACGGGAAGGCCATCACCGAACTCCAGGCCATTCCGGAAATTTCCGGGGAATACCCCCGGGCCATCTACCTCATTGCCGACGCGAGCCGCACAACCGGCAAGAACACTGACGCCATAGAGTACTACAACAGGCTCGCCTTCAGGTTCCCGACGCACGATCTCGCGGATAACGCCCTCCTCAACATAGCCACGATCTACATGAAAGAGGAGAAGGGGGACAAGGCCCTCAAGTTCACGGTCCGCCTCATTAAGTTTTACAAGGACCGGGAGACCGTTGACGACGCCTACTACCTCCTGGCGAAGATATACGAGAAGGACCCGACCCTGAAAGACATCGAAACAGCCCGCCGTGTGTACCGACTCTTTCTCGCCAGGGCCGAGAAAGGCGACAACTTTTTCAGGAATTCCCCCCTGAAAAAGAGGGTCCAGCAGGATCTTGCCCACCTGGAGAAGCGTTTCTTCAAGCTGGAATACTGAAACAGGCAACAGCGGTTAAATGTGAATAATGGTATCGAGAAATTCATTCGGTCCTGGGTCGAGGGAAAAAGCGACCTGGCCCCAGTGGTCAATTTCTTTCAGATCAAGCCATTGAATTTCGAAGCCGGAAAGGTCGTTATCGAGATGCCAGTCGACAGCCGTTTCCATAACCCCTTCGGTATCGTCCACGGCGGCATATTCTGCGATTTCGCCGACGTCGCCATGGGGGCAGCCTTTGCCTCGACCCTCGACGAGGGGGAGATATTCAGCACCGTTGAACTCCAGATGAATTACTTCAAGTCAATCGTGGATGACATCATAACCGCCAAGGCATACGTCGTGCGCAAGGGGAAAAAGACCGGGTACGTTGAATGTGAAATATTCGATCCCCGGAAAAACCTCATCGCGAAAGGGAACTCCTCCTGCCTGGTGCTGAGAGCGGACTGAGTCCCAGTTTGCTATTGCCCTGAAAGCTATTCATTGTGACCGGAAAATTCCCTGGTAAATCCACGTAAATACACGCATTATTTATCTCTGCTAAATAAAAAAAAGAGTCTCATTCCGGAATGTTGGGCGAAAAATTATAGGCTCTGACCCCCTACCAAAAATAGACCGGCAGCCGCTTACGATAGGCCTCTTCATACCATAAAAACTTCTCCACGCATTCTTCAAAGGTATTGCCAAGAGCCAAAAATAAGTAATGCAGGGTAATTTTTATCGAAATCGTATAGTTTCTGTCCAGATAGCAGTTTATGAAGCCGATATCGTTCTTCCGGGGGTCCCGG
>CAZEPS010000048.1:0-20248 GCA_964514165.1 uncultured Leptospirales bacterium
CCGTGCCGGAACCGGCCGATTTGACCGCCCGTATGAGGGGTTCCGGAAGAAGGACCATCCCTGCCCCACCGCCGTAGGGATAATCATCGCACCGCTTGTGCCTGTCGTCGGTATAGTCCCGTATATTGACAATATCTACGGTTATTATTCCAGTTTCAACCGCTTTTCCCACCAGCCCGGTTTTCAGGGGGCCGTAAAAAAAATCCGGAAAAAGGGTCACTATTCTAAAAATCAAGAAGCCCCTCTATCGGATGAACAAAGATTCGCCCCTCGGACAAAGACGCGGTATCGACCATATCCTGGACGAAGGGGACCATGTGCTGCTTTTCATTTTCATCCAGGATAATAAGGATGTCCCCTGATCCCGCCTCCAGGATGTCGATTACCGTTCCAAAGAGCCTTTCATCTATGTAAACCAAGCTTCCGATTATCTCATGGTAAAAGAAACTGTCCTCGTCAAGGGAGTCCCGGGCCTCTTCAGCATGTGTCTTCGAAATGAGGATTTCAGCCTTTTTCATTTTTTCAGCGGAATCCCGCGTGTCAACGCCCTGAAGCTTCAGTAAACCCGTTTTCTGCCGATATTCCTGAAATTCCTGAACAAGGAAATGGGTGCGGAAGCCATTTTCATCAACAACAACCGTATTTCCGGCAGAAAAGCGTTCAGGAAAATCTGTGATAATGTACACCTTCAGGCGACCCTGGAGGCCGTGGACGCCGGTAATGACGCCTATCCTGAGAAAATCATCGTCCGTGATCAATCAAGTATTTCCAGAACCACCCGCTTCCCTGATTTAGTTGCCGACGCGTTGATAATGGTCCGGATGGCCCGCGCAATCCTTCCGTGCTTTCCGATAACCTTTCCGATATCCTCCTTGGTGACCTTTAGCTCCAAAATAGTCGATTTTTCTCCTTCAATCTCCCTAATTTCAACCTCATCTGGATGATCTACAAGGGATTTCACCATGTAATCGACGAGCTCCTTATAGTCCATTACCGCCTCCTCAAGAATTAATTTGCACCCTTAAACTTGCTCCAGATTCCTTTTTTCTTTAATAGCTTGAGTATTGTGTTAGTCGGCTGCGCACCCTGTTTGAGCCATTTAATAACTTTTTCCTCATCAACGACAAACTGGTCGCCGTCAATTATGGGTTGATACCTTCCCAGCTGCTCGATTACTGCACCATCTCTTTTTTCCCTGCTGTCAACCGCAACAACTCGATAGAAGGGACGTTTCTTGGTCCCTATCCGTAACAAACGTATCTTTACCGCCACGAATTTACCTCCGATATTAATTAGATGGTAATTTATTGATATACTTGTTTTTTTGTCAATATTAATACTGTAACTGGCACCCTGGTATACCATTCCAGGATGATCTATAATATAGCCACTAAAGATTATCCAATCAAATAAAAAAATAAAGCTCGTATCTTTTTCCCCGGGCTGGGGAGGCGCCAGTTACTGCAGGCCTTTCACGGCATTTTCCTTTAATTGGGAGACATTTTCGTTAACCCTTCCCCCCTTGAAGGAAGAACTCCCGGCAACGACGACGCGGGCCCCGGCCGTGACAACCGAAGCAATATTTTCATTATTGATTCCCCCGTCAACCTGGATCAGAAGATCGTGAAAACCGCTGGAGGCCGCGTATTCTGCAAGCTTCGCTATCCTCTCTACAGCCCGGGGCATGAATTCCTGGCCGTAAAATCCGGGATCTACCGACATGATAAGGGCCAGGCCCGCTTGGGGGAGGATATCGAAAACAGCCTCAACCGGGGTCGCCGGGTTGAGGGATATGCCCGGGATAATACCGGCGTCCCGGATGAGGGTCATGAGTCGGGCCGGGAACCGGGTGCTTTCGTAATGGATGGTGATGCACCAGGGGGCAATTTCAATGTATTGATCTATGGAAAGTTCCGGTTTTTCAATCATGAGGTGCACATCAAGGGGTATGGATGTATGCTTTTTCAGATCCCTGATATACCCGGGGCCGAAGGTCAGGTTCGGCACGAAATTTCCGTCCATCACGTCAATATGGAGGAGATCCACGACGGACTTGTCAAACTCCTTCACGAAGCTCCCCATGGTGGCAAGGTCAGCCGCGATCAGCGACGGTGATATGCGGACGTAATCAGTACTTTTCGACATGTATTCTCATTACCGTTACAGTCTTCTTTTCCCGGAGAATGGTTACCTTGGCGTTGCCTGTTCTCTGGAAGATGAATTCAATGTTCTGCCCCGGGGACATGGTGCGGGAGAACCGGATTCTTCTCGATTTATTGTCCTCGACATAGGCCTCGTACAGGCCCTTTTCCTGGTCAGTCGGGATCTTATAGTCGATCTTTTCATAGGCGTTAAAGGGATGCTCCCTGAGTGGGTACCAGTACACCCGCAGCCTGGCCGTTTCACCCTTTTCGATTTTACTTCCCGAAGCCGGAACCTGGCCCGCGACAATTCCGCTCATTTTCATCTCACCGGTATTGACGATTTCCTCCTGTATCGCAAGACCCTTGGCAGCCAGAAGGTCATAACAGAGGTTTATGGACTGGCCGGTTAAGTCAGGCATGGTATTGTCAGCTTCCATGTCTCCCATGGATACGAGGAAGTTAATCTTCCGGTCAGGGTTTACCTTCTCGCCGTAACGGGGGCTCTGGTCGATAACGATGTTTGCGGCGCTCTTCGATGACGGAATATATGACACAACCCCGAGGCTCAGCGAGATGGACCGTTCGTGATAGTGGAGGTTTTTCAGCTTGTTGACGGCCCGGGGCAGATCAAACCCTATGCAGTTCGGAACGTCCACGAAAAGCCCGCTCCTGCTCACAACCAGGCGAAGCACGCTCCCTTCAGCCACGATCCGGTCCTTCTCAGGGTACTGACGCAGGACGATACCGTTGTCAATATCATACACGTCACGAAATTTTAACTCGGGCCGGATCCCCCTTCTCATGATACTGTTGTAAACGTCGATAAACTTCTTTCCCTCAACATCGGGAACCCTGACTTCTTTGGACGGCTTCGTCAGGAACATGAGAACCGCTGTCGAAAAAAACAGGAAAATGGAGATACCGATAAAAAAAACTATTGCTATCCGCCCGTATGTTTTCAGAAACACGAATTTATCTACGTTTGAATTCTTTTCACTCATACCTTTTTTGCCTCATGACAGGTTGCTTGTAACGATACTATATGTACTATTCGGTTTCCTATAGTATTTCCACTGCTGGCAGTCACGTCGCGTGTAAAACGACTTTTTCTCGGAGTTACATGATTTGTCAATTAAAATATTCCACGGCTTGAACCCTCCTTCCTGAATATGAATATTAAGGAAGATCATAATAAGGAAAATAGCTTGAATGAATGAAAATACTTGCTGTTTTATAGTATTAATGAAAGAATGATAACAGGCGTGGCTGAATAGAGGTCTGTTCCAGTTGAATCGTAATGAACCGGAACGGATCTTTCGATAATAATGATAATCCGGAAAAAATACGGCGTACACCATGGACAACCAGGCAAAAATACTCCTGACATCGGATATCCATATAGGCTCGGGCGGTAACGGTTCCCTGATCCCTGAAAAGATACGTATAAAGACATTTAAGAGAATCATTAAGCTGGCCGAAGACCATGATATAATGCTCATAGGGGGGGATCTCTTCGACGGGATCTCAGTTGACCATAAAATACTCCACATCGTCCAGAGCGAGTTCTCCCGTCTCAGGGACACCGGAACAGAAATCTATCTCACCCCTGGCATGAGGGAACTCAATGATCAGGGGGTTCCCTGTCCCTTTCTCCTCGATCTGAACCTGACCCATGTTTTCACTGATCCGGATGCCCGTGAACCGCAACTGGTAGAGAAAAACGGCCACCGGATCCATATTTACGGGATTCCTGCCGGATCACACCGTAACCTGCGTGGGATTGAGCGTTCAGCGGACCAGGGGTTCCACCTGGGGCTCTTCTACGCCGGTTTCAATATAACGAGCGGCAACGGTTCCGGCGAAGCTCTAGATATCTTTTCCTTTAACAGGGATGACCTTAAGTCACTGAAGCTCGACTTTTATGCCCTCGGATCAAACCATAATTTCAAACTGTTCAAGACTAACAGCCAGATAATCGGGGCCTATCCGGGAAGCCCCGAGGCCGCATCTTTGGATGAGAAGGGAGACCGGTACGTCCTCTCAATATCGGTACAGGATAACAGTTTAAACCAGGTTAAACGCCTCACAGTGAATTCAATGCAGATCTCCGAAACAATTGTTGACTGTGAATCCTGTGATTCAACAAACAGCCTTCTCCGCAGTATTAAAACAGAAACCCCCCAGGCAACAATTCAGCATCTCGTGTTGACCGGCTACAGGAACTTTATACTGGAGGATGATACCATTGATGAATTCGGGAAAAAGTTCTATTCCTTCACGGTTATCGACAATTCGAGACAGACAATCGAGTCCATGATTGACCAGTACCAGTCTGAAGACTCGGTCCGGGGAGAATTTTTCAGGCTTTTGAAAGAAAGTCTTGATAGAAAAATGCAATCCGGCGAACTGGAACCGGAGCAACTGGTTTATCTGCTCAATAGTTTTATCAACGGATCAACCACAATGGAGGAACTGCTATTCGTTACCTAGAATGCACAGCGTCGAGACCCGGGCTTTTCGACAATCTAATACTCCGACTGGACAACAATATTACGGTTATCTACGGGAAGAACGGTTCGGGCAAAAGCCTGCTCGCGCGGGCAATGTGTGAAATCCCCTGGAGGGATTACGGAGGCAGTGATCAATCCGGTATCTGGGAGAACCTGTACCTTGAGACGCTCATTAACCGAACGGGAAACCAGAAATTCCGCTTCGTCAGCAGTGAAGAATCCTATATTAATGAGCAAATTATCACTGAAGAAGCTGATAGCAGAGAAATTGGAATTAATTCAGGAGAAAATGGCGAGTCGGCGAAAGCAGAGATTGCGGATATGTTAAACGTATCTGAAAACGAAAGCGGTAAATTATTAAATGGAATGAATCGAAAAACTTTTATGACTGCGGTATTCATACCCTCTCCGAACGATATCAACCCCGGAGAGATTATTGACTATGACTCACTGAAGAAAATTATCCTCAACGACACCAGCATGTTTTTCCATAAATACACGCAGTTGAGTGACGCACTGAACAATTCCGGGGTTTCCAATACATCTCTCATGAGGGAGATCCTCAAACACGAAGGGAAACTAAAGGAGCTGAATAAAGAAATACAGATCCAGGATATCCAGTCCACGAGGATAAACAAACTGAAAAAAGAAAAAAGTCAGATAGAAACAGACATCAAAAGCCTGAAGGAAGGCCTGAAAGATGCATCTGCGCGGATTGGACTTTTAAAGAAAATGCACCATGACACGAAGATTCTCTCCGGACTCAACGAGGAGATTAAAATCACAGAGGATGAACTTCTCAGTGAAAAGAAAAAAATCATCGAAGTATCAAAAATAAAAAAAGAGATAAAAAATCTCTTCCCCTCGTTCTATAATCTTACCCTTGACGAGATCCCGAACCTCGATACAATACAGGAGAAATTCATATCACTCCGAAACACCAACGAAAGAATAGACTCTCTGCTGCACTGGAAGGAAAAAAGACTGAACGCGATAAAAAGGTTCGCCCTGACCGGAAACGTCGCTGCCATGACCGCGGCTCTGACCCTCCTGTATAAAAACGGCTTTGACCCTGCCGCTGACACCGTTTTGCTCGCCGGTATCGGCTCCTTTGTTGTCCTGTTTAACGCCATCCTTGTTATACTCGGTTTAATCTCGAGAAAAACCGGCGAACTGGAAGAACTGAATTACCAGGTGGCGGAACAGGAAGAAAACATCAAGGAAATGCTCAGCAGAAGCAGGATAGATTTCAACGGAAACCGGCTCGGGGAACTGTATGAATTCCTCCTCCAGTATTTTGAGGAATATATTGAGTTTACAGAAAGAAACAGGGACCTCGCCATGATAAGGGATTCATTAAAGGAGAAGGAATACATCAGGGATATCGAGAAAAAGCTTAACAGCCAGAAGGAAAAACAGAAGAGACTGTCCGGTGAAATCAAATATTCCGCCGGGATAACAAGCCTCTCAACCGAGACCGGATTACATGAAAAAATGATTCGAGAGAAGATTGAAGAATTCGAGAGTGACGTGGAGTCTTATCTTGGACAGATTTCTTCCAAGGAAAAACTTCTGGAGCAGGTGAACAGTGAGATTGACAAAAACAGGGAAAGCGGCGCAACTAACGGAAATATCAAGGATGAACTTGAGCGGGCTGAAAAAACCGTACGACGTCTCCACTCGCAGCAGAACACTATAAATTTTGTGTACGATGTACTAAAAAGCGCGGTTAAAAACCGCGAACAGGACAGGCTCAAGAGACTGCTGTCAGGGGCCCTGGAAAATTTCAATTACATCACCGGCAACCAGTATATAACCCGTATCGGCACTCATTCCCTGGAAAAAATGATTTTCATGAACGAAAAAAATGAGGATTTCAATCCTGCTTTGTACCATGCACTGCTCCTCTCCCTGAAAATAGCACTGACCGATTTAATCACGGAAACCGGTGAACCACTCCCCCTGATCTGCGACGATCCATTCCTCTTCATGGACGAAGACAGGATATCCCGGACCAGGCAGATGTTCAACATCGTGTCGGATAAGCGGCAGGTTATAATCTTTACCCATTTAAAAAGCTTGAACGACTGGGGAACCTGTTTATACCTGTGACTGCCATGGACAACAACGGACAATTGACATTTTCCGATGATCCGGTGCTGAACCAGGTCAATGAATCGTACCAGCTTATTGAAAAAGGGGATTTCTCTACCGCCCTCGACAAAATCAATGAACTGCTGGACCTTGATCCCAATTACCCCGGGCTCATAGACGGATACCGGACGGCAAAGTTCTGGCTGAACCGGTCAAAGGATCTGCAGAATCTCGGTGACGGGATGGAGAAGGCAGAATTTCTCATGAAGCAGTGGGAAATTTTCAACGAATACGCCCAGTCGAAGGGGATGACATCCTCCACCGCGTTCAACGCGATAATGCGACACATATTTTTCAAGGCGTCAGATCACTACCGCATCGCCTTCACCGAGCAGCAGGACACGACCCACGATTTTTCATTTCTACTCAATCTTGGTATTTGTTTTCTCCGCCTCGAGGAATACAAATCGGTTGTGGACACCCTTGAATACGCGAAAAACTCATATAAGAGCAACGCCCGCCTTCTGGCCATACTCGGGGAGGCGTACTATCACCTTGAAGATATACCGAAAAGCCTGCTCTATTTCCGCGAGGCCTTTTTCGCCGATCCAAACGAAATCGATCTCGATATTATCAGGGCGAAGCCGATTCTCGAAATTGTCGGGGTTGTACAACAGGAACGGAGCGGAGTCCCTGACATCAGGGAATGGATACCGGTCTACGGATTTATCCATGATGTATTCTACGTCAGGCGTAACCTGGACAAGCACCAGGTGGACAGCATACAGCGGGAGATTTACGGCCTGGAGCGTAAATATCAGAAGATGAGCAGCGACCAGCTTGAAGAATCGAACATACTGCCCCGCCTCGTAAACAAGTACCTCTGGCTCATCGACTATTATGAATTCCAGAACTACAACTACGACAACCTGTCCCAGATACGGGACAGGCTTATGAAGCTGGACAAGTCTCTTTTCAAGCCCTATTTCGAAAAGAAAAAGTTCTGACTGCTTCTTCCCGATTTTGAAGTTATATATCGCAGCAATAGAAATACCAGTACGGTACCTGTTATAAGAACAGGTACTCTGTGAACACATAGTGAAGTTTCATGACCAGTCCCGGGTTTTCCCGGAGCAGGCCCAGGAACCTCCGGGCGTCAATCTTGTACATGGACAGTGTGTCCTGGTATTCAAAAGAGAACCAGTCCCGTTGGCAAAGGGGCTGTGACAGGGGATATTCACGGATAAAAGTGTCAAAGAATCCGATCAGTGTCAGGGTAAATAAAAAAGGGGCATCCCTTTCGGGACACCCCCTTTTCAAAGTTCAACGCAGGGTATTTATTTCCCCTGAGCAACCTTCGCGCCGTCGATAAGGGTATCAACAACGGAGGGATCAGCCAGGGTTGACGTGTCACCCATGCCGCTCTTGTCAAAATCAGATGCTGCGATCTTCTTGAGAATACGCCTCATGATCTTGCCTGAACGGGTCTTGGGAAGGGCGTCGGCCCACTGAATGATGTCAGGAGTGGCGATAGGCCCAATCTCCTTGCGGACGGTCTGAACGAGTTCTTTTTTAAGCTCGTCGGTCTTTTCAACGCCGGCGTTAAGGGTAACGTAGGCGTAGATTGACTGGCCCTTGATCTCGTGGGGATAACCAACAACCGCAGCCTCGGCAACCTTCGGATGGGCGACGAGAGCGGATTCGACCTCGGCGGTACCCATACGGTGGCCGGATACGTTGATAACGTCATCAACACGGCCGGTTATCTGGTAATACCCATCTTTGTCACGGCGGCAGCCGTCACCGGAGAAGTACTTGCCCGGGAACTGTACAAAGTAGGTGTTGAAGAACCGTTCCGGGTCCCCGAACACGCCCCTCATCTGGCCGGGCCAGGACTGGGCGATACAGAGGTTACCCGCGATCTCCTTGCCGGGTTCCCACGGAATCTCTTTTCCTTCGTCATCAACGATCATTGGCTTTATACCGAAGAAGGGAACGGTCGCCAAACCGGGCTTGATATCTATCGCGCCGGGGAGCGGGGTGATGAGAACGCCGCCGGTCTCAGTCTGCCACCAGGTGTCAACGATTGGGCATTCTCCTCGTCCGATAAGGTTATAATACCAGTTCCACGCCTCCGGGTTGATCGGCTCACCGACCGTTCCGAGTAGTTCAAGAGAAGAGAGGTCATGCTTCTTGGGCCACTCGTCTCCTTCCTTGGCTATGGCGCGGATGGCGGTGGGAGCTGTGTAGAACTGCTGAACCTTGTACTTTTCTACTATCGCCCAGAATCGTCCGATATCCGGATAGGAAGGAACGCCTTCAAACATGATGGTCTTCGCGCCGTTGGCGAGAGGTCCGTACACGATGTAGGAGTGGCCGGTCACCCAGCCGATGTCAGCAGTACACCAGTACACATCGCCGTCATGGTAGTCGAAAATCATCTTGTGGGTATAGGCAACATAGGTCAGGTAACCGCCGGTGGTATGCATAACACCCTTCGGCTTGCCGGTTGAACCTGAAGTATAGAGGATGAAAAGGGGATCCTCGGCGTCCATCTGCTCGGGTTCGCAGTTGGCGTCTACCTTGGCCATCTCATCATGATACCACTTGTCGACCTTGTCGTTCCAGTTGACCTTGATCTTATCGCCGACCCGCTCAACAACGATGTGCAGTTTCACGTTGGGACACTCGGCGAGGCACTTGTCCGCGTTATCCTTCTGGGGAACGGCCTTGGCGCCCCGGAAGGTTCCGTCGCAGGAAACCAGCACCTTGCTGTCGCAGTCGAGGATTCGGTCCCGAAGGGCCTCTGCGGAAAAACCGCCGAACACGACAGAGTGAATCGCCCCGATTCGGGTACAGGCGAGAATACCTATCGCGAGTTCAGGAATCATGGGCAGATAGAAGGTGACAACGTCGCCCTTCTTGACGCCGTTTGCCTTGAGCACGTTGGCGAATTTACTGACCTGCTCATGCAGATCCTTATAGGTGAATTGCTTATCTTCACCGGGTTCGTTGCCTTCCCAGATAATGGCAACCTGATCACCCCTTTTCTCCAGGTGACGGTCAAGACAGTTGTACGATACGTTGAGTTTTCCCCCGGTATACCAGGCTACTTTCAAGTCCTTGGAGTTCTCCGCATAATTGCAGTCCATAACCTTGTCCCATTTCTTGAACCAGGTTACATATTCCTCGGCAATCTTTGCCCAGAAACCATCCGGATCTTCCACTGACTCTTTCCACAACTTATCGTACTGTTCACGGCTGTTGATATGTGCCTTCTTCTTGAACTTTTCGGGCACAGGATATACTTCTTTTAATTGTACATCAGCCATTGAATACCTCCGATATTTTGTTGTTAATTGTTTATTTCTATTGGGTTACGCTGGGTAAAATCTGAAACAATGCGTAGAAAACCAGATAATCCCAATAACTTGCTAAAACATTGATTTATTTATGCGCATGAAGAGTTTCACAGATGTGAGACCCTTTTCTCCATATATTCGGCAATAATTCCATCATAGTGTGACGTTGTCCGGAACACCTTCGCGGCCAGTTTCAAGTTAGTCTCCCGGGAAACAACCCCGTTATTGCTCTTCATTTCATCGACAACTACACCATAGTCCTCCCTATCGATGATGACCGTCACGCTCTCAAAGTTTTTGGCGGCCGAGCGGAGCATGGCCGGTCCGCCTATGTCAATATTTTCTATACCGTCTTCAAATGTCGAATCTTGTTTTGAAATGGTCTGTTCAAAGGGGTAGAGGTTTACTACCACCATGTCAATGTTCTCTATACCGTGTTCATCCATGACTTTTACGTGGTCTGGATTGGAACGGACCCCGAGGAGGCCCCCGTGAATCTTCGGATGAAGGGTTTTTACCCTTCCGTCCATCATTTCCGGATACCCGGTATAATCCGACACGTCGATAACGTTCAGACCCGCGTTTCGAAGGATGGCGGCGGTACCGCCGGTGGATAAAAACTCAACGTCAAATTCTGACAGCTTACCGGCAAATTCAACAGCACCTGATTTATCTGAAAGACTTATTAAAACCCTTTTTATCGCTGCCATTGAAATGAAATATGCTCCCATGTGACCGAAAATCTATACAGAAATACAGGAAATGTCTTGAAGGACACATTACCAACTATTATAAAATTAAGACAAGTATTTTTTGCAGTCCATGGCAATTAATACCCCTCTAAACATGAGTATTCTTTCAATTCCGTATCCGCAGCAGTGTACGTTTAAAACGCACCGGTCGTTTCCCGGCAGATGCAGCAGCAGTGGTAAACACTGGACTGATATCAGAGCCGCATTTTTTTGACAGTAAACCATAGATTTCCCAGATTGAGAAAAGAATAGACACGAAAACCTGCTGGTCCAGACTGGTAATTAACCATAATATTGTATAAACAGACTTTTCATACAACAGAATTACATATATTACAATAAAATGAAAAAAAAGAAAAGAAACAGGTTCCTGGAGCTGGCTGACCGGTACCGGGAGGGGTCAGAGCCCCGATGCAGGCACTTCAACGATTGCGGCGGCTGCATGTTCCAGGATCTCTCATACGAAAATCAACTCCTGTTGAAACGTGATTACATCAACGGGCTGATGGAGGGAATCGCTTCAGTTGATTCGATACGGCCCTCAAATCCCTACGAATACCGAAACAGGATGGACATGGTAGTCGCCTTCGGCAAGACCGGCCTCAGGAAACGGGGCAACTACCGGCACGTGGTGGATATCGAGTCCTGCTCAATCATGCAGGAAAAATCGAACCGACTCTTTCAAAAACTGCGGCCCGGTATACTGGAGGCCGAAGGATACGATTACCTCGGTCACTCAGGTTACCTCAGATATGCGGTGTTCCGGCAGGCTTTTTACACCGGTGAGTTGATGGTGAACCTGGTTACCTCTGTTGAAGAGAACCACTTGCAGGGGGTTATCGATTCCGCCCTGGAATCCGCGGATTCGGTGTCTCTCCTTTTTAACGACGGGCTGGCGGACCTGAGTTTCGGCCCCGTGTACCGTCGTTTCGGAAAAGAGTTCATGACCGAGCAGTTCGACACCATCCGGTACCGAATTTCGCCGAACTCTTTCTTCCAGTCGAACTCTCCGGTGGCCCTGGCAATGTACAGACGGATCAGGGAACTGGCTGCCGGAAGGGTGCTCGACCTCTACTCGGGAATAGGCAGCATATCCCTTTACATCGCCGGCTCGACGGAATCGGTCACCGGGGTTGAATCGGTGAATGAGGCGGTCATCGCGGCCGAGATGAACAGGAAACTGAACGGGTGCGAAAACGCCCGGTTCATCCACCAGGACGCCCGGGTGTACCTGAGGGAAACCGGTGACCGATTCGACACGGTGATCCTGGATCCACCCCGGAGCGGCATGCACCCGAAAGCGGTGAAGCACCTGGTATCCATGGGGTCAGAGCAGATCATATACATGTCCTGCAACCCCGCGGCGTTCAGGAACGAACTCGACACCCTCCTCGAGCAGTACCGCCTTGATTCTTTCGAGGCCTTTGACATGTTCCCCCAGACCCCCCACATGGAGACCCTGGCCCTGCTTACAAGAAAAACTAACCGTTGAAAGCAGCCCAGGCCTTTTCGAGGCGCTTTGACCGCGCCGTGCCCGCGACCTTGAGGAGGGGCCGGTCCCGCTCCCACCGGCTCCTGGTTCCCTCGCCAGCCATGTGGAAATAAGGATTCAGTTCCATGAAAAAATCCTCCATGAAGCGGTCGATTCCGCCAAGAACGATATGGAGCGCCGGGTCATCAGGTTCCATGTCAGCCATGGTGGAGATGGTGTGGATAACGGCGAGGAGCTTCTCCCTTATCCGGGCCGGCCATCCAAAGAGGGTGGAAACCCTGAAGAGGTATCCGAGCACCGCGCCGAACACGTGGATGTCCTCCAGGGTGCGAAAGGGGCGGATATACCGGGCGAAACCGTCCCCGGAAAGTATCCTGCCCTGCTCCACCGGCACGTTTTCGAAACGCACCGTGCCGTGGCTTATCTCGGGAACGAAGGGGAGGTCCTTCATCAGCTCCATGGTTATCCCCCTGCTCTTCCGGTCCAGGAGGCAGAGGGCGATGTCGCTCCGGCCGTCTTTACGCACACCCCTGGTAACCGCTGTGAGAAGAATTTCCGACTCCCCGGCGGCGGTTACGAATTTCTTTGATCCATTCACCAGGAAGGACCCGTCGCCGGCCGGTTCCAGGGCCGTCCGGATTGCCTTCGGATGCCCACCCCCCTCTTCGGTCACGCACAGGGAAACCATTGTCCGGAGGGGAAGGTCCGGGACAAGGCGCCTCAGGGCCGACTCGTACCCGCCCAGGAAGGCGAAGGCCGTCCTGTCAGAGATGAAACCCCCGGCGATGGCCCGGTCTATCGGCCGCTCCCAGTTCTCCTCAAGACTGTTATATGCTCTGACCCAGGTATTAAACGACTGTTCCCGGGCCGATATTTTCGCTTCACCGGAGAGGAGCCAGTGGAGCATGGTGTTTTTCGTATCTTCCATTGTATTTTTGAAATATTTTCTCAGCAGACATCCATCCGCACAGGCCTATTCTACAGCGTTGGGCCGGTTCAAAGCAAGGATAAAATGTCCTGAAATTTAATCCGTATCAGAAATTGTATCGACAGGTCGTTCAGTCTTGAGAAGCTCATACACGATGACTGACACAGACAAATTATATGCCAGATTCAGAACCGGGGGCTGCCAATTCATGGCAGTGGTCCACCCCGGGTTCGAGAAAACGGCAGCCGAAGAGCTTCGTTCACTCGGGGTAACCGGCATGACCAGGTTGATTGAAGGGGGTGTTGAATTCGGCTCTGACCCCGCATGGTCCCTGTCGGTGAACCGGCAGAGCAGGTGCGTCACCAGGGTGCTCATGCGAATCAGAAAATTCAACGCCCACCGGTTCGACATGCTCCAGAACAAGATTGCGGCCCTCCCCTGGGAACTCTTCATAACCGGCCGGGAACCGGTCTCCTTCCAGGTCGCCTCCCGGAAATCGAAACTCTATCACACCGGCAGGATCGAAGAGGAGCTTGCCGCCGGAATAACCAGGCGATGCAAAAAAATGGGAATAGAACCATTCTTCGAGGATTCGGGGGAGAATCAGCACCGGCAGAGGGTATTTTTTCGAATTGAACATAACCGCTGCCAGGTGAGCATCGACACAACCGGCGAACCCCTGTACCGACGGGGCGAAAAAATCCACGTAACCGATGCCTCCATCAGGGAGACCCTGGCCGCGTGCATCCTCCGTGAAGCGAAAATCTGGGGCTACGACACTGTCTTTGATCCGATGTGCGGATCAGGCACCTTCATTCTCGAAGCATCGGGAATCCTGGATGGGCGTCCCCCTGCCGCAGGCCGGACCTTTCCCATGGAACAGTGGCCCCTCTACCGTGAGATGAAGGAAGAATCCGCACCAGCCGAGATTCCAAAATCAGCCTGTCCCGCCCGTGGCAGCCGGTTTTTCGCCTCGGACATCGACAGCCGGGCCCTGGCGGCAGCCGAAAGGAATTTTCTCAATGCAGGAATCGCCGGCAGGGTTTCCCTGGGAAAAAGGGATTTTTTCACCGAACCGGTCCCGGAACTGAATTCTCCGGGAACCCTCCTGGTAATCAACCCCCCCTACGGCAGGAGAATCGGTGGGATAGACACGGAACGAATATACCGGAAAACAGGCGCGGCGATACGGGAGTTTTACCCCCGGTGCGGGTACGCGGTGATCGTCCCGGGACTGGAGCTGGAAAAGGTCCTTTCCCTGCCCCATGACAGGAAAATCCTCTTCATGAACGGGGGCATCAAGGTTGCGGCCATTATCAGAGACAGATCCTGACTATACCTTTCCTTCGCTAACCAGCATCGCAAAATGACGATACGATCGATCGTAGGTCCGTTCCGCGCTGTCCGGGAAAAAGCATGCCGGCAGTTCCCGGGCCCGCTTGTGATAGGCGACGCATTCACAGCAGATCCCCTTCCGGGAGCAGGGCTCATAGGAACAGTTGCAGATTGACAGGTTTTTTTCTTTATTGCATTCCATTACATTCACCTTTTTTACATTTAAGACGCATCAGGAAAAAAGCTCGTCCAGGTCGAGCATATCAAAGATGGCCCGGTAACTGGTCATGATTACCTCCGCCATGAACCGGTAATTAAGGGTGTCATAGGTATCCCACGGGGTATGGTAATTCTTGTTCCGGTAAAATGCGGTATCGGTAATCATAACGGCGGGATAGCCGTTTTTTATGAACGAGGTATGGTCGGACAGGTCCATACCCGGTATGGAGGCCGGGCCGATTACTTCGAAGATCTCGCTTTTAGAGTAACGGTTGAACATCTTCTTCCAGAGATACACGTGCTGCGACACGGAAGGAAGTGAGATGACCGTAATAAAATCCCCCCGCATCGGATACTGTTTCTTCATGCTTTCAAAGGGAAACTCCTGGACATGTTTTTTCGATGCGTATCCGAGCATCTCGAGGCAGATCATCAGCTCAATGTCATCGTTCCGCTTCCTGCACCCTGACGCGTACTGCATGCTCCCCATCAGTTCCGTGGAGAAGTAGGGCGGTTCCTCCAGGGTAAATGCGACGAAACGGACGGTCTTCCGGTATGACCCGCCTGAAAGGAGCCGGTGGAGTTCAAGGAGTCCGGCCACGGCCGAAGCGTTATCGTCAGCGCCGGGGGTGTTTTCCACCGTGTCGTAGTGGGCACCGACCACGATAATTTTATCAGGTTGCTCTGACCCCTTTATCTCCGTTACGATATTGGCGACCTCGACACCGTCGGCGAAATAGGTCTCCTCCCTCGGATCACCTCCGTTTTCGGTAAAGGTATCGATTATGAATTCCCTGGCCTCGTTCAGCTTGTCGTATTTCCGGATTGTCCGCTCGCCGATATCTTCCGCGAGATGGTACACGATGCTTCGGGCGTTTTCCCTGATACGCTTTTTTTCTTTCCTGGTATCAATTGCTGCAGATATATTCATCGTTAACATGCGGTGCTGGATTTTTTACAACAGGAATTGTAATGTACATTTCTGTATGAATAACACCAGACATGCATCAGGCAACCAAATTTTCAAGGACTTTTCAAGGTTATTTCTTGACGTAATGTTTTATTAATAGTATTGGTACTATCCCGTGCGGCATTGTCACGAGGTTGATGAACAAATCACTCGAATCAGCACACTATTACAGGGATACCGATATGGAAGTTTTCGACGGTTTTATATCAGCAATAGCAAGCGAATTCAAGATTCAGTTTCACAAGGATGAAGAGGGGAGCTATACAACAAACATTGAATTCGATAACAACCGGTCCCAGGAAGTTCTTATTACCCTCTCCTATGATGAATCCGGTGACAGGATAATTAACTATTATTCAGTAATAGGAAAACTGAAGAAGGATATCTGCGAACTCTATAAATATGCGCTCCAGTTGAATTCCACCATGGCATACGGGGCCGTGGCCCTGCTGAACGAAACCCTGGTACTCAGGAACGCGATTCTCCTGGAGGACTGTGACCCAATCCGCTTCATGAAGTCCCTTACCTATATCGCGGCAAAAGCGGACGAAATGGAAGAACTCCTCATAAAGGAGAATATCTACTGATCCCCTACTCTTTCACCATGTAGCTGTTCTCGTACCGGGATATGTCCTGCACCCGGAACAGGGTATCGAGTGCCTTGCTTTTTGATGAAACAGGACCTATCCTGACCCGGTAATAGCGTGAACCGTTCACCGTGGATGAATCGATGTACCCGTTGAAACGCATTCCCTTCAGCCTGTCAAGCTCTGACTGGGCGCGGGACCTGCTGTCATAGGAGGCTATCTGAATAGCGTAGGCTGGGCCGCTCGGCCTGACGGCCGGCTTCGGCCTGTCCACGACCTCAACCACCTTAACCGGTTCTTTGGCCGATTTTTTCACGGTCTTCGGCTGTACGGCCTTGTTCACCGTCCTTGCCGGGCTGGTCTTTTCGGGCGTATTTTTCCTTTCACTCTCCCTGGCAGCCGGGGTCACCTCCCTGATGTTCTCTTTCGTGAGGATGTCGCTTTCCTTGTCCTCGTTTCCCGCCAGGAGGTCCCTGCCCGCGTTATTCTCTTCCTCGAGGATGCCGATTTTCTCCTCCAGGGGTTTTGAAAGCTCATCGCTTTCCGGCAGCTCGGGGATTGTGCCGTTCAGTATATCCAGATTTTTCTGCCCGGTAATCAGGTCATTCTCGGCAAAGGATGATCCTATCCTGCCATCGTCCTTCATGAAATTCATGCCGATGAGAAAAGACGCGACGATTATTCCGATAAGTGCCGCGACAACCAGCACGATCCTGGCATTGTCAAGGTGCAGAAGGTACACGTTCTTTTCCCGTACCTTCCGGGGGTTTTGCTCATAATGATCAAACTGATCCATAACGTCACTACCTTCCTTACTGTAAGCTGGTTATAATTGTCTTTCATTTCTGTAATCGGCCGAAAATACCGGCTCATTTAGCAGTTTTACGGATTATTGCAGCTGTTTTTGCCCTTTCTTAAATATGAAAACCATAAGAAAAAAGGTTTTATGGGGAGGATATTTCTCAGTTTCCCGCTTTTTGCAGCAGCTGCTATACGCTCTCAGTGAGGAGTTTCACGAGACGAAATTTCCGACCCCTACCCATGGCCGGGGGAAGGGAAAGGGTGAGAATCTCGGAAATAAATGGTTCTTTCGAAACGGACGTGATAACAGACGCAACCGATCCCGCATCGATATTCGGGGAGGAGGATATTGCGTTGGCGATAATCATTTTTTTATCGATGCTGTTTCCGGGCAATCCCCGGTTGAACTCATCGAGGCCTGAAGTCAATACCCCGGCAAGGGGTATCCCCTCTCCCTTCACGGAGACAAACCCGGCGCTATTCACCTCGCGGATCAGCCTTTCGACAGCATCCCGATACTGCAGAAAGGATCTGCGGGTGTACAGGTTCCCGTGCCGCAAATTCGATTTCCTGATATACCCCATGTTGCTCGTTTCCACCGGCAGGAGCCGGTTCTGAAAATACACGCCGTACCGGTACTGATAAGCCGTGCCACGGGCGTAGATGGAATATCGAGGAAAAGAAAAATCAAAACCAACAAGTCCGACCCGGGAGAAGCCGCAGAGCCTGGCAAACTGTATCGCGTCCCCGGCAACGGTCCCGGTCCGGGAATCGATGGAACCCGCGTCAGGGAACTCGCGTTCCAGAACCTGAGAGAGGGGATGGGTGTCAAGGGAAACGAGTCCACGGTATTTACTGAAGAGGAGCGGACTCACAGACAGCGAAAAAACGGGAATAGTTTCATATAACGGCTTCCTGAAGTGTTCCCGGATGTAAACCTGCGGGTCTATGGAAACGACGAAATCAGGTTCGATACCGTGGCCGCGGAGAACCGGCAGGGCGGAATCGACCGCAATTACGAAAAGGTTTTTTTGCATGTCCCGTATTTCAGAAACAGCGTCGTCCAGGGAAGGCCCCGCCGTGACGACAAGTGCCGCATAACGGGTAAATTTTTTCGACACGTTCCCGACCCATCGGTGGTTGCCGAGATTCCGCAGATTTTTGGCAATATTCCTGAAGAAGAGGGGACCGAAAGCCCTGATGGTGGCCGTGTCCCCGGCCTTCTTGTTGATAATACCCTCTATACTTTTTTTCAGGGCCCCGTAGTATTCACCAAAGAGACGCATTGACACCGGATGTTCCATGACCGATACACCTTTGATCCTTTCAAGATCGATCAGGGAGGCAATCTCTGTTTCAGCCGCGTCAATGGTAACGCCAGAGAGAAAGACAACACGGCCGGACGCTGACAGGAATGAAGTCTCGCTGTTTTCCTTTACATGATCTTCGATGCCCTCGAGGATATCAACACAGATAATCCTGGTGTACCGTTTGATAAGCGGGCGGATCCCCATCAGGTGGTACCCGAGTCCGGTCCCGAGGATCACCAGCACGTCGTACCGGTCCGGATTAAAAAAATCTGCATGCTGCCCGGCTTCCCGGGCGGGATCAAACCTGCTGTGGAGCGGAACCTCTTTCCCCCCGACCGTGACCAGCAGCGTGGGGGGACCGTTCCGTGAGGGGACCACAATATAGGATGGTTTTTTATTTTCCATGGGATTATTATCGGCTGAGGAGCCGTTTTACTCTCAGATCCAACGCCGGACCCTCTTTCTGTATCCGGTGAATTCACTGTCAAAATTCAACGGCATGAGCCGCTCCTCACAGGTAATAGACACAAAATTATAAATACCAAAGCAGATCAAGGGGGAGGCAAACGAGGCCGGGTTTCAGACCAGGATCGATATCCCAATGAACATTACCACTCCCCCGAGATATTGGGGGTTTCAGGAGAAACAGCAGGGCCCACCCGTAACCAGGTGTGTCGTCCGTTCTCTGAAACGTTCCGGTCTCCCGTTCCGGGCGAACAGATCTGTTGATGTCTTGAGAAGGCAGATCCCGAATAAAATCACCGGTATCCCGGACAGGTTCCAGTGGAATGGAGAATAACTTTTTCACTTGTATTCCATGCTTTATGTAATGGGCGTTACAAACGTTAACTCTCAGGTGTTGTTAGTAATCCGGTTCAATGGATTAACGGTTGAATACCGCCGAACTTGAAGCTCCGAGTGAGGTATAAATTTCCCTGGTGGCCTTTGACCGGTTCAGGGTGTAGAAGTGAATCCCCCTGACCCCGTTGTCGATAAGGTCAGCCACCTGTTCCGTGGCCCAGTGGATCCCCACCTTTTCCACGTAGCTGTCGTTTTCGGCCCGCTGGATTGCCCGGGTCAGTTTGGCGGGAAACCGGGTCCCCAGGGCAAGTTCCGCCATGCGTATCATCCCCTTTATGGAAATTATCGGCATGATACCGGCGAGGATCGGGACCCGTATCCCGGCAATCTCGCACCGTTCGCAGAAATCGTAAAAATCCCGGTTATCGAAAAACATCTGGGTGCAGATGTAATCGGCCCCGTTGTCCACCTTCCGCTTGAGATAATCTATTTCATGAAGCCGGTTCGGGGTGTCAGGGTGCCCTTCGGGAAATCCGGCCACACCGATTCCCATGTCGGGAAAATTTTTCTTTATAAAGGCAACCAGATCCGAAGCATACCGGAAGCCGCCCTCCGTGGTGGTGAACATCTCCTCCCCCTTTTGGGGGTCCCCCCGGAGGGCCATGATGTTGCCAATGCCGTTCCGGTGAAGGTCCGCCACTAATTCGTAGATCTCATCCCTGGTGGAACCGACACAGGTCAGGTGGGATACAACGTTGAGTTTAATCTCGTTCTGTATCTTGACCACCAGGTCATGGGTCAGGCCCCTGGTGGAGCCGCCCGCGCCGTAGGTAACGCTCACGTAGGCCGGCTTCAGGGGTACAAGTTCGCTGATAGTGTTGTAGAGCTGTTCCGATGATTCCGGGTTCCGGGGCGGGAAAAACTCGAAGCTGAATGATATCTT
>CAZEPS010000049.1:0-5144 GCA_964514165.1 uncultured Leptospirales bacterium
TATAGCCGGCGAGGATGAGTTTCTCGACCCGGACCCCGTCCGATGTGCGAAACATGGACCCCACGTTGTAGAGGCTCCTGATGTTCTCGAGGAGCACGGTCACCGGGAACCGGGGGAGGTTTTTCAGCTCGTCCAGGTTCGGCCTCATCCCCTTGATTGCCTCATCTGATAATTTCTTAATTTTCCGACAGTCCATTGGTGGAGGTATTACGGGGGTGTGTGTATAAAATCAATAAAAAATATTGACCAGCTTACTAATGGCAACACTAATTTAATAAAAGTGAATTAGTAAACATTTTGTTTATTTTTTTACTTAATTATTGACAAAAACAAGACTTTTATACCACCTTAAATCAGTACAAATTTACTGGAGGTATTTATGAAAGCAAACATCGATTATCAGAAACGGGTCAACCGGGTGGTAGCGGAGATGTCAGCAGAAGGCATCGACCTGCTCCTGGCAACCAGGGGAAAGAGCGTAACCTATCTCGGAGGTGCCTTCATCCCCTGGCGGAGTGTCCTGATGGTGGGTAAGGACGGCTTTGCCGGTCTCCATACTCTCCTCATGGACGCTGAACGGATTCGTGACGATTCATGGCTCGAGCATATAGCGGGGTGCGCCCCCATACCGGGATTGGAGCTCTGGCAGGTAACCGTCGACTGGATAAAGAAAAACGGCTATGAAAACGCCACCATCGGCATCGAACTCGGTCACTCACCCCGTATGATAGCCGGGTTTCTTTTCGCTACCGAAATGAACTACCTGAACGAACACCTTCCCAACGCGAAATTCGTGAACACGGTCAACCTCATGGACCGGGTGACCTACGTGAAAGACCATGAAGAGATTAAACTCCTGCGTCAGGCGGCTGCCATTGCTGACTCGGCCCAGGAAAAAATCATGGAATCCCTGTATGTGGGCATCAGCGAGATGGAGATAGCCGGCATCGGGGAGATGGAGATGCGCCGGCTTGGAAGCGAGTTCCACTGGCCGGTAACCGGTTCCAGTGAGATTGCCTCGGGCTACCGGTCCTGGTACCCCCTGGGGGGATGCACCCCCCCCACCGAGAAGATTGTCCAGCGGGGGGAGAGCCTCCTCATCGACATGCACCCGACTTATAAGAATTATTACTCCGACCTTTCCCACAACTATATCCTGGGAAAGCCGAGCCCGGAACAGAAAAAGCTCGCGGAAGCCTATCTCGAGACCTGCGAGACCCTCATCGGTTCCATGAAGGCCGGGACAAAAATCAGGGACGTTTCAAAAAAGGTGAACGAGGTCCTCGATAAAAACGGGTACCGTCAATACACCCTTCCCGGTTACGGCCACGGAATCGGTGTCATTGGCCACGAATGGTACCCGGCCATTATCGACAATGAAGAATTCCGGGAGGTGGTTCTGGAGGAAAACGTTGTGGAGATAGCCGCCCTGGTGATCAACGTTCCCGGAGTGGGAGGCATGCGGCTGGAATGCCCGGTAAGGGTAACCCCGTCCGGCGGGGAGCAGCTCTGCACCACCCCCCTTGAGCTGACGGTACTGGACATATAAACTACTGCAAATTACTTATTACCAGCATCGGCCCCTCCCCTCAGGAGAGGGGCCTTGCTTTCAACAGGTCATTCCCGCACCATGAGCCCCTTCAGGATGAGGGTAACTCCGCTGGCATACATCTTCTGGAGTTTATATACGTCCGATAGCACGTACGCTTCTATAATGAACATGCGGTATATGGAATAGAGGAGTTCGCTGGTCTCCACGATATCGACATCCACAAACTTATTCTCTTTTATCCCTTCCCTGAGGAGATTCTGTATGAGCCCAAGAGAACGTTCGTTTATCTCTTTAAACCGGACCACATGGGGGGAATAGGGAAATACCGTGGGGTCATTCTTGAGCACTGCCTGGAGGTTTTCGTCCTCCATGAGATATTCGTACCCCTTGCTGCTCATGACCTTGAATTTTTCCACGATATCATCCTCACCGGCAACCGCCTCCGCTACCCGGTCCTGCCATTTCCCCAGGGCGTGGGAAACAGACTTCTGGTAGAGATCAATCTTGCTATCAACGTATTTATATATCCCCCCTTTGGTCAGTCCTATCTCGCCGGCAATATCTTCAACAGTGGCCTTCCTGTACCCATATCGGGCGAATACCTCCAATGCTTTCGTTAAAAGCAGTTCTCGTTTCTCGTTTCGTTTCATGTCGTCTCGATACATCAATGTATGTACCGACAATTCCTGGTTAAGAATCGAGTTTTGTCAATAAGTTTGGACATAACGAGGACCACCCCAACCGTATGACCACCAGAGATGAGAGGTTTGGAAGATTTCAATTGCCATCTTAATCATAAATCCGGATTAACCGCTACGTTCTGTTGACTCTCAGCGTGAATAACCGTATTTTTATAGGAGAAAGAAAACCCTTTACCGGGAAGACCAGAAGAAAGGATGGCCCCTTGTCTCAGATTAATACAGAGCTGTTTCTCGAAATGAAGATGATCCTCGGAGAGGGGATCATCTTTGAGCCCCGCAACCGGACCCTCCAGTGGATAGACATCAAGGGAAAAACCGTGTACCGGTCTGACCTCGAGGGGAACCTGGAGTCCCGGCCCCTCCCCCTGGAGCCCGGGACCCTGGTGCCGGACAGGCAGTCCCCGGACCTCTGGCTCATCGCCCTTGAGGACGGAGTATACCGCTTTTCCTGGGCAACCGGCGAGGTCTCCCCCTTTGTCGAAATTGAGGCTGACATGCCGTCGAACCGCTTCAACGACGGAAAGTGCGACCCCTCGGGAAACCTCTGGGCCGGGACCATGGACAAGGGCCTGAAACACGGGAAGGGGATTCTCTACCGCGTAACGCCTGGGGGGTGCGTCGAGTCCCTCAGATACCCGGTTTCGATCAGCAACGGCATCTGCTTCAGCACCGAAAAAAACGAGGTCTACTACATCGACACGCCGACCCGGGCGGTACAGGTCTTTGAACTGACGAACCGGTGCCGCCCCGGGCCCCTGTTACGTAAACTCGATTTCCCTGAAGGGATCGGCAGCCCCGACGGCATGACCATTGACAGCGAGGGCTTCCTCTGGGTCGCCTTTTACGCCGGGGGCCGGGTGAGGCGCATCGATCCGGAAACCGGAGAAATTCTCCTGGAGGTTGCGATTCCGGCGCCGAACGTGACCAGCGCAACCTTCGGCGGGGACGGCCTTGACATTTTGTTCGTGACAACAGCCCTGGAAAATTGTACTGTTGAGGAGATGGGCGCCTATCCGGCAAGCGGCAGCGTATTCAAGGTCACGGGCCTCCCGGGGAAGGGGCTGCCGCCGTTCCGTTTCGGTTAACGCAAGGAGGATCCATATGAAAAAAATAAAAAACTGCATCGCACCTGTTATTGTTCTTATCCTGTCATTTTTTGTCAGCTTCTGCTCTAAGAAGGACATGGCGGAACACTTCAACGAAATTGCTTCTGACGAGAAGAGCAAACCCGACAGGGTCATCATCTCCCTCGAAATACGGGACACCGACGACATAGCGGACCTCGGGGCCGGCGGCGGCTATTTCAGTTACCGCTTCGCGGACATCACCCGGGGCACCGTGTACGCCGTGGACGTGGAGGAGGCGTACCTGGAAAGAATCCGGGAGCGGGCGAAGAAAGACCACCTGGAAAACCTGAAGACCGTAAAGGCCGGCGAGAACAATCCGAACCTCCCGGACAATTCCTGCGATCTCATCTTTATCAGAAACGTCTACCACCACCTTTCCGACAGGGTCGACTATTTCACGAATCTGAAAAAGCCCCTGAAACCGGGGGGCCGGGTCGCCATAGTGGAATACGCCGGCACGGGCATCTGGCAGAAGATCTTCGGCCATAACACGCCCCCGGAAACCATCAGGAGCGAACTCGAAAAGGCCGGGTACGCGATAGCCAGTGAATATGACTTTCTCCCGGAGCAGTCTTTCATCATATTCCGGGTGAAGCGGGAACAATAAAGCTATAGCCCCCGCGCCGCGGCTCATGCCGCGGCGCGGGGGCATGCATACGGGGTAACGCGATGCACGAGGACACATCAGGCGAAATATATTACCGGGCGGGCAACTGGCCCCTTGATCCCGGAAAGCAAACGATTATCTTCATCCACGGCTCCGGAAACAGCTCCGCCCTGTGGAATGGGCAGGTCGAGGCCCTGGGCGGCCAGGTGAATACCGTAGCCCTCGACCTTCCCGGCCACGGCAAAAGCGGCGGTGCGGGGATGCACAGCGTCGGCGACTACGCCGCCGTGGTGGAAAACTTCATCGGAAGGCTCGGGGGAGAGTCAATCATACCCTGCGGTCTGAGCCTCGGGGGGGCGGTCGCCATTCAGATCCTCCTCGATAAAAAAATCAAGACGGGCCCCGCCATACTGGTCAATACCGGGGCCCGTCTCAGGGTCCATCCCGCCATTTTCGAGCTCTTGATAAACGATTTCGCCTCGTACATCGAGTCCCTTCCCGGGTCAGCCGCGGCGGAAAAGACCCCGGGGAGCGTTTTGAAATCGGTGGTCGAGGCGGCCAGGAAGTGCGGACCCGGGGTCACCCACGGCGACTTCACCGCCTGCGATTCCTTTGACGCCATGGGCCGCCTCGGGGAGATTACCGTGCCGGTCCTTGTTTTCTCAGCCGAAGAAGACCGGCTGACCCCCCCGAAATACGGCCGGTACCTGAAAGAACAGCTTCCCCGGGCGGTACTTGAACATATCGTCGACGCGGGCCACCTCTCCCCGGTGGAAAAGCCGGAAGAATTCAACGCCGGTGTCATTAACTTTCTCGAAAAGGTGAAAAGAAACGAAATATAACAAGCGGCAACAACCTCACAATAGAAAAAAAGGAGAACCATGAAGAAGCTGAAAGCCCTCTTTTCATTCAACAAAAAAATCGGCCTCGCCCTGGGGGGCGGGGCGGTCCTCGGGGCGGCCCACATAGGGGCCATAAGGGCCATAGAGGAGAACGACATCGAGATCGAATACATTTCCGGTACCAGCATCGGCGCCCTGGTGGCGGCCCTCTACTCCTTCGGCGTCACCTGGCGCCACATGCGTGACATAGCCCTGAACCTTGACTGGCTCGACATATCGGCCCTCTCCATCTCACAGTACGGCCTCATCACCAAC
>CAZEPS010000049.1:5154-20243 GCA_964514165.1 uncultured Leptospirales bacterium
GGGGACGTGCAGTTCAGCGACTCTGACATTCCCCTGGCGGTCATCGCGGCCGACCTGGCCCGGGGGAAGAAGGTGGTCATCAGGGAAGGAAGCGTGGCCGAAGCGGTCATGGCGAGCACCTGTATTCCCGGCATTTTCGTTCCCATCATGAATGACGACCAGGTACTCGTGGACGGGGGGGTGGTGGAGAACGTGCCGGTTCTCTCCCTCCAGGAGATGGGGGCGGAGTACATCATCGGAGTCGACCTCAACGCAAAAATGAACATCACCCGTCCGGGAAACATCCTGGAGGTGCTGCTCAATACCGTGAACATCACCCTCATGAACGTCACCAGGCTTCAGACCGATAAGGCAGACCTGATCCTCACCCCTGACCTGTCGGACTTCAACCTCTACGACACGGACCAGGTCTCAGACCTCATCGAAAAGGGATACCAGGAGACCAAAGATATTCTGAAAAAAATAAAATAGGGAGTATCCATGAAAAAAGAAGAACTCGCCGGCAGGAGCGAACTCTACGTCCCCTGGTCCCAGGCCATCCTCTCGAAAACAGCCATGGCCTTTCCCTGGATAGTGGGCCTGGTCTGGCCCCTTCTTGAGAAGAGCGGGGAAAAGAAAAAGGCCGCCTTTCAGCGGTCCGCAGACCGGCCATAGGGCTTCCGGCGGCGGGAGCGAACGGCTCACTGAAAGTACAAATATAATCATTTTATGCCGGTTCGTATATACATGAATATGCAGCAGGACATAACGGATACGGTGATTTTACAAGATTATGTCTTATTACAGGGTTCCTTTGCATATTCATACCAAATGGGGGCCTCTAATAATCTACTATTTCGGGCACCCAAATATTCAGGGAACCTCTATTAATTAAACAGGAGGTTCCCTTTTGGGCACATATGTTGGTTTAAATCGGTTTTATCCCATTTAAATATTGAATAAAATCGATTTATAGATGTACCCGTTATTAATACAATACCCTCAATTTTCGATTTCAGTTTATTCCAGTTTGAATCGATACATTAATATGAATATGCATCCGGTAGAGGTGTGTGGTGGAACTTCAGGGAATACTCTTAAAAGAAATATCTGAACCGCAGCAGAAGCTGGCGTACAACCCGGTCCGGGAGCCGTCGTCCAGTTTCCTGGATTTGCTGACGGGCCAGATTTCCACTCTTAAAGAATCACGGAACAGGGAAATCGACTACCCTGACCGCCACCGAAACGAAATCCGTGAAAATAACGAGAATCTGAACAGTCGCACTGATGAAAACGCTGCCGCGAGTAAAGATAAGAATACTGATTACATGAACCGGGCCCCTGAGAAAAGCGAGACCCCTGAAAAAGAGGTAACGGCAGCGAATAAAAAGCCGGTTGAAGAAATAACCGAGGGTAAAAATACCGAAAAGACCGAAAAGAATCGGAAGCCGGGTAAACATACCGAAACCGAAAAGAAACCGGGACCCGATGACACCGATATTGACCTGAAAAAGCTGATGGAAGAGCGGCTGAAATTCATAGAAAGGGACGGAAAAACCGTGAAGGGAGACTCCCCGAAGGGGGGCGAGACCGAAATCGACATGGAAGGGCTCTTCAGGGGGATAAACCGGCTCATCGATATCCTGAACAAACAGGACCTCAAACCCGAGCTGAAGAAGGAGATCGAATCGACCCGTCAGATGCTCGAGGACCTGATGCGGGACAGGGGCGGAAAAAAGGACCTGGCCCGGCTGATAAAACTTGTCGAAACCCTGGAGACCCTGGCCGAAAAAAAGAGCGCCGAAACCGGCCGTGGCGAGCCGGAAGACAATAAGACACGGTTACTGCTCCAGTCCCTGAAGAAGAAAATCGCTGACGCCGTGGAAAAGCGGGCACACGTGACCGCTGAAAAAGAGACCGATAACCGGCAGGCCGCGGCCCCGGTCCAGAACAGGCCGGCCCCGGAGAAAATCGAGTCCCTTTTGTCCCAGGTTCGGCCTGAAGGGTCCGAGGGCAAAAAGGGAGACCAGCACCAGGGGAACCAGAACAGCCAGGGCATGGGGATGCAGTTCGGGAAACAGGGGGCCGAGGCGAGGGCCCAGGCCGCTGCAGCCCTCCAGGGGCGAAGCCAGGCCTTTCGCGAGCACCTTGACAACATCGTCCAGAACGCCCGGGTCGTGGTAAAGGACGGCCGGAACGGCACCATGACCCTGAAGCTCTATCCCCGGGAACTCGGCACCGTCAACGTAAACCTCGGCCTGGAGCAGGGCGTCATCCACGGCAGGTTCCTGGTGGACAACCAGGAGGCAAAGAGCCTCCTCATGGACAACCTTTCCCATATCAGGGACCAGCTCATGGAGGCGGGCATATCCGTCGGAGAGTTTCACGTGGACGTGAACGACCCCCGGAGCCAGATGTCCAGCGAGGAGAACGACACGCCGGTATACGCGGTACCCGGCAGCATCACCGAGGCCCAGGCTGAGTTCGAATACAACGAAGTCCCGACCCACCAGGGATCGATAAACGTTATCATCTAGGAGGAACCAATGGAAGTACAGTCACCATTTGACAATATACTCTCGGCGATGAAAACCGAGGAATCCCGGAAAAAGTTCACCAGGATGTCCACGGCCGAAATTGACGCCAGGAACAGGGAGGTCGACTTCATCAACAAGAAGCTCGGGACAGAGCGGAGCCAGTCGATGAACGGCCTTGGGAAGGACGCCTTCCTCAAGCTCCTGGTAACCGAGCTCAGGCACCAGGACCCGACCAGGCCCATGGAGGACAAGCAGTTCATCGCCCAGATGGCCCAGTTCTCGTCTTTGGAGCAGATGACCAACATCAGCAAAGAACTGAGGGTCCTCAAGAACAGCACCGAGGCGGGCACCCTCTACTCCCTCCTCGGCAGGCAGATAGAGGCCTATGATCCGAAAACAAAGCGGGTGGTAACCGGCGAGGTGAGCTCCATCCGCATGGCCTCGGACGGGCCCCGGCTCATCGTCGGAAGAAACGAGGTCTCCGTGGAGAATATACACGCGGTCTACAACACCGCTTCAGATAAGACAGCAGCCAGAACCACTGTTTTGAATAATGAGTAATAGAGGAGTTATGCCGTTATGATGCGATCACTTTTTTCCGGGGTATCCGGCCTTAAAAACCATCAAACCAGGATGGACGTCATCGGGAACAACATTTCCAACGTGAATACCTACGGCTTCAAGGCGAGCCGGGTAACCTTCCAGGACATGCTCTCCCAGACCATAGCCGGCGCCGCCAAACCCGAAGAGAACCGGGGCGGGGTCAACCCGAAGCAGGTGGGTCTCGGCATGACCATCGCTTCCATTGACAAGCTCTTCACCCAGGGGAGCCTCCAGACCACCGGTAACCAGACCGACCTGGCCATATCCGGGGACGGCTTCTTCGTGATTTCCGAAGGGGACAAGAACTATTACACCAGGGCCGGGACCTTCGGCCTCGACAAGGACGGCACCATGGTGAACCCGGCAAACGGCCTCAGGGTCCAGGGCTGGATGGCGACCCGGAACGACCAGGGTGAGATGGTGGTCAACCCGAGCGGCACGACCGAGGACATAATCGTGCCGATATACAGCAAGATCGAGGCGAACGAAACCGCCAACATACGGTACAAGTGCAACCTGGATTCCCGGAAGAGCATCCTTCCTCCCCAGGCCACGGGGCGGATGCGTTCCTCCGCCGGTGTGACCACCAACATAGACGTATACGACAGCAAGGGGGACACCCACCGGCTCACCATGATCTTCTGGAAGACCGGTGACAACGTGTGGACCGCCTCCGCGGCCATAACCGACTCCACCTCGCCGGTGACCCTGAACGTGCCGGCCGGCGGCGGCCAGCCTGACAACGCGAACATCACGAGCAGGATAAACCTCCGGTTCTCTCCCGACGGGCGGCTTGTTTCGGTCGGGGACGAGGCATCCCCGGACGAACTGAACCAGGGGCAGCTCCTGGTCAACGCGAACTATCGGGTGGCCGGTGACCCGAACGTGCGAAACATCAGCCTGAACCTGGGGGCAGCCGGCCTCATCGAGGGCATCACCCAGTTCGCCTCCACCTCCACCACCAAGGCCGTGGAGCAGGACGGGTACAGCATGGGGTACATGGAGTCCTTCAACATAGACAATTCCGGGGTCATCACCGGAATCTACTCCAACGGGACCAAGCAGACCGTGGGCCAGGTGGCCATGGCGGTGTTCACCAACCCACAGGGCCTCACCGCCAACGGGGAGAACCTCTTCGAGGTCTCGAACAACTCCGGGCTCCCGAACGTTGGCCCGGCCTCAGAGGCGGGACGGGGCTCCATCGCGGCCGGTACACTGGAGATGTCGAACGTGGACCTCTCGGAGCAGTTCACCGACATGATCGTGACCCAGCGCGGCTTCCAGGCCAACTCCCGGTCCATCACCACCTCGGACCAGATGCTCCAGGAGCTGCTGAACCTTAAGCGGTAAGTTAGTAATAAATAGATGATAAAAAGGATTCCTTAACAGGGAATCCTTTTTTATTTTGTATTATATTCCCAAGTATTTACTTACAATTACCCTTGACAAAGTTGCAAAATATAACTATTATGTAACTATAATACAACTTCTTGTCAGTCATATACAGGTTTAAAAATGCCAAATATCACAGTGAGAAATATACCGGAAGATCTGCTCGATAAACTCAGAACCCTCTCGGAAATCGAGAGAAGGAGCCTGAACAGCGAGATCCTTATTGCTCTTGAAAGGGGCGTGGAAAGTGAGTACAAATCAGTAGAATAAAGATTTTACCGAATCCCGAGGGATATCCAGGTTGCCGTGTGGGAAAAACTCTGCGGAAAGTGGCAGGATTCCCGCACCACAGAGGAAATCATCGATGATGTACTATCGACCAGGTCCGAAGGGCGAGACGTCGATCTATGATTTTGTTCGACACCGATGCCTGCATTGAACTCCTTCGCGGTAATAGACGGTTGATTGAGAAACGCAAATCCTGTGACGGCGGCATCGCCGTATCATTCATGTCTGTTGCCGAACTTTATTACGGTGCCGATAAATCAGATTACCGCAATAGAAATATATCCCTTGTTGACGAGTTCCTCCTCTCGGTCAGGGTAATCCATTCAACCATAGAAATATGCATGAAATTCGGGGAGATAAAGGCGCGGCTTGTCAGAGAAAGAATGGTAATTTCAGACGCTGATATCTTCATAGCGTCAACTACCCTGGTGACCTGTGAAAAACTGATCACCGGCAACGTTAATCACTTTGAAAGAATCGCAGAACTGAGAGTTGAAAACTGGCTCCGTTAAAAAGGGGCACCCTTTTTGATGCCCCTTTCGAGTTACTCGGCTGTTTCAGCCCCGGTCTGCCGGTGCATGCACTGGGCGTCATCGCAGGTGTGGATCTTAAGCGGCACGTACAGGGGGCAGTACCCGCTGATGGATGAACGGATGAGCAGAAGCCCCGCGACGAGAAAAACGAGAATCCCGATAAAACCGGGATCGAAGATAACTATCTGCAGCAATACGGCGGTTCCTAGTAAGAATCGTATGTAGCGGTCCGCCTGTCCCATGTTTTTGTTCATAGTGTTCCCCTTGATATTATGGTCAATATAGCTTCATTTATACTGGGATCAGACCCGGTATCTGCAAGAATAATTTTTCTATTGACTATTTTTTTTCAAATTATTTGCTGTCATAAAATAGACTTTTCGTAATATTCACTGTCATTGCGAGGCTGTCGTAGACAGCCGTGGCAATCTCTCAAAAAAGTACCGAAAATCATTGCATTATCATGTAATGAAAAGGTTTTATCAAATTATTATGTGAGATCGCTTCGTCGTTTCACTCCTCGCGATGACATCAGAACTAGTTTTGCAATAAGTCTAATATTCTCGCTCTTCCCTGAATCTTGGGAAAATGATTTTAGACAGGAAAGAGTCACTATTCTATTCAACGGGGATGACGCCCATGCCACGGATACTATCGGGAATACAGCCGTCCGGGAACCTCCACATCGGTAATTATTTCGCCATGATGAAGCCGATGATCGAACTCCAGTACGAGAACGAACTCTTCTGCTTTATCGTCAATTACCACGCCATGACCAGCAACCAGGACGGTGATCTTTTAAAAAAGAACACCGTCGAGGCGGCCACCGACTTCCTGGCCCTGGGCCTCGACCCGGAAAAATCGTACTTCTGGGTCCAGTCCGACGTGCCGGAAGTGACCGAGCTGACCTGGATCCTCTCGTGCCACACCTCTTTCGGCCTGCTCGAGCGGAGCCACAGCTACAAGGACAAGGTGGCCCGGGGAATCGTGCCGAACTCAGGCCTTTTTATCTACCCTGTTCTCATGGCGGCCGACATCCTGTTGTACAACGCCGAGGTAATCCCGGTGGGAAAGGATCAGAAACAGCACGTGGAGATCACGCGGGACGTGGCCGAACGCTTCAACCACCAGTACGGGGACATTTTCACGCTCCCGGCACCCCGGATCTCGGAAGATCTGGCGGTGATTCCGGGCATCGACGGCCAGAAGATGTCCAAGAGCTACGGGAACGCCATCGAGATCTTCGAGGAGGAGAAGCCCCTCAGGAAGAAGGTGATGAAGATTGTGACCGACTCGACCCCGGTGGAAGAACCGAAAAACCCGGACACCTGCAGCGTCTTCGCCCTGTACAGGCTCTTCGGTTCACCTGACCAGGTCGAGAATCTAAGAAACCGCTACCTGAAGGGGGGCGCCGGCTACGGCGAGGTCAAGAAGGAGCTGGCCTCCCTCATCTGGGACTATTTCTCCCCCTACCGGGATAAAAGAAAGGAACTGGCCGCAGACCCGGGAGAGGTCATTAACATACTACGCAAGGGAGCAGAAAAGACCCGGGCCCTGGCGGTAAAAAAACTCGACCAGGTGAAACGGGCCGTAGGGCTCATCTATACGTAGCATTGACCTTTAGAAGATGTACGCCCTCTATCACAAAAAAAGTGGATCAAGTATTTATCCACTTAATACTAAGATACCAGACAGGCTCTTCTATAGTTACACCCTGTATTCTGTTTAATTCTCGGTGGCCGCGCTTATGCCGGAGGTTTCATATCCCTGACTCCTGCCATGACACGCTTAAGCGACAGGTAACGTCAGCGGCTGGCCCACCATCCGTCTCAAGAAAATACGAAGAATTACGCTCATGAACCTGTATTTTTCCTTTGACAGGGTCGTCGATTACCGGTACAGGGAACTGGCATACAGACACCATCACAGGGAGAGTAGCATGGAAGCGATATACAAACGGCGTAGCATGCGAAAATACACTGACCAGCCGGTCAAGGATAAAGATATTCAGGAGATCATCAGGGCGGGCATGAACGCCCCCTCTGCCGGAAACGAACAGCCCTGGCACTTTGTGGTGATTAACGACCGAGACACCCTCTCCCAGGTGCCCGGGGTTCATCCCCACGCGAACATGGTACCCGGGGTACAGGTTGCCGTGCTGGTATGCGGCGACCTGACCCTGGAGAAGCACGAGGGCTACTGGGTCCAGGACTGCTCCGCCTGTGTGCAGAACATGCTCCTGGCGGCCGCCCATCTCGGCCTCGGGTCAGTCTGGCTCGGGGTCTATCCCCGGGAAGACAGGGTCACAGGCTTTCGAAAGCTCCTCGGTATATCGGACACGGTGGTCCCCTTTGCCCTGATCCCACTCGGCTACCCGGGAGAGGATAAGCCCAACAAAAACGAATTTCACGAAGACCGCATCCACAAAAACCGGTGGTGACAGCACAACCTGGGAATCCCGGGTACGGTTAATGATACCCGGTATAAAAACTATCCTTTTAACCGCTCTATTCCCTCTCGAGCTTATCGATGAAATCCCTCATGTGGGAGGGTATCTCAGCGCGAAACTCAAGCTCTTCCCCGGTTTCCGGATGCCTGAAACAGAGTTCCACCGATGCCAGAAGGAGGTACGGCACCCGGTGCTTCTTCCACTTTTTGGAGTAGATCGGGTCCCCCACCACCGGGACCCCGAGCCAGGAGAGATGCACCCGGATCTGGTGTGTCCTGCCGGTATGAATCCGCAGGGAGAGTTCCGAAAAAAAGCCGTTGCCGGTGTTCCATGTTTTTTTCACGGCATAATCGGTCACCGCCTCTTTCCCTACGGGGGTGACGGTCATCTTGTGGCGGTATTTCGGGTGCCGGTCGATCGGCTCGTCGATAGTGCCGGTATCGCTGTCGGTCCTGCCGGTGACGACTGCCCGGTACTGCTTCTTTACCCGCCGCTCCGAGAACTCCTCCACCAGGAAGCGGTGGGCAAGGTCGGTTTTCGCCACGACCATGAGGCCGGCGGTGTCCCGGTCGAGGCGGTGGACGATACCGGGGCGCTCAACCCCGCCGATGCTCGAAAGGCCGTTCATGTGGTACAGGAGCCCGTTCACCAGGGTGCCGCTCCAGTTCCCGGGGCCGGGGTGCACCACCAGGCCCGCCTGCTTATTGATGACCGCGATGTCCCGGTCCTCGTGGAGAATCTCCAGGGGGATATCCTCCGGTTCGAGCTCAAGCTTCTTCGGCTCGGGAATCGCAATATGAATCTCATCATCGGACTTTACCTTATAGTTCTGCTTTATCGGATTTCCGTTGACGGTAATGTGGTCGTTCCTGATGAGCTTCTGGATGTAGCTCCGGGAAAGGTCCATCTCGAGGGAACCGGTGAGGAGGGTGTCGATACGCTCCAGGTGGTTTTCCTCGGGCACGGTTATTTGGATGGTGTTTTTGTTCATGCCAGGAATATTCCAGAATATTTATTTGACAAACGGGTTATTTCCCGTAATACGTAACCTCCCGGCATTAAAAATTACCGGATAAGAAGAGCCTCCGACAATGAACCTGACAGATTTAACAACCGGACGAATCCACTTTTTGGTGTCCTACTTTTCCACCCTCTACTACGTGGAAATAGTGGTGCTTATGGTGTCGGTCCTCTTCGTCTACGGGAAATTCGCGTCGGTGACCGTCGGAATAGTCCTCTCCATTCTCCTGACACTCCAGATAGTCAGGATTTTTTATAAACGAGACCGGTACCGGAAGATACAGCTCATTCTCATGGACCTCCACCTCGCCTACGGTCTGGCCTTTTTCGCGACCCTCCCCTGGTCCGGGTTCAGGCTGGACGGCGCGAACGCCCTTGTTTTTTCGGTCAGGCTTATTCTCGTCGCCGGGGAAATAGTCCTTATATTTCTTCTTACCGACAGGAAAATAACGGCCGAATTCACCTGATCTATTAAAACCGACTTTTCTGTCAGTTCACATATTGTCAGCGACGATAGACCCAAAAACAGAACACTCGGTCAGGGTGGCTTTCTCCATCTGCCGCTCCAGGTCGTAGGTGACCTTTTTCTGCTGGATGGTCTTCTCGAGACCCTTGATAACGAGATCCGCGGCCTCGGTCCATCCGAGGAAACGGAGCATCATTTCACCGGAAAGTATCAATGACCCGGGGTTGACCTTGTCCTGGCCGGCGTATTTCGGGGCCGTGCCGTGGGTCGCCTCGAAGACCGCCTCAGTATCGCCGATGTTCGCACCCGGGGCCATGCCGAGGCCCCCGACCTGCGCCGCCAGGGCATCGGAGAGGTAGTCCCCGTTCAGGTTTGAGGTGGCGATAACGTCGTACTCGTCAGGGCGGAGCAGCACCTGCTGGAACATGGCGTCTGCGATACGGTCCTTCATGACGATTTTCCCCTCCGGCTGTTTTCCCTCGTACTTCTCCCAGAGTTCGTCCTCGGTGATGGTGCGGTCCCCGAACTCCTCCCTTGCGAGCTCATATCCCCAGTCCCGGAAGGCCCCCTCGGTGAACTTCATGATGTTCCCCTTGTGTACCAGGGTCACGGATCTTCTTTTATTGTCGATGGCGTATTCAATCGCCTTCCGGACCAGGTTCTTCGTGTTGGTGATACTGATCGGCTTAATGCCGATACCGGCGTCCTCCGGAATCGACACCCCCATGTCCGAGGTGAGAAACTGTATAACACGGCCGGCTTCCTCGGTCCCCTGGCGCCACTCGATGCCGGCGTATACGTCTTCCATGTTTTCGCGAAAGATGACCATGTCGGTCTTCTCCGGCTCGCGCACCGGGCTCGGGACCCCCTTTAAATAGCGTATCGGCCGGATACAGGCGTAAAGCTTGAGTACCTGCCTGAGGGTGACGTTAATGCTCCTGATGCCCCCGCCTACCGGGGTCGTCAGGGGCCCCTTGAGGCAGACCTTGTATTCCCTGATGGCGTCGAGGGTCTCTTCCGGGAGCCATTCCCCCACGGTATTGCAGGCCTTCTCCCCTGCCAGGACCTCTTTCCACTCTATTTCGCGCTTTCCCGAATATGCCTTTTCAACAGCGGCATCGATAACAATCTGGGTCGAACACCTGATGTCCGGGCCGATGCCGTCACCCTCTATGACCAGGACCACCGGGTTGTCCGGGACTTCGATTTTCCCTTTTTCGTACACTATCCTGTTTCCGCTCATGATTACTCCTTGATATCGCTTTCTAATATTGCTGAGGTGAAAAAATGTTGCCAGTACGATTATATCTGTTTTACAAATTTCCTATCACCCGGTAATTTTGTCAAATCCCAATTCATTCCCGGTCCCTTAACAGGAAAAATCACCGGGAATAAATCACGGGATACGGTATAAGACAATGCTTATTTCCGAGGGATTCAATCATGAACATGGATATTACCTGCTGCACCTGCATCCTGGGACAGTTTGAAAAAGTCGTATCTGACCTGGACGTTTCAATCGAAGAAAAACGCGCGCTCATGAAGGATATCATGGCAGAATTTTCACGCCTGGACATTGCCCGGCCGGCCCCCTTTGCCGCCCGGGAGCTCTACCGGTTTCTTCACGAAAAAACCGGTATTGCCGATCCCTACCGCGACGAGAAAAAGCTCAGCAACGAAAACGCCCTTTCCCTTTTGCCGCGGGTCCGGCCCATGATTCGGGACGGTGATTCACCCCTGGTTTCCGCGCTGAAGATTGCCATGAGCGGAAACATTATCGACTACGGAGCCCCGGGAAGTTCCGATATAGAGGCCATTATACAGTCCGTCAAAGACGCGGTTGAAAGCGGAATTGACCATGAAACCGTAAACAGGTTTGCTGAAGATGCGCAGAGGGCGAACCACATACTCTATATCGGGGACAACAGCGGCGAGATCGTGTTTGACAGGGAACTGATACAGGCCATGGATACCGACGCGGTAACCTATGCCGTGAGGGGAGGGCCGATTATCAACGACGCCACAAGGGAAGACGCGGCTTCCGTCGGCATGGAACGGCTTGCCCGGGTCATCGACACCGGCGACTCAACCCCCGGTATTGATCTTTCCCGGTCGTCCCCTGAATTTCTGGATTCCCTGAAAAACGCCGACCTGGTCATACTAAAGGGCCAGGGGAACCTCGAGACCATGTACGACGCTGACCTGAAAAATTACACCGGAAAGAACGTCCCACTCTATTTTCTCCTTAAAGTGAAATGCCGGTTCGTTTCACGGGCATTGAAGGAAGAAACCGGGAATGTCGTCTTTCTGCGAAGACAGTCCTGGTAATCAGGTGAGATTCTTCAGCCTGAAGCGCTCGATGATCCCTTCGATCGAAAAAAGATGGCGCTCGGCAATAAAAACATAGAAAAATAGAAGGAATATCACGATATTGCGAAGGAGTATCCCTGGGCTGATGTTCTCCTGCGCGTCAAGGCCGAATCTCTCCAGGTGAAAACAGCCGCAGTCAAAGGTCTCGCCCCGGTAAAGGTTAACCGATATCCCCGCGATGAACACGAGCATAATCCCCATCGATACCAGGGCCGATGGCCGTATCCGCCACCCGAAAACGAGGCAGGCGCCGATAACTATCTCTATCACGGGCAGTACCACGGCGATCCAGGGGGCCAGGCCGGGGGGAACCATGTTGTACCGCTCCACCACACCGGCGAACATGGCCGGATCGAGTTCCTTGACCGCGCCGGAGTAAACAAACATGGCCCCGAGTGCTGTTCGTATAACGGCGGTTGCCGTGTTGCCGTACCGCATGTACCGGAAAAAACGGAGTACCCGCTTCATCTATTCACCCTCCGCAACCGGGTAGCCGGCGCTCCGCCACCCGGGAAATCCGCTCCTGAGAATGTAGAGGTGTCCGGGGTAACCGGCCTCGATGAATATTTCCGCGAGAATTTCCGAGCTTCCGCACCCATCCCCGTCGCAGTATATGACCGGTTCCCTCTCGCCGGCGATTTCGGCAAGGAGCCTTCTTGCCTTCGCCCTTGCCCCATCTTCAGGAAAAGCGGGGATGTTTACCGCCCCGGATATGCGGGAAAAGCCGTGGACAGCCGGGTCCCGTGAATCGATGAACAGGGCCCCGTTATCAAACTTGATCTTCCCCTCTTGGGGAGAGATAAAAACGAAAGAGGATTGTCTCTTCTTGCTGACGAGCCTGAAGCCCCCCGGGTGAAGGTAATTCACGGCCAGGGCAATAAACACTGACACCGCGACGAGGATCAGCGAATCTTTGATAACCGATATTTTTTCCCTTTCCATAATTCTCCAGGGCTTATTCTACCGGGCCCCGTCCAGGGCCTCAACCGGGGCGGCAACGGTTCTGAACGAGTCCCGGGTGACGGTCTCGTAGATATTTTTTTCTATGAAGAGGTCGACCAGGTCAGAATCAAGGACCTCTCGCCCGGCCTCCTCTTTCAGGATTGCGAGCACCCTCTCGAGGGGCACCGCCTTCTTGTAGGGGCGGTCGCTCGCCGCCAGGGCGTCGTACACGTCGGCGATCGCCATGATGCGAGATTGAATCGTGGTGCTCTCCCGCCCCTTGAGCCTGTCCGGGTACCCGGTGCCGTTTATCTTCTCGTGGTGTCTGAGGGCTATTTCCGGGATGTTCCGGTACTCCGGGGGCCACGGTATGCGGCTGACGAAGTTATAGGTGTGCACAACGTGGCTCTCGATCTCCCTTCGCTCATCCGGGTTCAGACTTCCCCGCTTGATGGCCAGGTTTATTCGGTCGCCCTCGTTTATGACGTGGAGCTTCTCACCGTCTGTCCGGACGCAGGAAATGAGCTCCAGCTTTTGGGAGATCTCGCCTATTATCTCCTCCGGGTCCCTGTCAAGCACGGTCGGTTCATTGAGCTCCACCAGCCTGGCTTTAATCGCCCTGATGTTCTCGAGGGCCTCATCCCTCTCCTGAATGAGATCTGTCAGGGTTGACTGGAGGTTGTCCCCTTTATCGGACTCACGAATGATCTCGATCTCGCGGTTCGAATAGTTAAGTTCCACGAACCGGTAGAGGTATTCGATGCGCATCAGCAGGTTTTCCAGGTCCTTCGGGTAGAGTTTCTTCGCCTTTTTAAAAATGGAGAGATCAATGTAAACCTTGCCGAAGTCATGGAGGAGGGCCGCGAATTCAAGCTCCTGGATCTCGCTCTCGCTGAAGGTGAATTCGCCGAGGTACCCCTCTTCGGTCTCGTTGACAGCCCGGGCCATGGCGGTACAGATCTCGGCCACACGGAATGAGTGGCCGGAGGTGGCCGGGTCCCGGGACTCGATGGCCGTTACCGACGCCCTGACGAACTCCTCGAACTGGTTCTGTATCTGCTGGAGCATCCGGTTGTTTTCGATGGAAATCGCCGCCTGCCCGGCGATCGCCTCGAGGAGTCCGTCATACTTCGGGTCGAAGGTCACCACGCAACGGTCAAAGTCATCTTCTGTTTTAAGTTCGATCTCGAAAGCTTCGTTCCCGGTGGGGCTCTTCCGATCCGGTTTCTCCTTGCTGTTGAGAAGCTGGATGACACCGATGATTTCTCCGGCGTGGTTTTTCATCGGCACCGCCAGGATCGACCGGGTTATATAGTCGTTCTTCCTGTCAAAATAGGAGTTAAAGGAATAGGGAACCATGTCCGAGATCCGGTAGGCGTCGGGTATGTTCAACACCTCGCCGGTGACCGCCACGTACCCGGCAATCGACTTCTTGTCCAGGTTCATGACGAACTCCTCCAGGGGAATGTCCGCCGAAAAGGTATGGGAGTACTTGAACCTGAGGCGCTTCTTTCCGGATTCGTCGTGCTCGACCAGATAGATACTCCCGGCGTCGGCGCCGGTTATCCGCTTGCTCAGAAACAGGATAAGCCTGAGGAGCTTGTCCGGATCCTTCTCGATGGAGAGGGACTTGCCGATATCGATAAGATCGCTCTGGTCCTGCTGGGCGTCCTGGAGCCTGCTCATGTACTGCTTCTTCACGGTTTCGTTCGAGTAAAACTCGTCGAGTATCGAGAAGGATTTGTCCGCGATGAAGTTAAACTCGTACCGGTTGATGCCGGAAGTCCTGAAATCGGAGATGTGGTAAAAACGGGTCAGGTCCCCTTCCACCAGGTCCCCGGAGTCCCCGAATATGACAAGCTGGTAGTAAATCGTCGCATAATTTACCAGGTTGAGGTAATCGTTCAGTGCGTCGTATTCACTCTTGCGGATGAAAATGACCGCGAACAGGGGATCCTCTTCATTGTCGGCAAGGTTATCGGCAAGGGTTTCCGTAAGGTCTGCTGTTGTGACCACCGTATAGGCGGGATCGCCGGGAAGTTCCACCAGGCCCTTGATGAGATCCGACAAAATGATTAATCTTTTCATACCGAAGACCTGTGCGTAAAGTAGTCGCCATCCTCAAGTGTGGATGAAAAAGCATTATCACCGGTCATGGGCTGATCGTCAATGAAAATTTTTTCACTGTGTTGGCACCAGTATGGAACACTTCGTGTCCGGGTAAACGGTGAGAAACGCCGAAGATACTCAATCAGAGGTGAGAAAAAAATTAGAGGGTGCCCCTGGAGGCACCCTCTTTATGGTTTTTTATCCGCCGTATCCTATTTTCGTGGCGTAATCCCTGATTTCTTCGAGAATGGCCGGTTCGTCAATGGTTGACGGGACCTTGAACTCCTGGCCGTCGGCAATCTTCCGCATGGTCCCCCGGAGTATCTTGCCGGAACGGGTCTTGGGCAGGCGCTTAACGACCACCGCTTTTTTGAACGCTGCCACTGCCCCTATCTGGTCCC
>CAZEPS010000050.1:0-20079 GCA_964514165.1 uncultured Leptospirales bacterium
AGGGGATACATATCATGTCCAACGAGATCTCCCAGTCGACCTATGAACAGTCCGCCACCGGGAAACAGATGGCCTCGGCCCTGGAGCAGATTAACGAGCAGATACAGGTCGTCGCCGACAGCACCCTGAATTTCACGAAGTTCATGGAGAGCGTCGCCGGCCAGGCCGAAACCCTCAAGGGGGTTGTTCGCGGTGGCGGCAGGGGGGAGGCCGGTGAACCGGTCGAAGAAGAAGCCTGATGCGCGTGCCCGATCGGGCCTGGGAGAATAAAATAACAAGGAATGAAGGAATGAAGTTGAGAATGAAACTTTTTGCCGCCGCGGCGGCTGTAATGGTTTTTTTCGGCTCCCCGTCGCTTTTCGCGATGGACGCCGGGGCCTACCAGAAAATCCTCGAGAAGTATCTCCGTACCGGGGTCACCATCAATGGAATTTCGGTTAACGCCGTAGACTACCGGGCCCTCCTCAGGGAGCGGGAGAACCCGAAATCGGGGTACAACAACCTCCTGAGGTCCCTGGCGGTTACCGATCCGGAGAAGATTCCGACCAGGGAGGGGAAGATCGCCTTCTGGATAAACGCCTACAACATCGGCGCCCTGGAGCTCATTTTAAAATACTACCCGGTGGACAGCATCAGGAGCGTAAAGATAAGTCTCTTTACCTATCCATTCAAAAAGAACATCATCACGGTAAACGGGCGCCTCTACAGCCTTGACGAGATCGAGCACGAGATACTTCTCGGTAAGTTCAGGATGAAAGAGGCCCATTTCGGGGTGAACTGCGCCTCGGTGAGCTGCCCCGACCTGGCACCGGAGGTCTACTCCGCGGAAAACCTCATGTCCCTCCTGAGAAAGCAGGGGCGCGAGTTCCTCAGCAAAAGGGGGAAGGGTCTCCGTATTGACCGTGAAAACGGTATCGTCCACATCTCGCAGATATTCAAATTCGACTCAAAAAATTTCAGGGGTGGAAGGGAGGTCATTGTCCCCTTTATCCTCCCCTTCGTTGATGACCCCGCTGACCGGGAGTATCTCAAAAAGGGAGACTTCCAGATAGAGTTCATGGACTACAGCTGGAAGCTGAACGATCTCAGGTTCGCGGATTAGAGGCAGTGGCAGGGAATAATTTTTATTTTGTTATCTGTCTTTTATGCAATAAGAACTGTTTTCCGGGTTTAAACACCGTAAATTCCCGAAAAACCGAAAAAAAAATGTGACTCCCTCCCGGGAATATAGTATCATTAGAACAAAACTGCGGCCTGCACGCGGTGCTGCGGTTGGATACAAAGAACAGGAACCCGCTTCCAGAGCGGGTTTACATATAGTATGTCAGATTTAAACGAGAGAGAGAAGAAGGGAATCTGCGGTATCTGCAGCGCCGGCTGCTGGATAATCGCCACCTGTGATGAAAAGGGCCGTATCGTGGATGTCCGCCCGGACGAGACCTCCGAGATGGGGATCATCTGCACGATCGGTGAGCACGCCCCGGAAATAATCTATTCAGAGCACCGGCTGAAGACCCCCCTGAAACGGACCGGTGAAAAGGGGACCTATGACTTTGAACCGATATCCTGGGACGAGGCCTTCACCCGTATAACCGAAAAGCTCAACAGAATAAAGAAGGATCACGGCCCCGAGGCAACGGCAATCTACACCGGGGTCGGGAGCTTCGAGGTCTCCCACTGCGATATCTACCAGCCGAAGGGGGTGGCCACCTCGTCCGCGTCGAGCGTCCTCTTTCCCTTCGGGTCGCCGAACACCATGGGGGTGGGGGCCCTCTGTTACGTCTCCTACGGCATGATCGCCCCCCACGTGACCACCGGGAAGATGCTCTTCGAGATGTACAACGACATCGACAATTCGGAACTGGTGGTGGTATGGGGGGCCAACCCGGCCACGGACCTTCCCCCCGTCGACATGAAGCGGATTCTGGCCGCCCACAGGCGCGGGGTGCCGGTGGTGGTCATCGACCCGAGGCGTACGGCCACCGCGAAGATGACCGGCGCCGACTGGTACCCGATACGGCCCGGCACCGACGGGGCACTGGCCCTGGGCCTCTGCAACGTACTTATCGAGGAGGAGCTCTACGACGAGGACTTTGTCGAGCACTGGACTGTCGGGTTCGACGAGTTCTCCCGGTACGCGCAGCACTTTACCCCGGCGGTGGTGGAGCACATCACCGGCATCCCGGCCGAAAAGGTGGTGGAACTGGCCCGGCGCATGGCCCGGGCGAGGGGGGTCTCCCAGTACATGTACACCGGCATGGAGTACAGCTCAAGCGGAGTCCAGGGGATACGGGCCACTATAGTGCTCTGGGCCCTGGCCGGGCAGCTCGATGTTCCCGGGGGGCGGTGTTTCCTCATGAACAATAACAGCTTTCCGATAAACCGGGAGGGCCATGTCGAAAACCCTGACACCGGCATCCGCCTCGGCAGGGACAAGTTCCCGGTCTACATAGACTACCGCGACGAGGCTCACGCCATCGCCCTGCCTGAATCGGTGCTGAACGGCGATCCCTACAAGATCCGCTCACTTATTATCATGGGGGGATCGATCATCACCTCGTGGCCGAACTCGCAAATATGGCGGAAGACCCTGAACGAGCTCGATTTTCTGGTATGTATTGACCGACAGCTCACGGCCGACTGCGCTTACGCCGATGTCGTGCTCCCGGCGTGCACCTACTTTGAGATCGACTCATACATGACCTACGGATCTCTGTTCCGAATCAGGGAGAAGATGATCGAGCCGGTGGGTGAGTCCCGGAGCGATGTCTTCATCATGGCGGAGCTGGCACAGCGCCTCGGCTACGGCCGCCTGTTCCCCCAGACCACGGAAGAGCTGTACGACCACGTGCTCAAGGGGTCCGGGTTCACCATCGACGATGTCCGTGAGGCCGGCGGTATGGTCTCGATCGAAACCGAGATGATGCAGTACAAGAAGTGGGAGAAGGGCCTGCTCCGAAAAGACGGAATGCCCGGTTTCGACACCCCGTCGGGGAAGTTCGAGATAGCGTCGTCCATACTCGAGGAGTACGGGTATGATCCCCTGCCGGTATACACCGAGCCTGAAGAAGGCCCCCGGTCGCGCCCCGACATGCTGGGGAAATATCCCCTGGTGTTCAATTCCGGGGCCCGGGTGCGAACCGGGTTTCACACCCAGCACCGGGGCATCAGGGGGCTGGTGAAGGAACGACCCGAGCCGACGGTGACACTGAACAGTGCCGACGCCGGGGAGCGGGGAATCTCCACCGGCGACCTGGTTTCGATACGCACACTCAGGGGGGCGGTCACCATGCGGGCATACGTAACCGATGACATAGTGAAAGGGGCCATTGAGGCGAACCACGCGTCGGGTTCTCCCGTGGGGCCGAAGGCGTGGAGCGGCATCAACATAAATGATCTCACGGACCTGAACCAGTACGACCCGATATCCGGGTTCCCGGTGTACAAGTCCCTCCTCTGTGACGTGGTTAAGGTATCGGCCAGGGACGTTGACATACCGATAACAACCGGTGAGATCTCAGAGGATGAACTGAACGTCGATGAACAGTTCGAGCCGGTTAAAGAGATCTACCTCGACCATAACGCGACCACCCCCCTCTCGTCCGAGGCCGCGGACGCCATGATGAAGAGCATGGAGCTTTACGGAAACCCCTCGAGCATACATGACGCCGGACGGCGGGCACGGGCCGGGGTTGACAGGGCCCGGCTGAGCGTGGCCCGGGCCCTGAACTGCACAGCCCGGCGCGTCGTGTTCACCGGCTCCGGGAGCGAGGCCAACAACCTGGCCATCAAGGGCACGGCCCTCAGACACATGAAGACCGGGGGCCACGTGATAACCTCCGCCGTTGAGCACCCGGCGGTATTGAACACCTGCCGGTGGCTCGAAAACTACGGGTTCGATGTTACCGTGCTTCCGGTCAGCAGTGAGGGGCTGGTGAGCTGCGACGGCCTGGCACGGGCGATCCGGGACGATACCGTTCTGATAACCATAATGGCCGCCAATAACGAGGTCGGGGCTGTTCAGCCGGTGGCGAAGCTGGCTGCCATCGCCCGGGAGGCCGATATACCCTTCCACACCGACGCGGTCCAGGCCTTCGGCAAGATCCCCCTGAACGTGGAGGAGATCGGGGCGGACATGGTGACCGTGTCATCCCACAAGATCTATGGGCCCAAGGGTGTCGGGGCCCTGTACGTGGGCAAAGGTATTGACCTCGAGAGCCTGGTGAGCGGCGGGGGCCACGAATGGGGCCTCCGCTCAGGCACCGAGAACATCACCGGTATCGCCGGTTTCGGCCGGGCGGCTGATTCCGTGGATGCCCTGGTAAGGGACGGCGTCCGGATTGAAGGCCTTCGGGACCGCCTCGAGGAGGGCCTCGCGGGCATCTTCCCCGGAAGCAGGGTAAACGGCCCCCGGGGTGAACGCCTCCCGAACACCGTCAGCATCACTGTTCCCGGTTACCGGGGGGAATCGGTGGTCATGGCCATGGACAAGAAGGGAATCTACTTTTCGTCCGGGTCGGCGTGCAGGGCCGGTTCCCCGAAACCGTCCCATACCCTGCTCGCCATGGGGCTTACCGAGGAGGAGGCCCACTGCACCCTGCGCCTCAGCCTTGGAAAAGAGATCACCGGGGAGGATATCGATTACGTAAAAAGCCGGTTCGAGGAACTGGTGAATGACTCGAGAAACATTATACAATTTGTGCCGTGCAGATAAAAACCATGGAAACTAAAGAATCAAGCAACAAGAAGTGTACGCGCTATAACGACAATCATGTCGACGAGTTCGCCGAAGAGGTGCGGGAAGGTCTTTCCAGAAAACTCAAGTACCTGCCGAGCAAGTACATCTACGACGACCGGGGAAGCCGGCTCTTTCAGGATATCATGGCCCTTCCCGAGTATTACCTGACCGGCTGCGAGGAGGAGATCCTGACCCGACACCGCGCCGGAATTGCTGAACATGTGTCCGGCGATGAATTCAACCTCGTTGAGCTCGGGGCCGGTGACGGGCTGAAAACGAAAATTCTCCTCCAGCATTTCCTGAATCGCGATCTTAATTTCACCTACGTGCCGATCGATATTTCCGAAAAGGCGGTGCGTGACCTGGTCAGGGAACTGGAAGACGAGTTCTCAGAGCTCTCTGTCCAGGGACTGGTCACCGATTATTTCGAGGGCCTCTCGTACATCTCAGGTAATTATTCCGGGAGGAACATGGTCCTCTTTCTCGGATCCAACATCGGGAATTTCGATCCGGGGGACAGGATCGACTTCCTGGCGAAAACGCGCGGTTCCCTGAGCCCGGAAGACTATGTGCTCATCGGTTTTGACCTGAAAAAAAACATCGACGTGGTCAAACGGGCCTATGACGATTCCCGGGGGGTCACGGCCGAGTTTAACCTGAACCTTCTTCGGCGCATAAACCTCGAACTCGGGGGGGACTTTGACCTTAACGCTTTCAAGTTCTACAGCACCTGGGACGCCCGGGCCGGCGCTATTATCAGCACCCTGGTGAGTTTAAAAAAACAGACCGTCCACGTCGATTACCTGGAACGGGACTTCGAGTTCATGATGTGGGAACCGATTCACACCGAGTCGTCCTACAAGTTCAACGAAGAGGACATCAGAAGCCTGGCTGACCGCACCGGGTTTACTGTCGCGGATAACTTTCACGACACCAGGGGCTATTTTGTCGATTCCCTCTGGCAGGTTGACGGTTAACCGTCCGATAACCCCTGTAACATTTTACCCGGCCCGGAATCTCTATATTAAACATGTTGCAATACTCACTGTCATTGCGAGGCAGTTGCAAATAGCTGAAGCAATCTCTCAACAAAGTACCGAAAACCATTGCAGTATCATGTAATGAAGAGGTATTATCAAATTAATCTTTGAGTTCGCTTCGTCGTTTCACTCCTCGCGATGACATGAGAACCAGTTTTGCATCAAGTCTATTAATTTAAGGAACGGGATACCTGTTCCCGCGAATGATGAACTACAGGGGGTATACTATGAAAGCTGTATGGAACGGCGAGGTCCTGGCGGAGAGCGACGATACCATCGTGGTGGAAGGGAGCCATTACTTCCCTCCCGATTCGGTCAGGTGGGATCATTTCACCGAGACTGACCTGCATACCACCTGCCCCTGGAAGGGCGAAGCCAGCTATTATACCTTGAAGGTGGACGGGGAAGAGGCGAAAAACGCGGCCTGGACCTACCATGAACCAAAGGAAAAGGCGAAGCATATAAAGGATTATGTCGCATTTTACGGTTACATTGAAATTTCCTGATATATCCACCGTGTAAAATGGGGAAAGATTCCCCATTTTACTTGAATATAGCTGCAATACTTTCCTTACATTTTCTTGATATTTTACCCCAGAAGTGACATAATACTACTTTCATTATCATCAGAAAATATCTTTCCGGGTATGATTTCCTCATTATTCAAAATGTTTAAAATAAAATTAATAAATCTTTATCTTTATTTTCAGCATATTTCTTATGTTTGTTCAGTAGGTTCCATTTTTTCCGTTCTGAAACGGATGGTGGGCCATTTTCAGTAATATACATTAACTTTATGGAAATATTACTGAATCTTTAAATGAACTGATTCCTCATTAATGAATAAGTTCTGAACAGAGATCTTCATGAACCGCATGAATATTCAAAAGACTGCCAAAAAAAAGAAAACTGATCAACGGATCCTGTTCGGATTCTTCCTGCTTCTTTTTTTCATTATTTCTGCGGGGGCCATCGGTTTCTACTCGATATACAAGTCACACATTGATTCGAGGAAGTATATTGACGCTGTCGATCTCGCCCGGGACGTCCAGGTTGAACTCCTGGAGCAGTTTGCCGACTGGAAAATGGTGGTGGGGGAGGGGAGTGACTATGCCACGTACCAGGAAGGGTATTACTCCTTCTCGAAACACTACACCATGATCCAGGACATGCTTTTCAATCTCAAGGGGCTCTGCGCCGAACTCGATACCATTCCCGGCGACATAGTGAAACTCAGGGAGACCCACCGGCTGGTATCGAACCAGTACATTTCCCTCATGGTAAGGGCAAAGGAGTATAATTTCCGGAACCGGTCCTGGATTCTCTCCCAGGCTGACGGCAGAGACCGGGAGGTTTTCGACAGGATTGACGGGATAGTCCACAGGATAAAGGCGGCCTCCAATGACCGGATAGACGAGATAAACCGGTATTACCTGAACTTCATTCTTTACGTGATTATCGGGCTTATCGTGGTGGCCCTCTTTCTCAGCATAAACCTGGTGTCAAAGATATCCTCTGAGCGGTTTCACCTGGAAAAGACGGTTGACGAGAAGACCGCTGACCTCATGGAGGCACACCGGGTGAGGAAACTTTCCGAAGAGAAATACCGTCTTATCGTGGAGGGCCTCGACGATATTATCTTTTCCATGGATGAATCGTGGAACATACTTTCCGCCAACGAGGCGGTAGCGAACCACTTCAAGGTAACCCCGGGAGAGATCCAGGGCAGGAACTTCATTGACCTGATATACGAGATCGGGGACGGGGAACTATTCAACCGTACTCTGGTGCACGAAATGCTGGACAACTTCGCGGCAGAGAAGAAACCGATCCAGTTCAGGGCGGACTTCAAGACCAGGAGGCTCATCGAGCCGCGCACATTGAAGATTAAGCTCCAGTACATCAACATTGATGGGAAGAAGGAGATCCTCGGCACCGCGTCTTCTGTCGCGAAAGACAGCCTTCTCAGCTCGCTCGAGTCCGAGCACCGCGCCTTCGTTATCGGGAACTCCCTCTTCGAGGCTGACGAAATATCCCACCGGCTCACCCGGAGCCTGCACAAGTTCGTCGAATCGGGCGAGGTGAAGATGATCCGCATCGCCCTGAGAGAGATGGTAATCAATGCCATTGAACACGGGAACCTCGACATCAGCTTCCAGGACAAGTCAAAAGCCATGGAGAGCGATGATTATTTCAACCTTATCAATGAACGCCAGAAGAACCCTGAATATGGCTCAAAAAGGGTCGCCATAGATTACTATTTCAACGCGGAGCGGGTCGTTTACCGAATAACAGACGAGGGTGAAGGTTTTGAGTACCGGAAGTATCTTGGTGATGCCAAAGAGAGCGGCAATGAACCGACTATTCTTACCCACGGCAGGGGCATTGCCATGACGAAAGACATTTTTGACGACATACGATATAACACCAAAGGGAATGAAGTCATGCTGGTGAAGTCATTTTCTTAAATGGAGGAAAATATGAACCAGAACAGCACACAGGCGGTCATGGAGAGGAACGGGAACGATAGCGCCCCGATTGACGCGGGCGGTAATTCGATCCTCCGCGTATACCGGCAGGAGCCGATTCACGGCGAAACAATCGGCAAAATTGCCAGCAGCCTGTACTATGTTCATCACGATGTGAGTATTGAAGAGGTGTCGAGATACCTGCTCAATAACGAAGCAATACAGGTGATCGGGGTTGTACACAGCGGCACCGGCGAGGCCCTGGGAATCATCCCGACCAAGGATTTGTTAAACCTTCTCAGCAAGCCCTTCGGCAGAGAGCTCTATACCAAGAAGACCATTGACACGGCCGTGCTCGAGAAGGCGAAAAAGTTCCACCACCAGGGGAACGTTTTTTCCATCGCGGATGATATCGGCAAAGACCTGGGTGTCGGAACAACCCGGTTTTACCTCCTGGTGACTGATGAGAAAAAATTCGCCGGGATTTTCTCGAACATGGACATGCTCAAGTACCTCTCAGACATGACCCAGCGCGACCTGGCCCTGGCGAAACAGCTCCAGTCACTGATAGTCAACAGGGAGCGGATCGAGGAGAACGACAAGAGCCTGATCATAGGGGCTTCCCTCATGGCCCGCGGCGTGGGGGGAGACTATTATTCCATCGACCAGTACGCTCCCGGGAAATGGCTCCTTTCGCTCTGCGACGTGTCAGGGAAGGGTATGTCGGCCGCCCTCCTCTCCTTCCTGATAAACGGGATGTCAAGCATGTATGATTTCAGGACCGGGGTCGTCGAATACATTAAAAAGCTCAACAGCTACGTGATACACGCCTTCGAATTAGAGCGCTTCCTGACAGCCCTGTTCGTTGATTACGACGAAACCACCGGTGTCGCCGACATTTATGACATGGGGCACTCCTACAGTTACCTGTACCGGGAAAACAAACTCATCCGGATCGGTTCGAAAGAGGGCACCATACCCGTCGGGGTCTCCCCGGCAATTAATCCCCAGGCGAGGACCCTGAAGCTGAAGAAAGACGATATTCTCATGCTCTTCACCGACGGCATCGAGGAACAGAAGAACGTCAGGGGCGAGGAGTTCGGCATCAAGGGGATTATCAACTCCATCAAACGGAACAGGGACAGAAGCCTGAAAGAAATCAAGGACGCCATATTCACCGATCTCAGGGATTTCAGGCAAAAGCAGACCCAGATGGACGACATGACCCTGATGTTTCTTCATCACAAGGGATAGAGCGACTTCCGCCACGATGGTGATCAGGCTGGAAATTCCGGCCTGATCCGTATCCTTCCTGTTTAACTCATTTCACAAATCACGGGCGTCTTTGGGCTTTCATAACATTATCTATATTGTATATTTATATTTTCTTCACAGGAATATATGCGTATGGTTTTATCATTAATAATTTGATTTTTTCGGATTAATGTTTATATTTGACGCGTTATTCTATTTCCTCAATATCAAGGATTCACAATGAAATACGATCGCCCCTTTTACAATGAACTTGTCAATGAACTGAACACCTTTCTCTCTGAACAGGAGAAGCGTTTCCCGAAGAGAGACCTGCTCACCATTGACCTCCACTGCCATGACCATAACAGCAACACCCCTGATGAGGTCCTCGGCAGGATACTCAACATTCCCGAGACCTATCTGCCGACCGATGATCTCCTCGACGTTTTGAAGAACCACGGGTGTGACACCTTTACCGTCACGAACCACAACAACGCCAGGACATGCTACGAATTAAGGGACCGGGGTTTCGACGTGGTGACAGGCGCGGAATTCAGCTGCATGGTTCCCGACTACAAGACCGGGATCCATGTCCTCACTTTCGGCTTTACCCCGAAGCAGGAGAAGGAGCTTTACAATCTCAGATACGATATCTACAGATTCCAGGAATATACCCACGAGCATGACATCCCCACGATATGGGCCCATCCCCTCTACTATTACCGCGTCAAGGGGGTCCCTCCCCTGGATTTCTTCGACAAGATGGCCCTGCTGTTCGAGCGGTTCGAGGTGATGAACGGCCAGCGGGACACCTGGCAGAACATGCTGGTGAAAATCTGGCTCGAGACCCTCACGAAAGAGAACATAGACCGGCTCTCGAAAAAACTGAAGATCCCCGCGGACCGGTACTGCCGCAACCCCTACCTGAAGGCCATGGCCGGGGGTTCGGACAGCCACATGGGTATCTTCACCGGCCTTACCGGCACCCGGCTCTACGTCGAGGACCTGAACGAAAAGCTGAAGCTGATGACCCGCTCAAAACTCGCCCTGGAGGCAATCAAGCGGGGGGACATGGCCCCCTATGGCTCATATAACGATAGCGAGAAGATGACCGCCACCTTCCTCGACTACTTCTGCCAGGTGGCCATGAACATCGGGGACCCCGGCCTGATGCGGATACTTCTTCACAAGGGTGAATCGAAGGAGAAGATACTCTCGTTCCTGATAGCAAACGGGTTCGCGGAACTGAAACAGCACCGGGTGACCATGACCTTCCTCGAGCTCTTCCACAAGTGCTTCAAAGGGCAGGTACCCGGTTTAACGAAGAGGATCCTGGTCAAGAAGATCTACCGGCCCATTTTCCACAAGGCCACGGAGCTGGCCACCGTCAAGCGGGACAATCCCCGGGAGATCGTCAAGACCTTCAAGGATTCGATTCACTTTATCTACGAAAAGCTGAACGAGATCCTCTTCATGCGCCTGACGAAAAAGCTGAAAGAGCTTAACCAGGACAATGAACTCAGGGATCTTGACCTTAACAACGTGTTTGAGTCCCTGGAGCTCCCCTCCCAGGTTCGGAAATACATCCAGGGCAGCGGTTCCCGGAGGAAATCCTCCGGCATAAACGGGCTGAAGTCCTTCAGCCTCTCGAAATTTCTCGACGGTCTCCCCTTTCCCTTCCTGGCGTCCACGCTCATCCTCGCGTCGTCATACGCCAGCGCCCGGGTGATGTACAATACCAGGGACCTCCTGGCCGTTTTTTCAGAACAACTGGGCCGGCTCAAGTTTCCCCGCAGGATGCTCTGGCTCACTGATACACTGGAAGATTCTAACGGGGTCGCCATGGTGCTCAGGTCCATGCACCAGGAGATCCAGAAGCGGAAGCTCCCGATAGACCTCCTGGTCTGCTCGAGTAAACTGAAATCCGATGATCACCTCATCGTGGTGCCCCCCCTGGCCGAGTTCACGGTCCCCTTTTACGAGCAGCAGCCGATACGGATACCGGACGTGCTCGATATACATACCATATTCCAGGAAGGGGAATACGACCGGCTCATCTGCTCCACCGAGGGGGTGATGGGTCTCATCACCCTGTTTCTGAAATCGGCCTACACGGTGCCGGCCCACTTCTATGTCCATACCGACTGGATGATGTTCGCCCGGAAAGTACTGAATTTCGATCACCAGAACCGGAGCAGGCTCAGGCGGATACTCAGGGCCTTCTACCGCGGGTTCGACTCCCTGTTCGTCCTCAACAACGATCAGCGGGCCTGGCTCACCGGCAGGGACATGGGTTTCGACCCGGCCCGGGTCCATCTCACGGCCCACTGGGCGGACGAGGGCTTCGGTCCGAAGAAATCGAGCAAAGAGAAGATCTTCGGGGTCGGCAAGAACGACCAGGTGCTCCTCTTCGCCGGCCGGGTAAGCCACGAGAAGGGGGTTATGGAGATCCCCCAGATTTACCGCAAGGTGAAAGAGGCCTTCCCGAACGTGAAGGTCGCCATTGCCGGCATGGGGCCCCGGGAGAAACAGCTGAAAGAGGAGCTCCCGGAGGGAATATTCCTCGGGTGGGTGGACCACGACAGGCTCCCGGAGGTCTATTCCGCCGCTGATATACTCCTCCTGCCGTCGCGGTTTGACACCTTCGGGGTCGTGGTCCTCGAGGCCCTGAGCTGCGGCCTGCCGGTGGTTGCGTACAAGACCAAGGGGCCGAAGGACATCATCCTCCACGGCAAAAACGGCTACCTGGTGAAGACCAGGACCGAGATGGTGAACGCCATCAGGGAATATTTCGGCAACAGGAGGCTCCATGGTGGCTTCAGGAAGGCAGCCCTGAAACGGGCCGCCGATTACCAGGCTGATTCGATAATAGCCCGGTTTTTGAAGGATGTTGACCTTGCCGGCACGACTAACTGAGACGGGGTTGCGGGTTTCGGAACATGGACTGGGTCTGGTGGAAACACGGCGTACTGTATCAAATATACCCCCGGAGTTTTTACGACTCCAATAACGACGGGATCGGCGATCTTCCCGGCCTGATTGAAAAGCTCGATTACCTGGCTGACCTGGGTATCGACGGGATCTGGCTCTCCCCTATTAATGTCTCGCCGATGCACGATTTCGGCTACGACATCAGCAATTATCTCGAAATTGACCCGATCTTCGGGACCAGGGAGGACTTTCTCAGACTCATCGAAGAGGCCCACCGGCGGGGTATCCGCGTCATCATGGACCTGGTGATGAACCACACCTCCCACCTGCATTCCTGGTTCCTCAATTCCCGGTCGTCGAGAAGCCACCCCCAGCGGGACTGGTACATCTGGCGGAGCGGGAAACGGGACAAGCCCCCGAACAACTGGTTTTCTGTCTTCGGGGGGAGCGCCTGGAAGTGGGACGAGCTCACCCGCCAGTACTATCTTCACTCCTTCCTCGAGGAACAGCCCGACGTCAACTGGCGCAACAAGAAGCTCAAGGAGGCCATGTTCGACGTGGTGCGTTTCTGGCTCGACCGCGGGGTTGACGGCTTCCGCCTCGACGTGGTGAACTGGTTCATCAAGGACAGGCACTTTCGGAACAACCCTATCTTTCTCGGCCCCATCGGCCCGGTCTTTTTGCAGAAGCACAAGTACGACCGGAACCGGCCCGAGACCCACGATCTGCTTAAGGATTTCCGGAACGTGCTCGACGTCTACGATGACCGGATGGCGGTGGGGGAGGTCTTCACCATGCCTCCGGGGGACCCGGCCCTGTCGGCGAAACATCTCGGGAACGGCGAAGACCAGCTCCACCTGGCCTTCGATTTCTCCCTCATGTACCGGTGGTGGAACGCCCGCCAGTTCTACAAGGCCATCAAAAAATGGATGAACCTTATTCCGGGAAAGGGATGGCCCTGCCACGTGCTTTCGAACCATGACCAGCCGAGAAGCATCAGCAGGTACGGCGACGGCAGGGACGGCATGAAACGGGCCAAGGTGGCGGCGACCCTCCTTTTGACCATGAAGGGGACACCCTTCATTTATTACGGCGAGGAGATCGGGATGAAGAACAACACCCAGATCCCCCGGAAGGACATCTGCGATCCCCTGGGAAAGCGGTACTGGCCCTTCTTCGCCGGCCGCGACGCCTCCCGTACCCCGATGCAGTGGACCCCTGAAGCGAACGCCGGTTTTACCGGGGGGAGGATGTGGCTCCCGGTGGGGTCTGACTACAACGTGCTCAACGTCCAGTCCGAGAGGGCCGACCGGTACTCCCTCCTGAACTATTACCGGGCCCTCATAGCGATACGGAAAGAGCACGAGGTGCTCCAGAAGGGTGAATGGGAGCCGGTTCTCAAGGGACGAAAAGGGGTCCTCGGGTATTTCCGCACCTGGGGTGAAAAACGGATCTTCGTGGTATTGAACTTCACCGGGAACGAAAAGAAGATTAATCTCGGGGACCGGGCCCAGTGGGAGGTCATCCATTCCACCCACCGGTTTCCCCATACCCATTTTACCACCCTCTCAATGACCCTCTCCCCCTATGAGGCCACGGTGGTGGAGCAGATAGGCGCCCTGTAACCCTGACCTACATCGAGATGGACCCCTTGCGGAAATCGGTCTTGCCGATAAGAAGGTTTATGAGGACCGGCTTTCCTTTCCGGGCGGTTCTCTTCGCCTCTTTCAGAACCTTCGGTATGTCCTTTTTGCTTTTGATGAGGTATCCCTTTCCCCCGTATCCCTCTGCAACCGTGTGGTAGTCGGTATGCCTGAGCTGTGTCCCGACGTCGTCCTCCAGATACTCCACCTGGTCCCGCTCTATCTGGGTCCACCCGGCGTCGTTCCCCACCACGGCGATGACCGGGACGTTGTGGCGCACCATGGTGTCGAACTCCTTGATGCTGTACCCGGCGGAACCGTCACCGTAGATGATCCAGACCTCGGAGCCGGGCCTGCAGAGCTTCGCACCCAGGGCGAACCCTCCCCCCACCCCCAGGGTCCCGTAGACCCCGGGGTCGAGCCAGTCCAGGGGCCCCCGGGGCTTGAGGATGTACGACGCCGAGGCAACGAAATCTCCCCCGTCCGCGACGATGACGCTCTTTTCGTCAAGTTGCTTCTCGAGCTCCATGAGGAAGTGGAGGGGATTGACGTTCCCGGTCTTTTGTTTCGCTGTTTCAATTATTTCCCGGTCACGGCCTTCGTCCCGGCCGTGAAGCTGTTTTATCCATGGGTCAATCCCCGATTTGGGCCCGAGCTCCCCGGCCAGGAGTATGAGAAACCGGACCGGGCTCGAGAGTATGCCGAGATGGGGCTTTCTGTTCATTTTCAGATCATTCCTGTCCAGGTTCACCGAGATGAGGTATGCCCGGGAGCTGATGGAACGGCCGTAGTCGAGCCTGAAGTCGTTCGGCATTCCCGCGAGGAGGACCAGGTCCGCCTCTTTCAGGGCCCTGGACCGTTTATGCCGTATGTGGAGGGGGTGGTCTTTCCCCATAAGCCCCCGGGCCATGCCGGCGAGAAAGACCGGGATGCCCATATCGTTGACCGCTTTCACCAGGTCTTCCGGGGGGGAGTGGTGGGACATGGCCTGGCTCCCGATGATGAAGACCGGCCGCTGTGACTCCCTGATCCGATCCGCCGCGTACCTGACGTCATTCTCCCTGATGCCGGGGACCGCCGCCTCGATTCTCTTCGGCCCCATATTCCCGAGGTCGCACGTATAGATTCGGTCAACGTGCCGTTTCAGGTACCACTTGAGGAGCCTGTTTTTGAGTCCCTTTTTCCTGACGTCTCCGCTCTTGTCGCCGTACCATTCCCTCACAAGGGACTCGTCGTAGAGGAGGTCGATGGGGACCTCGACGAACACCGGCCCCGGGACCCCTGACCCGGCGAGGGCGAAGGCGTTTTCGATGACCGGCACGATGTCGCAGGTCCTCCCGATGGTGTAGGTCTCTTTCACGATCGATTTCAGAATTGAAATCTGGTCGATATCTTGAAGAGAGCCCCGCCCCTTGAGGACCGTGGCCGGGGCACCGCCGAAGATGGTGACCGGGGACTGGGCCATCTTCGCGTTCTGGACCGCGGTTACGGTATTGGTGACCCCGGGCCCGGCAGTTACCACCGCCACGCCGGGTACGCCGGTGAGCCGGGCCACGGCGTCCGCGGCGAACACGGCGTTCGCCTCGTGGCGGACGTCTATTATCCGTATGCCTGCCTTTTTGCTCTCCACCAGGATCGGGGCGATGTGCCCTCCGCAGAGGGTGAATATAAAATCGACCTTGTGGTCTTTCAGGATTTCGGCGATTACCGTGGCGCTGTTCATTATTTCTCCCCCTGTGCCCTGTAAAAGTCCAACAGCATGATTAAGTTTCGAAAAGAGGGGATCTTATGACCGCTTGTGACTGGATTCACCCCGCTGCTGTTATTTTTAAGAAGTAACAGTATTTTCAGGAAGTGTCAAATCTTTATGATGGATTAAACGATTGCAAAACGATTCCGTTTGTGTATATTTGTTCCATCGCACTAGAGGGTACTTCTATAAATCGGTTTTATTCATATTTTAAAAGGGATAAAACCGATTTAAACCAAAATACGTACTCCAAAGGGAACCTCTTGTTTAATTAATAGAGGTTCCCTGGATTATAACAAAGCCGGGTACTACCATGAAAAAACCGAAGATTCTCATCGTTGAGGATGAGACTCTCATATCTCTGCACATCGAGAGATTATTGAAAGAAAGGGGATATGACGTCGCCGGGACCGCCGCCACGGGGGAAGAGGCCCTGGCCCTTATTGAATCTGAACACCCGGACCTGGTCCTCATGGACATCGTCCTTGAGGGAGAGATGGACGGTATTGCGGCGGCAAGGGAGATTAAAAGAAGATACGATGTCCCGCTCATTTACCTCACCGCCCACTCGGACGAATATACCCTTAACCGGGCCAAGGAAACCGAACCCTACGGCTACATTTTGAAGCCGGTGAACCATTACGAGGTCTTTTCTGCCATCGAGGTCGCCATCTACAAGAACGAGATGGAGAGGCGCCTCAGGGAGAGCGAGGAAAAGTACCGGAACCTGGTGGAAAACATTAACGATATAGTGTTCTCCCTCGACCGGGACGGGAACATTACTTTCATCAGCCGCCAGGTGGAACAGTATTTCGGTTATTCCCACGGGGAACTCCAGGGACAGAAACTCTTCAGTATTATTCACGGGGATGACCTGGAACACGTTCTCGGGAAGTTCAACGAATGCAAAAGGGGAATAACCGAATCCATTGAGTTCCGGGTCGTGACGAAAGGGGGCGAGACCAGGTGGTTCCGTTGTTCCAGCAAACCGGTCTTCAACGACGAGGGTTTTTTCGGGCTCAGCGGGGTCATGTCGGACGTCACCGACAGGAAAAAGTTCGAGAGGGAACTCCATTTCACCCAGTTCACCATTGATCGTGCCGGGGACGCGGCCTTCTGGATGAACTCTGACGGTGATATCGTGTATGTCAACCAGGCGACCTGCCGCTACCTCGGGTATGAACGGGATGAGCTCCTCTCCCTGAATATCCGGGATGTTGACTCATCCATAACAGAGGAATCATGGCCCCATCAATGGGAAAAGCTGAAGAAACTGGTTTCCGCCACCCGGCTCTCCAGGCTCCGCACGAAAGACGGATGGCTCCTCCCGGTGGAGGTGACCGGCAACTACGTCGAGTTCGAGGGGCGGGGGTACAACTGCGCCTTCGCCCGGGACATCGTGGACCGGATCATGGCCCAGGCCCAGCAGCGGCGGCTGATTTCCATTATCGAGAACAGCAGGGACTTCATCGGGATCGCCTCCCTGGACGGTGAGGTGATTTATCTGAATCGCGCGGGCCTGGAAATCGTCGGCCTGGGCGAAGAAGAGTATAAGCATACCAGCATTTTTGATTATGTTGAAGAACCGGAACGGAGTGAACTCGAGGAACAGGTGATCACGGAGATGATGAAAACCGGCATTTCCCGGGGCGAGGGCCGCCTGAGGCATTTTAAGACCGGCGAACCCATCGACGTTGATTACAACGTGTTTCTGACCAGGAACCCGGAAACCGACGAGCCGAACAACATCGCCGTCGTTATGCGTGACATCACCGAGCGGAAAGAGGCTGAGAAGGCCCTCATTGACAGCAGGCAGCGCTTATACGAGATTATCCATTTTCTGCCGGTGGCCACCTTCGCCATCGATGCTTCCGGGACGATCATCGCCTGGAACCGGGCCATCGAGGAAATGACCGGCTTCAAAGAGCGTGATATGGTCGGCAAGGGTGATTATGAATATGCCATTCCCCTTTACGGGACGCGGCGACCGATGATGATAAACATGGTTTTTAGTCCTGACGAGGAGCTGGGAAAGATGTATAACTATCTGAAACGGGAGGGGGACTCTTATTTCGTCGAGACGGAAGTCATCCTTCCCGACGGGACCCCGATTTACCTCTGGGGCAAGGCGGGACCCCTCTATGACGTGGAGGGGAACGTCATCGGGGCCATAGAGTCTATCCGCGACATCACCGACTACAAGGAGACCGAGCGGGCCCTCCGGGAATCGGAGGAACTCTACCGGGTCATGGTCCAGGCATCCCCTGACGCGGTTATCATGGTTACCATTGACGGCGTCGTTACCTACGCCTCTCAGCGTGTTCTCGATATGCTTGGCCTGAAGAGCAGTGATGAGATAATCGGGACAAAAATCCTTGACTTCTATTCTCCGGAGGACATGGAGAGGGCGCGATCCAACTTCTACAGATCAATGAAGGATGAAGATATCAGGGAACGTCAGTACACCATGGTCAGGAAAGACGGCTCGCGATTTCCCATAGAACTTAACACCGCCGTACTTAAGGATGATAATGGGGAACCGAGGTCTGTCCTTGGTATAGCCCGGGACATTACCGAACGGAAAAGGGCGGAGGAGGGGCTTCGCACCTCGGAGGAAAAGTTTTCCAAGGCCTTTATAGCGAGCCCCCATATCGTAATAATCTTTGAGCTCAGCACCGCCCGAATTATCGAGGTGAACGACCGGTTCCTTGGTTTCGTCAACATGACAAGGGATGAGGCCGCGGGGCGGAAACTTCGGGATATCGGCATAACAATCAGCCACCCCGACTGGAAGACGATGACCGATACCATCAGGCGCGAGGGGAGCGTCCGGAACCTGGAGATTACGTTGTCTACCGACCGCGGCGGCGAGTACCTCCTCTCCCTTTCAGGCGAGGTCATCATCCTTGAGGGCAGGGAGTGCTTCATAACCATCCTGGAGGACATTACCGAGGTCCGCCAGCTCCAGAGGGAGATGTCCTCGATTATCGAGGAGGAGCGGTTCCGCATCGGCAGGGACCTCCACGACGACCTGGGGCAGGTACTCACCGGGGCCACCTTTCTCGTCCAGACGATAAAGCAGGAGCTGAAAAAGGAGTCCCACCCCCTGGCAGGGGACATCGACAAGATTGATACCCTGGTTCGCCAGGCGGTCATGAAGACCAGGAGCATATCCCGGATGCTGAGCCCCATTGAGATGAAGGGGAAGGGTTTCGCCTCGGCGGTTGAGGAGATGATTTCCCAGATAGAGAAGGTCTTCATCATTTCATGCAGTTTTTCACAGGACGGTGACATCATTGTTGAGGACACCCATGTCGCAGCCAACCTGTATTATATCGCCAGGGAGGCCATCAATAACGCCATTAAGCACAGCACCGCGAATTCCATAGTGGTAAAATTGTCCCTGGATGACAATCTCCTGATGATGTCCATCGAGGACGACGGAACCGGGGTTGACAACACCGACCTCTCCGGGGGGATGGGGCTCCGGATAATGAAATACCGGGCAAATCTCATCGGGGCCCAGATAGAGTACGGCGCCGGTGTATCAGGGGGCTTCAGGATACTGGTCACCCTCAGGATATGACCCTGGCAGGCCTGCCGGGATAGAAAATTAAATTGACAGATGAATAGATTAAGCTATACTTCACCTGTTCAAGTCATTTTCATAAAAACCGGATAGCCATGAAAAATACCGCCATACAGGTTATGATTGTCGACGACCACTCCATCGTCCGGGACGGGGTCGAGCAGATCATCAGCAAGACCGATGACCTGGAACTCTGCGGTACCGCCTCAGACGCGGACCAGGCCATGAAGATTTTGAACGAAAAGGACGTGGACGTCGCAATCGTCGACATCACCCTGAAGGGGAGCATCAGCGGCATTGACCTGGTCAAGGCGATCAACGAACGGTTTCACGGCGTCCAGATCCTGGTCATGTCGATGCACGATGAGTCGATTTACGGCGAGCGGGCCATGAAGGCCGGCGCAAAGGGCTATATAATGAAAGAGATCGCCTCCCTCCATCTCACGGACGCGATTCGCTGCGTCATGAACGGTGAACTCTACATCAGCGAGGATCTCCAGAAAATGATCGTCAGTAAACTCATCAAGGGGACCAGTTCCGCCGAGGGTATATCGGTGGAGGGTCTCAGCGACAGGGAATTCGAGATTTTTCAGCTCATCGGCAACGGGTACAGCGCCAAGGAAATAGCGAAAAAGCTCAACATCAGTTCAAACACGGTGGAGAGCC
>CAZEPS010000051.1:0-19987 GCA_964514165.1 uncultured Leptospirales bacterium
GTCACCCTGGCCGGTTTCCACGCCCTGAACCTTGGGATGTTCGAACTTGCCCTGAACTACCGGAAGCACGGCATGGCCGCCTACTCGAAATTCCAGCAGGAGGAGTTCAGGTTCGGAAAAGAGGACGGGTATATGGCCACCACCCACCAGAAGTTCGTGGGCACCGGCTACTTCGACCGGGTCATGGACGCCGTTACCGAGGGGGGATCCTCCGTCGGGGCCATGAATGAGTCCACGGAGACGGATCAGTTTAAGTAACAGACAATTCAAACCTCATTGCAGGGGGCTTTATGCCGAAAGCCCCCTGCACCCCAGCGGCCCCCTCAAGCGCCGTTTACACGGAAAGTTTCATTTAAACGAGCAGGAAACCATAGCTTCATCGACACTTTCCTTATTGGAAACGGAACGCGCCTTTCTCAGGGCGGTAACGGAGAAAGCGATTACAGAAGCAGAGAAGAAGAAAATACCCTGTCATAAATTAATTACTCGGTGGCCCTGATAAGCGGCTCATCCCCCCATGAGGAATCTCTGTCAATACCGTGCGTGCACGGTCATGCTTGCGCGGCATAATAGAATGTGGTCAACTTTTAAGTATAGGTCACTGCGAGTGAACTGCAGATTCTTGGAAAGAGACGAGGGTGCCTGTGACGGGTGACCTTTTTTTATTGACACTCACTATGATAAAATGTATAATAATACTATACATTTATTTTGAGGTATAAAATGAAAGCCACAATTGTAGATTTGCGCTATAAAATGAAGGATATCTTAAAGGCCCTTGATCGGAATGAAAAAGTAACAATTCTTTATCATGGGAAAGTGAAGGGAGTAATAAATCCTGTGGGAAAAAACGAAAAGCAGAAAGTAGAGAATCATCCTTTTTTTGGAATGAATAAAAAGAACGAAATGACTGTTGATGAGGAAATGGATATTATACGGAGTAATCGCAGTAATGCTGTTTGATACAGATATTCTCATATGGGTACAGAGAGGAAATGAAAAAGCCGCCCGTTTAATTGAAAAAACAGATGGAAGATATGTCTCTATATATACTTATATGGAATTACTCCAGGGAGCGGAGAATAAAAAGCAGCATTCAGTAATTCAAAATTTTCTCCATGATTTTGACTTCTTAACATTGCCATTAACTGAAAATATAGGACACAGGGCATCTATTTACATTGAAGAGTATTCTTTATCAACGGGAATCAGGGCGGGTGACGCCGTCATTGCTGCGACAGCAGTTGAAAATAATCTTGTTCTGACTTCTTCGAATGGAAAGCATTATAAGGCTATCAAAGATTTACAATTAAAACTTTTCAAGCTGCATTGATTTTAAATACTGGTTTTATCAGACGTTGTGCACCTCAGGGGGCTTCTAAAAATGAGTTTTCAGAAGCCCCCTGAAGACTGTTCCATAATATTTTGTACAATATTTCGGAATCTATCCTGATCCACCAGATTTTTGCCAGGTTTCCGAACTTTTGAAAAGGGTACCTGTGGAGGGTCCCTTTTCTCACCGTTTCTCCATCGGCACGTACGACAGCGGTTCCGGGCCGACGTAGAAGCTCTTGGGCCGGTAGAGCCGGTTGTCCTTGCGCTGTTCCAGGATATGGGCCAGCCAGCCGGCGACCCGACCCACTGCGAAAATCGGCGTGTAGAGCTCCTTTGGGATGCCCAGGAGCTTATACACTGATCCGGAAAAATAATCCACGTTCGGGTAAATCGGCTTGTCTTTCGTGGCCAGGTACGGCTGGGCCGCCCCTTCGAGCTTATTCAGTATTTCGAAATCCCTGGAGTCGTTCTTCTTCTTGGACAGGTCTTCAAGGTATTTCTCTATTATGATGGCCCTCGGGTCCTTGGCAGAATAGACCCGGTGCCCCATGCCCATCACCTTTTTCTTCTTTTCCATGGCTTCGGCGAGCCACTTTTCCACGTTGTCGATAGACCCGATTTCGTCGAGCATGTCCAGGACCTTTTCGTTCGCCCCGCCGTGGAGCGAACCGTACAGGGCCCCGATGGCCGCCGATATGCTGCTGTAACAGGTCGACATGGTCGAAGCCACGACCCGGGAGGTAAAGGTCGAAGCGTTGAACCCGTGTTCCGCGTGGAGGAGCAGGCTCACGTCCATTATTCGCCCCTCGTCCTCGTCCGGTATTTCCCCGTGCATCATATAGAGGAAGTTGGCCCCGTGGGAGAGATCCAGTTTCGGCTCCACGTATTCTTTGCCGTCTTTGAAGCGCTTGTAGGTGGCCACCACGCTGGCGAGCTGTACCACCTGGTGCAGGGTATCTCTACAATTGCAGGTAGCCGAGTGCTGTATCCGGTGGCCGATGTACCCGCTCAGGTACGAGATCACCGCCTGGAGGAGCTCCATCGGTTTTCCGTTCGGGGGGAAGTTCTTAATCATCTCCCGTATGTTCGGATCCAGGTCCCTGCTGACCCGCATCCTCTTGCGGAAGGTCTCGAGTTCGTCTTTATCCGGCAGTTTCTCGTAGAGGAGGAGGTAGGTGACCTCCTCGAAATCTGAGTATTCAGCCAGGTCCTCGATCGAGTACCCCCGGTAGTAGAGCCTGCCGGTGGCCCCGTCTATCCTGCATATTCCGCTTTCAGCCGCGATGATCCCTTCCAGGCCTTTTGCGTATTCCGGTTTTTCCATTTCTTCCTCCTGTTACGCCTGCCGCGAACCTTTTTTCGGCGGCGTGTGTATTGCCCGGTCCTCCACGTCCATGGCGGCCTCTTTCACCGCCTCGCTGAGGGTCGGGTGCGCGTGTACAATCCGCGCTATGTCTTCGGAGCTCCCGCTGAACTCCATGACCGTCACGATTTCCGAGATGAGATCAGACGCCCAGGGCCCGAGAATATGGGCCCCCAGGACCCGGTCGGTCTCTTCATGGGAGAGTATCTTGACGAAACCGTCCACGTTCCCCGAGGTGACCCCCCTTCCGTTAATCCTGAAATTGAAGGTCCCTTTTTTATAGGGTATGGACTGTTCCTTTAAGTATTCCTCGGTTCTGCCGACCGAAGCCACCTCGGGCCAGGTGTAGACCACGTTCGGGATAGTGTCATAGTTTACGTGGCCGGACTTTCCGGCAATGGTTTCGGCAACGGCGATTCCCTCGTCACCGGCCTTGTGGGCGAGCATCGGCCCCTCGATGACGTCCCCGATGGCGAAGATCCCCTTAACGCTGGTCTCGAGGCGATCGTTGACTTTAATCCGCTTTTTGTCAGTCATTTCGACCCCGAGGTCCTCCATGCCCAGGCCCTCGAAGAACGGCCTTCGGCCGGCTGCCACGAGGACCCGGTCGCCGGAAAAGGAAACATCTTCACCTTTATCATTTTTGCCGGACAGTTTTATTTTTCCACCCTTTTTTGAAAATTCCGTGATTTCCGTGGAGAGGGAAAAGGCCATCCCCTTTTTCTTCATGAGCTGCATGAGACTCCTGCTCACCTGGGCGTCTCCCTCCGGGATAATCTGCTTCATAAGTTCGATGACCGTCACCTCGCTCCCGAGGCGAAACCAGATGCTGCCCATCTCGAGGCCGATGGCCCCGGCCCCGACAACGAGAAGGCTTCCGGGAACCTCCTCCAGGGACATGGCCTGGTCCGAGTTGATGATATGTTTCCCGTCAAAGGGGAGGTGGGAAATTTCCACAGGCACGCTCCCGGTGGCGATGAGTATGTTCTTAGCGGCAAGTTCTTCGCCGGAATCTTCACCGTCGGTTAAGTTCACCCTTCCGGGCTCCGGGATGGTGCCGGTGCCCCTGAAGGTGGCGACCCTGTTTTCCCTTAAAAGGAGTGCAACCCCTTTGGTAAATCGTTCAACCGTTTCCCGCTTCCGCTCCATGATCTTTCCCAGGTCGAACCTCGGGTCCTTCACGATGATGCCGTGGTCCGCGGCGCCGAATTTTATGGAGTCATAGAGCTCGGTGGTGTCGAGAAGGGCCTTGGCCGGAATGCACCCCACGTTGAGGCAGGTACCGCCGAAGGTTTCGCGCTTCTCGACGACCGCGGTCTTCAGGCCGAGCTGGGCCCCCCGTATGGCCGCGGTGTATCCCCCGGGGCCGGTACCGATAACTATGAGGTCGAATTGTGAATTGTCTGCCATTAGTAAAACTCCTTCTATATTTTGAAGAGCATCCGTTCAGGATCCTCGATATATTCACGTATTCGGTAGAGAAAACTCACCGCTTCCCGCCCGTCGATGAGGTGGTGGTCGTAGGTGAGGGCCACGTACATCATAGGCTTTATGACCACCTGGCCGTTATCCGCGATGGGGCGCTCCTGGATCGCGTGCATTCCGAGAATCGCCGGCTGGGGATGGTTCGGTATGGGGGTGGACATGAGGGAACCGAAGATTCCCCCGTTGGTGATGGAGAAGGTCCCCCCCTGGAGCTCCGGCAGGGTTATCTTCCTCTGTTTCGCCCGGTCCGCCAGGTCGGCGAGCTCGTGCTCTATCTCGGCATAGGAGAGAGTGTCCGCGTTCCGTATCACCGGCACGATCAGGCCCCGGTCGGTGGAGACCGCCACCCCGATGTCGTAAAACTCGTAGTAGACGATATTCTCCCCCTCTATTCGGGCGTTCACCATGGGGAACGCCTTCAGGGCCTCCACCGATGCCTTCACGAAGAACGACATGAACCCGAGCTTTATGTCGTTCTTTTTCTGGAACTCATCCTGGTATTTCTTTCGGAGTTCCATGAGGTGCTCCATGTTTATCTCGTTGAAGGTGGTGAGGTGGGCGGCCTCCTGCCGGGAGGCGACCAGGTGCTTCGCTATGGACTTACGCACCAGGGACATTTTTTCAGTCCGGTAATTCCCTTCCGGCTCTTCCTGTTCGGTATTTTTCTGCTTGTCCGGCTTCTCTTTCGGTTTCTCATCCCCGCCTTCCGCCTTGAGGAGATCTTCCTTTGTTATGCGGCCGTCCCTGCCGGTGCCCTCTATACTGTCGGTGTCGATCCCCTTTTCCTCGGCGACGCGCCGCGCGGCAGGGGAAAGGTCCCCTTCCGGGGCCGGTTTTTTCTTTTCCTTTACCTCTTCTTTCTTATCCTTTTTTTCTTTTTCCGGTTTCTCCTCTTTATCAGGTTCCTTTTCTTTTTGTTGTTTCTCTTCTTCTTTTTCTTTCTTGTCCAGCTTTTCATCTTTTTCTTCCGGTTTGCCCGAAGTGTCGATGGTGGCGATGACCTGGCCGACTTCGACCTCGGTCCCCTCTTCCACGAGGATTTCCAGTCTCCCTTCAAATGGGGAGGGGACCACGATGCTCGCCTTCTCGGTCTCGAACTCGTAGAGGTCCTCGTCATCTTTCACGAAATCACCGGTATCCTTGAGCCAGGCGATGAGGACACCCTCCATTATCGATTCGCCGACTGACGGTACTTTCACTTCTTCTTTCATAGGTCAATTCTGCCTCTGGTTTTTTATTGCCGCGTATAATATCGACTGCTGTTCCTCTTTGTGCTGCCTCGGGGAACCGGTTGCCGGGCTCGCGGACTTGGTCCTCCCGATATACTTTATGTATATGTCCGGGAAATGCTCCGAGAAACGGTCCTTCATGTAATACCAGGCCCCCCGGTTTCGGGACTCCTCCTGGACCCAGAGGTACTCTTTTACCTTCCCGTACTTTTCTATCACCGCGGCTATTTCATCCTTCGGGAAGGGGTAGAGCTGTTCTATGGTGATTATTCCGGTCTCGGTTCCGGTCTTTTCGTCGCTGTTTTCGTACAGGTCGTAATAGATCTTGCCGGTGCAGAATATGAGGCGTTTGATGCCGGGATCTTCCACCCTGTCAACGATACTCCTGAACCTGCCGCCGGTTAATTCCTCCAGAGGGGACACGGCAAGTTTGTGCCTGAGGAGGCTCTTCGGGGTGAAGATAACCAGGGGGATTTCCGACGCGGCCCTTTTCTGCCGCCGAAGCAGGTGGAAGTACTGGGCCGGGGTGGAGACGTTGCATACCTGCATGTTCTCCTCGGCGCAGAGGAGCAGGAACCGCTCCATGTGGGCGCTCGAGTGCTCGGGGCCCATCCCCTCGTATCCGTGGGGAAGGAGCAGGACCAGCCCGTTCTTCACGGCCCACTTGGTCTTGGCCGCGATCAGGTAGTTGTCGATGATGATCTGGGCCCCGTTCACGAAGTCGCCGAACTGGGCCTCCCACATCACCAGGGCGTCCGGGCGTGCTACGGCGTAGCCGTACTCGAATGCCAGGACCGAGTATTCCGACAGGGGGCTGTTGTACACGCTAAAGTCGGCCTGGTGTATCGAGAGGCTCGACAGGGGGATGTAGTGGCAGCAGTCCTCCTTCTCCACCTCCCACCAGACCAGGTGGCGGTGGGAGAAAGTACCCCGCTCGCTGTCCTGGCCGCTCAGGCGCACCGGTGTCTTCTCCAGCAAAAGGCTCCCCATGGCAAGGGTCTCCGCAAGCCCCCAGTCTACGTTGGAGTTCTCGTCAAAGGATTTCCGCTTCTTCTCGATGATCCGTTTCAGCCGCCGGTGAAGATCCAGTTCATCAGGTACCGTGGTGGCGATATCGATGATCTTCCTGAGTGTCTCCTCGTCGACCCCGGTATCAGGATCTTCTGTTTTCTTCTTTTCCGTTTTCTTCTCGTCCCAGAACTCCGACTTTTTGTCCTTCACTTTCTCGAGGGTGCTGCGGAACGAGTCCTTGAACTCATTCCGCCAGGTATCGACCGTATCTTCCGAGATGGTTCCGGACTCTACCAGCTGTTCCTCGTAGATCTCCGCCAGGCCCCTGTGCTTTTCAATGAGAGAATACATCACCGGCTGTGTGTATGACGGTTCGTCACCCTCGTTGTGGCCGTACTTCCGGTAGCAGAATATGTCCACCACCACGTCCCGGTGAAAGGTCTGGCGGTATTCAAGGGCGGTGTCAATGACGTGGAGGACCGCCTCCGTGTCGTCGCCGTTGACGTGAAATATCGGTATCGGCAGCGACTTGGCGATGTCGGTCGGATTCAGGCCGGATCGCCCCCTGGTGGTGGAAGTGGTGAAACCGATCTGGTTGTTTATGATGATGTGCACCGTGCCCCCGGTGGAGTACCCCTCCAGGCGGGAGAGGTTCAGGGTCTCGGCCACGACCCCCTGGGCCGGGAACGAGGCGTCCCCGTGGAGGAGTACCGGCAGGGTCCTCCTCCCGTCGTCGTCGTCCCGGAGGTCCTGGAGGCCCCGGGCGTTCCCTTCCACTATTGCGTCCACCGACTCAAGGTGGCTCGAATTCGGCAGGAGGGTAATCTGCAGAGAGCCCCCGTTTTCGTTTTTGTGGGTCGTGCAGTAGCCAAGGTGGTACTTCACGTCCCCCATGCCGGGCACCACCGTGTCAAGGTCTTCGCCGAAGAGGCGGAAGATCTCCCCCGGTCTTTTATGGAGTATCTGGTTCAGGATTGAGAGCCGTCCCCGGTGGCTGGTCCCCATGACTATCTCTTCGATCTTATGGTCGATGGCCCGGTCAACCAGGTAGTGGAGGGCGGGGATCATCACGTCGCCGCCCTGGGAGGAAAACCGCTTCTGGCCGATGAAACTCTTGTGGAGAAAGTTCTCGAACTCCTCGTTCTCGATGAGATCTCTCAGGGCCTGTTTCTTCTGTTCATCGGTAAACTCTGTTGTATTCAGGGAACCTTCCACGCGTTCCAGGAGCCACTCCCGTAAATCGCGGTTCTGGATGTGAAGGAACTCGGCCCCGACGGTGGAGCAGTAGGTCTTCCTGAACCGTTCGAGAATCTCCCGGAGGGGAAGCTTCTTCTTTCCCATGTACTTCCCGGGAAAGAATTCCCGGTCGAGATCGTCTTCGGTAAGGCCGAAATCTTCAGGCTTCAGGGACTGGTATGTTTCCTCCTGGAACTGGGCAATGCGGGTGAAATCTTTTACGAAAGATTCTCCCAAAGGGTTCAGGTCGGCGTAGAGGTGGCCGATGTCGCGAAAGGCCCAGAGGAGGCTGTCCACACGGGACTGGCGGTAGACCTGGTCCGGGACCGGGGCCGCCGTCTCCTCCCTGCCGGTGGAGTACCACTCGGCCCGGTTCTCTAAAATCTCCTCCAGGGTGTCCTGATCGTCAGGCGGCAGAATCTCTTCTATGTATTCAAGATTGTTGTTGAACATGGCGTATATTTATAAATCTTTCAGGGCCCCGGGGATCTGGTCCGGGCGGTCAACCACCGGCACCCCGATATCACGGAACGCCGACACCTTTGCCTCGGCCGTGCCCTTTCCGCCGGAGATGATTGCCCCTGCGTGCCCCATCCGTTTCCCCGGCGGGGCGGTCCGGCCCGAAATGAAAACAGCCGCCTTTTTAGAAAAATTGTCTTTCATGAACTCGGCCGCCTCCTCCTCTGCGCCGCCTCCTATTTCGCCGATGAGGACCACGGCGTCGGTTCCCGGGTCCTTTTCGAACATATCAAGCAGCTCGACGAAGCCGGTGCCGATGACCGGGTCACCGCCGATGCCGACGCAGGTGGACTGCCCCATGCCGTTCTCTGTCAGGCTGTAGACCACCTCGTAGGTAAGGGTCCCGCTCCGGGATATGACCCCCACTGGACCGGGCCTGTGTATCCGGGCCGGCATTATGCCGACCTTGCATTTTCCCGGGGTGATGAGCCCGGGGCAGTTCGGGCCGATAAGCACCTTGTTTTTCTCTTTCGCCCGGTGGTAGATCCGGATCATGTCCAGGACCGGTATCCCCTCGGTAATGCACACTATCAGCTGCACCGGGCTCTCCAGTGCCTCGTCGATGGCGCCGGGGGCGTATTTCGCCGGCACGAAGAGAATAGTCGCGTTTGCGCCGGTCTCCTCTGCCGCCCTGACCACGGAATCATACACCGGCACCCCGGAGGCGCTCTGACCCCCCTTGCCCGGGGTGACCCCGGCAACCACGCTGGTGCCGTACTCAATCATCGACTCGGCGTGGAAGGACCCGTCCCTGCCGGTGATCCCCTGGACGATGACTTTCGTGTTTTCGTCTACCAGTATTCCCATCAGCTTTTCGATACCTCGATGACCTTTTTCACCGCCTCGGTCAGATCGTTGAATGCGTGAAACCCGGCCTCCTCGACCATGGATCGGCCGATTTCCTCGTTGGTGCCGATAAGGCGTATGACAAAGGGGACCGGGATGTCGATCGTTTCCCTGGCCATGATGACCCCCCGGGCCACGTCGTCGCACCGGGTAATCCCCCCGAATATGTTCATCAGTATGGCCGTAATCTTTTTATTGCGAAGGAGTATCGTGAGGGCGTCCACCACTTTCCGGGGGCTCGAGCTCCCGCCGATATCGAGGAAATTGGCCGGCTCCTCGCCGAAGTGCTTGATCAAATCCATGGTGGCCATGGCGAGGCCGGCCCCGTTCACCATGCACCCGATGGTGCCGTCCAGGCTCACGAAGCTCAGGTTCGCCTCCCGGGCGTCTATTTCGTCGTCGCTGTACTCCTCCGGGTTTCGAAGTTTCTCGAGTTCCGGGTTTGTCAGCACGGCGTTGTCGTCTATGACGATCTTCGCGTCTACGGCGACGAGTTTGTTCCCCGCGGTGAGGGCCAGGGGGTTTATCTCGGCCAGGGAACACCCCTTTTCGGTGACCAGTCGGTAGAGCCCCTCGATAATGGTGAGGGCCTGTCCTGCCAGGTCATCGTTCCCGAACGAGGGGGCCAGTTTCTCCGAAAGCATGTTTCGGTCGACGCCCTCGGTGACGTCAATCGGGATCCGGATAATTTTATCGGGATTCTCCTTTGCCGTTTCCTCGATGTCGATGCCTCCCTCGGCGCTGAACACGCACTCGAGCATCTTCGAGTCCCGGTTCACCACCAGGCTCAGGTAAAACTCCTTCTCGATGTCGTAGGCCCGGTAAACCAGGATCTTTTTCACCGGGTATCCCTTGATGGTAAGGCCGAAGATGGTTTTCGCCGTCTCCTCCGCCTCCAGAGGGGAATCAACGAGTTTGACGCCCCCGGCCTTGCCCCGCCCCCCGGTGAGGACCTGGGCCTTGAGCGCGCAGGCGCCACCGCACATCCTGAAATGTTCGGCCGCCCCTGCCGGTTTGGATATAAGTTCTCCCGGGGGCACCGGGATTCCGTATTCAGCGAGGAGCTTATGGGACTGGTATTCAAATAGTTTCATTGTAATAATATAGTATATAACTCCGGCCGGGTTATAAAAAAAATGCGCCTCCCGGTGAAAAAAACCTCAATCCGTGGGGCCGGGGGGAATGTCAGGACTGTTTCGGCCCCTCCTCTTTGTACCGGGTAATCTCCCGCTTGGTCAGGTTGATGTTCCTGGTTACCAGGATGCTCCTGGGGCAGACCTTCGTGCAGTTGAAGTGGTTTTCGCAGGGCCAGACCCCGTTCTCGTGGTCCAGCGCCGGGAGTCTCGCCTCCATGCCGGTGTCCCTGGAGTCGAACACGAACCGGGCCGCGTTCACCACCGCCGCGGGGCCGATGAAATCAGGGTTGGTCTCCTGCACCACCGGGCACGACGAGTAGCAGGCCGCGCAGAGGATACACTTGGTCGGATCGTCGAACAGGGCACGCTCCTCCTGGGACTGGATCCGCTCCTTCTCATTCGGCATCTCGTCGTTTATCAGGTAGGGCTTGACCGATCTATAGGCGGTGAAGAAGGTGTCCTGGTCGACCATCAGGTCCCGCTGAATCGGAAGGGTGCGGAGGGGTTCCACGGTAACGACCGCGTTCTCTTTTTCCGCCACGTCCTGTATCAGGGTCTTGCACGCCAGCCGCTCGGTCCCGTTTATCACCATGGCGTCGGACCCGCACACCCCGTGGGCGCAGCTCTTTCGAAACCCCAGGGTCCCGTCCTGCTCAGACTTGACCCGGAGCAGGGCGTCCAGGAAACGGTCGTCAGGCTCTGCGTCAACGGTGAACTCCTGAAAGTAGGGCTTTTTGTCCTTTTCCGGGTTGAATCGCTGTATCTTCAGTACTATCTTCACTTTTTTCTCCTTTAGTTTTTCATGAGAGGCGCGATGCACCTCTCATTCAGAAACCATGAAAAAGCATACTCATGCATTTTCATGTTAGTATGCCCGGGGTTTCGGCTCGAAGATCGATATGTCCACTTCCTTGTATCCGATCCGATGGCCCTTTTTATCGAGCCAGATGAGGGTATGTTTCAGCCAGTTGTTGTCGTCCCGGTCCGGGAAATCGTCCCGGGAATGGGCCCCCCTCGATTCGGTGCGGTTTACCGCGGATGCCGCGGTGAGGTAGGCAATGTCCAGGAGGTTCTCGAGCTCCAGGACCTCCTGGAGCTCCGTGTTGAACTTCTTCCCGGGGTCCTCGACGGTCACCCCCCGGAATACATCTTTCAGCCTGCCGATAACGCCGACCGCCTCTTCCATGCGGGGGCCGGTCCGGTAGACGCCGACCTTTTCCATCAGGGTCTCCTGCATTTTTTCGGTTATTATGCTCCTGGACTCCCCCTTTTTTCCGGTGATGAGTTTATCGATTTTCTCCCGGGACGGGGCGTCCGCGTCATCAAAGATCTTTCCGAAGTCTGCGTCCTTCACGAACTTCGCTATTTCCCGGCCTGAGCGTTTCCCGTACACGATGAGGTCCACCAGGGAGTTGGTCCCGAGGCGGTTCGCCCCGTGGACCGACACGCAGGCGCATTCACCGGCGGCGTAAAGCCCCTCGTACACATCGCCCTGCTCGTTGAATATCACCCGCCCGTTCACGTCGGTCGGGATCCCCCCCATGGCGTAGTGGGCCGTGGGCTGCACGGGCATCCCCTTTTCCGCCGGGTCAATGTTCAGGTAGGTGCGGGAGAACCCGGCTATGTCCGGGAGTTTCTTCTCTATTATATCTTTTCCGATGCCGGTGGCGTCCAGAAGGACGTAGTCGTCGATCTTCCTGTCGCCCCGCATCCCGTTTCCCTTCTGGATTTCGCTGATGATTGCCCGGCTCACCATGTCCCGGGGCGCCAGGTCGAGGAGGGTGGGTGCGTACTCCTCCATGAAGCGCTTTCCGTGCCGGTTTCGGAGTATCCCCCCCTCGCCGCGGACACCCTCGGTGATGAGGATACCCATGCCGTAGATACCTGTCGGGTGGAACTGGAAGAATTCCATGTCTTCCAGCGGCACGCCGCGCCTGGCAAGGAGTGCCGGCCCGTCACCGGTGTTGGCGTAGGCGTTGGAGGTGGTCTTGTATATGCGGCCGAACCCCCCGGTGGCGAACATCACCGCCTTCGCGTGGAAGGTGTGGACCTCGCCGGTGGAGAGCTGAACCGCCACGATACCGCCGCACTTTTTCCCCTCTATGAGGACGTCGATCACGAAGAACTCGTCGAAGAAGGCGACGTCGTTCTTGATGCACTGCTGGTACAGGGTCTGGAGGATCATGTGGCCGGTACGGTCCGCCGCGTAGCAGGAGCGCCGTACCGGCGCCTCGCCGAAGTTCCGGGTGTGGCCCCCGAACCGGCGCTGGTTTATCTTACCGTCCTCGGTGCGGCTGAAGGGGAGGCCCCGGTTTTCGAGATCGTACACCGCCTGTACCGCCTCTTCAACCAGTATTTGTGCCGCCTGCTGGTCGGCCAGGTAGTCGCTCCCTTTGACCGTGTCAAATGCGTGCCACTCCGGCTTGTCCTCTTCCAGGTTGCCGAGGGCCGCGCCGATGCCCCCCTGGGCCGCCCCGGTGTGGCTCCTGACAGGGTAGAGTTTGGATACCACAGCGGTCTTCGCGGTGCGGCTTGCCTCCAGGGCGGCGTAGAGCCCGGCCCCGCCGGCCCCGATGATAATGGCGTCAAATTGATGTTTCACGGTTTTACTCTCATAGTTGAATTTTGTTTTATCCTGATTATCAAGAGTTAATTTATATTTCCTTGATACTTAACATGACCACAGAGACACTGAGGCCCAGAGAGTTTGTGCTGGTTTCAGAATAGTATTTCATAGTATCTAAAATAATAATTATAAATTCTATTTATGAAATGCACAAATAGAAATAGAGTTTTACTTCAATGTACAAACGGACCTCTGTGTTCTCTGTGCCTCTGTGGTAATTTTATTTGTTTCCTATCATTCAGATCAGCCCGGAGAATAAAAGGTCTCCAGGTCCCGTACCCCTTTGGCCACGGCCTCGGACGAGACGTCCAGGGCCTTCTTCTCGCTTTCGTCCAGGTCGATGGTTATTATCTTCTCCACCCCGTTCTTTCCGAGGAGAACCGGCACACCGAGGAAGATTCCGCTGTACCCGTATTCACCCCGGAGGTAGGCGCTCGCGGCGATAAGGCGCTTCTCGTCCTTGATGACCGCCTCCACCATCTTGGCTGCCGAGGCCCCCGGTGCGTAGTAGGCGCTCCCGGTTTTTAAATAGCTTACGATTTCGGCCCCCCCTTTCCGGGTCCGGTCCACCATCTCCTCGATCGACTTGTCGTCGATGAGCTGGGAGAGGGATATTCCCCCGACCGAGGTGTATTTTATGAGCGGCACCATCTGGTCCCCGTGGCCCCCGAGGACCATGGTCATGACGTCGCCGGGCCACACGTCGAGTTTTTCCGCGATGAAATAGCGGTACCGGGCCGAGTCAAGGACCCCGGCCATGCCCACGACCTTCTTCAGGGCGAAACCGGTCTCCCTGAGCACCACCATGGATATGATGTCCAGTGGATTGGTCACCACGATGACAACGGCGCTGGGGCAGTACTCCACCATCTTCTGCGATATGTCCTTGACGATGTTCACGTTGGTCTTGAGAAGGTCCATCCGGTCCATACCCGGTTTCCGGGCGATGCCCGCGGTTATCACCACCACGTCGGAGTCCCGGATTTCACTGTAGTCGCTGGTTCCGATGATGTTGACGTTATAGCTCCGGAGGGGGGCCGAGTGCATGAAGTCCAGGGCCTTGCTCCTGGCCATCCCTTCAGCGATATCCACCATGACGATGTCCGCGATGTTCTTCTCCGCTATATAGTATACTGCCGTGGCGCCCACGTTTCCGGCGCCGATTACGCTTACCTTTTTCATAGTTTCAGCCCTTTTATGATATCCTGGATTGCCTTGTCCGATGCCTTCAGCCGGCCGAGCTGATCTTTCGTCAGTTCAGGAGCGAGGAACTTTTCAACGCCCTTTTTGCCGATGACGCAGGGAATGGACATGGCGCTCCCGGTGATGCCGTACTCGCCGTCGAGCAGTACCGACACCGGCAGAATTCTTTTTAGATCCATGTGAATAGAGTCCACCAGTTCGGCAGCGGCCGCCGACGGGGTGTAATAGGCGCTGGAACGCTCCGCCATCTCCACGATGAGGTCCCCCACGTCCCTGGTCTCCTGCTCGAGATTCTGTATCGCGTCCTGTGACATCAGCTGGTCCAGGGGTATGCCGGAAACCCGTGAGTACTGGGGCAGTGGTATCATATCGTCGGAATGGCGACCGATGACCATGGCGGTCACGTTCTCGGTTGAGACGTTGAGCTCCCGGGCTATGGCGAACTTGAGCCTGGTGGCGTCGAGGAGACCCCCGAGCCCGAGGACCCTGGCCCGGTCCAGCTTGAACTCCTTCACCACCAGGGTGGTGAGAATGTCCACCGGTTCAGTCGCCACGATGATGATCGATTCGGTGGAATGCTTCATGACCTGCCCGGTGATTTCTTTCAGGACCTTCCAGTTTTCTCCGGCCAGGTCCTCCCGCTTCATGCCGGGAGTGCGTCCCCTGCCGGCGGCGATAATCACGGTTTCGGAGTTGAGGATTCCCGAGATGTCGTCTATCCCGGTAATCCGGTTCCGGTATTTCCTGATCGGGGCCGCCTCCATCATGTCCAGGGCCTTGCCCGTGGAGAGCCCCTCCTTCATGTCGTGGAGTACCACGTTGGTGATGCCTTTTTCGGCGATGAAAAAGGCGGTGTTCGCCCCCACGTTTCCGCTGCCGATGATGCTTACTTTTTCCATTCTATTATCCATTTATATTTTACCACAGAGGCACCGAGTCACAGAAGTTTACTATTATACTAATAAAATGCAGATTTTATTTTAATATAATTATAAAAACAATTCCTCTGTGTCTCTGCGTCTCTGTGGTTATTCTTAATCCTGCTTTGCCAGGTTAAGCACCCCTCCCGCAGCCAGGATCTTCCGGTGCCGGTCGGACACGTCCAGGAGGGCCGTGATTGTGTTCCCGTTAACCTCGACCGGTATCTCCGCAGCCCCCTCTTCGATGAGTTTTTTGATGTCCGGAAGTTTTATCGGGTCACCCAGGTTTATGGAATCGTAATCACCCGGGTTTTTGAAGGTGAGGGGGATGATCCCGAAGTTGATGAGATTGGCCTTGTGTATCCTGGCCATGCTCTTCACTATTTTCGCCCTCACCCCGAGGTACCGGGGCGCCAGGGCCGCGTGCTCCCGGGATGAGCCCTGGCCGTAGTTTTCCCCGCCGATGACGACCCCTCCGGCGCTGGCTTTCGCGCGCTCGGAAAATCCTTCGTCTATTATGTCGAACACGTACTGGCTGATGGCCGGGATATTGCTCCGGTAGGGCAATACCCGGTTCCCCGCCGGCATGATGATGTCGGTGCTGATGTTGTCACCCGCTTTGATGAGGACCTCCCCCTCGATGGTGTCTTCCAGGGCCTCGAACACCGGGAAGGGGTAGATGTTGGGCCCCTTGACTATCTCGACCGACTCGGGGTCCTCGGAGGGCTGGATGAACCATTTCGGGTTATAGGTGAATTTTTTCGGGAGTTCCACCTTCGGGTATTTCTTCATGGTGCGCGGATCGGTTATCTTCCCGGTCAGGGCGGATGCCGCGGCCGTCTCCGGGGAGCAGAGGTATACCGCGTCGTCCCTGGTGCCGCTGCGGCCCTTGAAGTTGCGCGGGAAGGTCCGGAGGGAGTTGGTCCCGGTGGCCGGGGCCTGGCCCATGCCGATGCACCCGAGGCAGCCCGGCTCATGGACCCTGGCCCCCGCCTCGACGAGGAGCTTGAGCCCCCCTTCGGAGATAAGGTTCTCCAGGGTCTGACGGCTTCCGGTGTTGATCTCGAAGTTCACGTTTGGATGCCGGATCTTCCCCTCGACCATCTTCGCGGCGATCATGAAATCGCGGAAGCTCCCGTTGCACGAAGACCCGATGATGACCTGGTGCACGTCCACGTCACCGAGTTCCGCGGCCGGCCTCACGTTGTCCGGGTTGCTCGGGCGCGCCACCATCGGCTCTATCTCGCCGAGATCTATTTCAGTCACTTTGCTGTACCCGGCGTTGCTGTCGGCCTTCAGTTCCCGGTAGTCCTTCACCCGGTCGTTCCTTTTCAGGAAATCTTTCGTAACGTCGTCGGAGGGGAACACGCAGGCGGTGAATCCCATGTCCACGGACATGTTGGCCACCGTGGCCCGGGCCGCCATGTCCATGTTCTTCATTCCGGGCCCGAAGAATTCCATGATTTTGCCGATGCCGGCCTTTGCCGAATAGTCCATGAGGAGCTTTAGGATCAGGTCCTTGCCGGAAACGAAATCCTGGAAGCCGCCCTCGACCCTGATGCCCCATATCTCCGGGGTGTTGATGTAGTAGGGGCGGCCCGCCATGGCCATGGCCACGTCGACTCCCCCGGAGCCCATCGCCAGCATGCCGAGGCACCCCCCGGTGGTGGTATGGCTGTCCGATCCGAGGAGGGTCTTTCCCGGGATACCGAATCGCTGGCGGTGCACGTGGTGCGACACCCCGTTTCCGGCCGGCGACAGGAGCACACCGAACTTTGCCGCGCACGACTGGAGGAACCGGTGGTCGTCGGCGTTCTTGAAGTCGGTCTGGATGATGTTATGGTCGATGTAGCTCACCGAGAGCTCGGCCTTAGCCCTGGGTATTCCCAGGGACTCGAATTCGAGATAGACCATGGTGCCGGTGGCGTCCTGGGTCAGGGTATGGTCGATCCTGATGCCGATCTCCCTGCCCGGGGTGAGTTCTCCTTCCAGGAGGTGATCTTTCAGTATTTTTTCAGCGAGTGTACCTTTCATTTCTTCTTTCCTCTGTTTTTCGTCTCAATGTCCATAGGTCATTGCGAGGCTGTCGCAGACAGCCGTGGCAATCTCTCGATATCGTTTCATAAACCATTAAGGTTACATCTATAAATCGGATTTATACATTATTTAAAAGGGATAAGACCGATTTAATCCAAAATACGTAGCCAAAGGGAAACCTCTTGTCTGATTAGTAGAGGTCCCCTTATTTTTCATATGAACCTAACATTCTCGACTACTTTATTGAGAGATTGCTTCGCTTCGCTCGCAATGACAGTATATGATGTATATTCACTCTCATACCATCTTTTTCGGATCCAGCAATTCGTCTATGTCCCCCTCAATCTCGATCCCCTCTTCTTTGATAACTTCATTGATGGTCTTGTTCTCACGGTATGCCTTCAGGGCGATCTCCCCGCTCCTGTCGTACCCGATGTACGGGGTCAGGCTGGTCACCTTCATGAGCATCCTCTCCAGGTGGAAGTCGATCTGATCATTGTTCGGCTTCAGGCCGGCAAGGCACCGGTCAATGAAGGATCTGATCCCGTTTGAAAGGATATCAACCGAGTCCAGGGCGTTGTAGATCATCACCGGCTTGGAAACGTTCAGGTCCAGGATGCTCCCGTAGCCTTCACCAAAGGAGACCGCCGCGTCGTTGCCGATGACCTGTACGCAGACCTGGATCAGGGCCTCGGACTGGGTCGGGTTGATCTTCCCCGGCATGATGGAGGAGCCCGGCTCGTTCTGGGGGAGGATGAGCTCCGACAGGCCCGCCCTCGGCCCGCTTCCCATCCATCTGATATCGTTCGCCATTTTCATGAGGGAGAGGGCCAGCTGTCGCAGGTGCGCGCTTGCCTGGGAGACGGTGTTGTGGGAGGCAATCCCCTCGGCCTTTACCGGGTTCGGTTTAATGGCAAAACCGGTTATGGCCGAGAGCATTTCAGCCACGAGTCTGTCGAAGTTCTCTCCGGCGTTCATGCCGGTTCCCACTGCCGTGCCCCCGAGGGGAATATAGGAAAGTTCTTCCAACGCGCTTTTCAGCCGACCAATGGCGGTCTCCACCTGCCTCTGGTACACCTCGAATTCCATGGACATCGGTATCGGCACCGCGTCTTGTAGATGGGTCCGTCCGACCTTGATGACCCCTTTGAAATCGGCGATGTTTTTCTGAAGGGCTGCTCTCAGATCATCCAGTGCGGGGAGGAGCTGCTCGTTTATGGCGTGGAGCAGGGAGAGGTGCATGGCCGTGGGGATGACGTCGTTTGATGACTGGCCCCGGTTCACGTGGTCGTTCGGGTGCACCGGGTGTTTTTTGCCCATGGGATGGCCCAGTATCTCATTGGCTCGGTTCGCCAGGACCTCGTTCATGTTCATGTTGATCTGGGTCCCGGACCCGGTCTGGTACACGTCTATGGGGAACTGGTCCCGGTGCTTACCCTGTGTCAGTATCTCGTCCATGGCCCGGGAAAGGGGTTCGGCTATTTCTTTTTTAATAAGGCCGAGTTCACTGTTGGCCATGAGGCAGGCCTTCTTTATCTCAGCAAGGGATGTTATGAATACCCCGGGGAATCGCTTTCCGCTGATCTGAAAGTTCTCCAGTGTCCGGGCGGTATTGACCCCCCAGTACACGTCGTTCGGCACGTCAACAGTGCCGAGAACATCTTTTTCCTGGCGGTATTTTTTTGTCATGTTCGTTGTTTCGCTGTAATTTCTTCTCTCTTCTATGGTTGTTCGGTCCAGTGCCCGTTTTGCTGTAATGATTAAAGTCACCGCAACTGGTTATAGCGGGGATTCTTTAAGAAATGTAACCCTTTTAAATTTGTTCTGATTTTCATTATAAAATGAGTACAAATAAAGATCAAATATTTTTTTAATGTTTATGACTTCTTTCCGGGAATCCCAATATAAAAATAAAGAGCTGTGTAACTAAATGGTTTATCTATAGTATACAACGTTTAATGGAGAATATCAACCAAATAACCGGGCACAAGGGACACAGGTTACAGATACCTGGTATACTCCATGACCACGTGCCAGCGGTTAAACACGTAGCGCAATACATACACGAGGTCGTGAGAACCTGAACCGGTATCGACGGCCATGAGGATGTCCCCGGGCCGGTTGCCGAGCCAGGGCTTGTGCTCCCGGGACACGTACCGGAAGGTTATCCTTTCTGCCGAGATTTTCCCGTATTTGCTTCGCCAGTTATCCCTTCCGACTGATTTAATCAGCTTTGCCAGTCCATCGAGAAGGTCATCACGATGCACTATCCGGGTTTCGTACTGTATATTTTCGACATCGACCCTCCATTTCCTGTTGAGTAGTTCGGACCCGTCCACCACCAGAACAATATCCGAATAGAGATAGTATAGTTTCCGGTAATCCCCGGACGACACCGCCCTCCAGAAGGTGAGGCCGGCGCTCCGGTACCCGGAACTTTCCGCTGAAGCCGGCACCCGGGGCCAGGCCAGGGTCATAGCTATCAAAGTCGAAATCATTAAAACGCTGTAGGTTATGTTTAATTTATACTTCATTTATACGCTTTCCCTTCCGGGGTTCCAGTCCCGGGCAGCAATCCACAATGGTCAGTCATCTGAAATGATGTACTCCCGGAAAAATTTTTCCTCTGTCATTACCGGTATGAGAAGATGGAGCTTTGTTACTTCGAAGAGGGTTGAAATCTGTTCTTGGATATTGAAGGCAGTCAGCTTGACCCCTTTTGAAGCGCATTCCCGGGAAAACTTGAACAGGTGGTTGATGCCGTACGAATCAATGTGTGACAGGTTTCTGCAGTTCAGGGCGATGATTTCCGGGACTGATTTCAACTGTTCAAAGAATACATGGTCTGCGCTTTTCATGGAACTTGCGGATATGACCCCCTCAATGTGAAGTATTATGATATCGTCAATCACTTCCATGTCAATATTCAACATCAGCTGTGGCCCTTGATAACCGGTAATTCACATTAACAGGATATTCTCAAAATAGCGGTATGCAAGTGAAATTTCAATACCAGAGAAAAATATTTCAATGCAATGGTG
>CAZEPS010000052.1:0-4661 GCA_964514165.1 uncultured Leptospirales bacterium
CCGGCCGGTCTTCATATCCGGTGATGAGAAACGAGGTCAGCCGGGCCATGAAGGGGAGATGGCCAACGTACATGAGGTTCTCTTCTGCCCCCATGTTGGCGGCAAAATCAACCACGTCGTCGGTTGGCGCCATCCCCGCCGCTTCGGAGACACCGCGCTGAGGCTTCAGTGTTTCTGAAAAAATGTCTGCGGTCTGTTTCGCCCTCTTCTTCCCGCTGTGGAATATTTCCAGGACAGGAATTTTGTAGTTTTCGGCGACCCGGACGATACGCTCGGTTTCTGAAATACCCTCGGGTGAGAGTGACCTGTCGGGATCTTCCTCTTTCGAGAGGGCCTTGCCGTGCTGTATCAGGTAGAGAGCCATAACTACTCCTTGAATTGAGATGCCCTTTTATACTACAAACCTGTCTGAAGATCAACGAGAATACTGATTTTTACTCCTATAATTAAGGAAAAACGGAAAAAGTAACGCAGTAAATCACCGTTTTTTCAGGGGAGGATTCCCCGTTTCTTCGCCAGGGTCAGCATCTGCTCTCCGCCGCTCTTCGGCAGGGGGAACTTTTCCTTTTCCTGCTTTCTTTCAAGGGTCAGGGCGCCGGAGGGGCAGGCGGTCACGCAGAGTCCGCAGCCGATGCACCGGGAGATGTCCAGTTCCGCGATGCCGTCGCTGTTCATGGACAGTGCCTCCATCTGGCACCGGTCAATGCACGCCCCGCATCCGGTACATTCATCCGTATCGAGGGCCGCGAGGTGATTTGAATAGACAAGCTCCGCGGGACGGGGGTGCTTCTTGATTGACATGAGAACACCGCAACAGTCGCCGCAGCAGCTGCACATGCCGGTCGGGTTCTGGGCCGTGGCCGGCTGGGTCACGAGGCCCGCGTCCTGGGCATCTTTCAGTATGGCGATTGCCTCTTCCGCGTCAACCTTCCGTCCCATGTCGTTGTCGATATAGTATTCGGCCATGGAGCCGAACATGAAACAGGTTTCCATGGGCCTGCCGCAACCCTTGTCCACTGTCTCTTTTTCCCTGCGGCAGATGCAGTCCGCCACGGCGATGACCGGGGCGTTTCGCAGCAGTTCGGCCGCGTCGTCAAAGGAACTGACGTGGTGCTCGAATTCAACCGACCGGTTTACCGGCACCACCCGGAGAAAGTGATCGGCGTTGTCCGCGATGGCCTGGTTGAAGCCTTCATCGAAATAGCGTTCGAACTTCTCCGCCATCTCCCTGTCGAAACGCTTTATCTGGAACTCGAGGAGTCCGTGCATGAAGGGGATGGCCCCGTATCTGACTGAATCTCCCCTGCGCTTGCGGAAGAGGAGCCCCCGCTTTGCCATGTCCTCCAGGTGCCCGGCGGTTTCTGCCGCGTCGGCGCCGATTCGTTCAGCCACGGAGTCGGGGGTTTCCAGAATCGGTGACATCTGGGCGAAGAGTCCAGCGTCCCTCTCGGAGAACAGGGTTTTGAGTATATCGATTTCAATCCCTGATTTTGTTTCCGGAAAGCCGAGGGAGTAGGCATCGAGCTGCTTCTGAAGTTTTTTGTAGATGTCCATTGACGATTCTCCTTTCTTTTCAATGTCTAACCAGCCGCATCCAGGGCGGAGTCGAGCTCCTCCCTGACCAGCTGGCTTGTATCTTCACGGGAGGAGCTGTACTCCTTCAGGGCGTCTTTCGCCCCGGGGCCCCCGATTTTACCCATGGCCCAGGCAATCATCCCCACGGTCCGTTCGTCTTCATTTTCATGTAACGCCTGTTTAAGCTCAGGCATGTATTTCCTGTCACCGGTGTTTCCCATGGCACGGGCGGTGTTCATCTTCCACTTCCAGATCATGTCAGGGGACATGTAGAACATGTGGGGCCATATCTTTTTCGAGAAATAATCTTCATCCATGTGAAGGAGTTTCACCAGGTCGAAGTCCGGTGACTTTATTGCGACCCGTTTGTTTTCCGGGAGATCTTCCGCGAGCCAGGCCCGGTTGCGCGGGCACACGTCCTGGCACCGGTCGCAACCGTACACGTACAGGCCCATGGGCTCACGGAGTTCCTTCGGGGTAATGGCATTTCCGTAATAGGTCAGGTAGGAGACGCACCGCAGGGGGTCAATGGTGCCGTCTCCTTTCAACGCCCGGGTGGGGCAGGCGGCCACACAGGCGTTCCTGCACCAGTCCGGGCATCCCCAGCCCCCGGAGGGCTCGTCGGGTTCGAACTCATGGTCTATGACCACGGCTATGGGGAGCACGTAGGAACTCTTCCCGGCGACCCGGTTTGAATAAAAGAGGCAGTTCTTTCCAAAGTCGCCGAGGCCTGCCCGGGCGGCAGCCACCCGGTGGGGCATGTTGAAGGGAACCTTTGAGTCGATGCCGTTGTCCCTGAGGAAACCTCGAAACTCTTTGATGCGCAGGGCCAGCCCGTCCTTCGTGACCCGGTCGTCGTCGAGGTAACACCGCCCGAAATGCTTTTCAAGCTTCCGCGGGTAGGACTGGCGGAAGTAGACCTCCATGAGGACGATGACTGTCCTGGCGCCCGGGAGCACGGTCACCGGGTCGGTCCCTTCGGTGAGATTAACTCCAAGTTTTCCGAGCCAGCCGTACTGTTTCTCCATCGATTCAAGGAGTTCGCGCTGATCGGTAAACGGTTCCGCCGAGGTGAAACCGATGTCCTCGAACCCGCACTGTCGCGATTTCTCTATGATGTCATTTCTGGTGATCATTCATTACCCCCGAGTATATGTTTCAATGAATCGATGCAGTCGCGATAATGGGAAGGGTTTTTGCTGATTCGGGTCAGCATGATTGCCCCCTCCAGGGTGGCGACAATGTGCCGGGCCGTGACTTCAGGGACGAATTTTTCGGGGATGTCCCCCTCTTCCTGGCCCCGGCGGATCAGGCGGGCGAAATCATGTATCCAGCCGTCAAAAATGTCCCGTATCAGGGCCTCGAAACGGGGATTGTTGTCGCCCATCTCCAGGGCCGTGTTCCCGAAGATACAGCCCCCCACGAAATTTCTTTTTTTGTGGAACCGGAACAGGGCTTCGATCCCGGCGAAGATTTTTTCACGGGCGTTGCTGCCCCTTGTATGTTTCGCGATGTAGGCGTTAAAGTCATCCCCTGCCTTTTCGATGAGGGCGTAGACAAGATCCTCCTTACTGGAGAAGTGAAAGTAGAGGTTCCCCTTCTTTACTCCCGTGGCCTCGGTTATATCGCTCATGCTCGTGCCCGAGAAACCCCTGGTATGTATCAGGTCAAGGGCCGCATCGAGTATGTGTTCACGGGTAATGTCGCCTTTTGATTTTTCCACAATGTATATGCTTTTGTACTGACCGTTCGGTACATTTTAGGGCATGGTGGTTCCCCTGTCAAATAGTTATAATAAAACAGAGTCATTTTATTTTGCAAACCTTGTATCGATTTCTTGAACAATAATGTGTTCTCTTCTTCTTATTTAAAGTGGAGTATGAATACATTGTTGCATCTGTATTCATGAATCTAACACCGGTTTTATAGAACAAGAGACTGCCGGGGCACCGTATTGTATATGCATATGATGAATGATTTAGGGGTAACGGAATCAGTGATTGGAGAATCGTCAAGTCTGCACCCGGCGGAAATATAATCCTTGATATTTCAACCCCTTGTGATACCTGTAGAATTATAGAGCATCTTCATGTCAATATGCATGCACTGTTTTTTTTAATGGTGTCATGTTTTATTATCCAGCGGGTAGTATTGATAGAACCGAAGGTTGTCATGAGAAAGCTGTGTTTCATAGTCCTATCCTGCCTGGCACTCTCCTGCGCGCAAAAGGGGATTCGCACTATTAATACCGATATTGCTTATTATTATAATAATCCTCTAAGCGCAGTAACGGTCGCGGCCCGGAACGGTGACCTCATAACGGTCATGAGGTTTATTGAAGAGGGTATCGTTTCAGTGAACGCGAAGGACTACTATTCCTGGACACCCATAATGCACGCGTCCTACTATGGAAATCTCGGTGTAGTGGAATACCTGGTGAAAAAGGGGGCTGATATAAATCTCGCAGGGGAGGACGGCAGGACCCCCCTGATGATGGCCCTCGACCGAAACCAGAAGGAGGCTGCCGAATACCTCCTGGACCTGGGGCCTGACGTGAACACCATTGACAAAGGCGGCAATTCCCCGCTGCTCCTGTCCGTGTCGACCGGGGACATCTCCCTGGTCAGGGGCCTCATATCCAGGGGGGCTGATACTGCCGCTTCCAACAAGGATGGGACCACTCCTCTCCGCGCCGCCATTGAGAATAATTACACGGACACAGCCCTCCTTCTGATACGAAACGGGGCTCCGGTGAACGGGAAAAGCGGGAACGGCGCTACACCCCTCGGCCTCGCTCTCAAGGGACACAATATCACGGTGATGAATCACCTCCTCGATAGGGGCGCCAGTGTGAACGTGAAAGATGAAAGCGGTAATCCGCTCATTACTGCAGCAATAGATCTCGGGTACATGGACTGCCTCAGGCTCATGGTTTCACGCACTCCTGACTGTACCATGAAAGATCCGTCAGGGAACCCGCCCCTGGTGCATGCTGTTTTGATGGGAAGCATGGAAGGGGTGACAATACTCCTCGATCGCGGCTGCAGCCCGGACCGATCAGGCCAATCGTCGGCATCTCGTGTCGG
>CAZEPS010000052.1:4671-18341 GCA_964514165.1 uncultured Leptospirales bacterium
CCGCCGGCTCCGGTGGGAAGACCCCCCTCATGGCCGCCCTTGAGTACCGGTATACCGGCATTTTCGACGAGCTTCTCAAGCACGGGCAGAACCTTGACCTCAAGGATGACAGGGGAAGGACCGTACTCATGCACTGCGCGGAGACCGGCTGTTACGACCAGGCCGTGGCCCTGATGAAAAGGGGCGCCGGCCTCAACATACGGGACAACGAGGGGAACACAGCCCTGATCCTTGCAGCCGCTGCCGGTTATCAGGGGATCGTGAAAGAGCTTATCGACCGTAAAGCGGCCAGAAACATCAAAAACAGGGCAGGGAAAACAGCTGCCATGGCGGCCCGGGAAAGCGGGTACGATTACATCGCAGATAGTATTGAGGAGCCGAGGTAACATGAAAAAAGGAAGGATAGAGATTGCCCTTCTCATTGTATCTGTTATCGCCGCCGGTTCCTGTTCCCGAATCGGGGTAAGGGACAGGTACGGAAACCCCGAAAAGCGGAAAAACGGCAGAAATGAACTTTACAACGCGGCTATCATCAGCGGATCAATCGCTGCGCCGGCGGGCTGGAACAGGGATCTCTGCATCATTGCCTGGCCGGTCAATCCGGATAAAAAAAGGCTGAAGCACCTCGATTACGTTATCGTTAAGGGCACCCATGAGTACATGATCTACGTGCCGGTGGGGCGCTATACAATCCACGCGTTCAGCGACGCCAACAGGAACAGGGTTTTTGAGAGCAGGGAGTATGCCGGCTCCGCGAAAGGGGAGATTGACGTAAAGGAGAACGACCTGTCATCCGGGATCGATATCCAGGTTCAAAACCTGAGAGATCCTGCCCCCCCGATAAAGGTCACAATCCCGAACCCGAAAGGCGGTGTTTCCTATACCGTCAGCAACGGGATGGTGCGCAAAATCTACGATGAGATTTTCTGTCAGCATAACGCTGACATCGGCTGGTGGGAGCCGACCACCTTCATGCGGTCTCTCGGAGCGAACATCTATCTCCTGGATAAATACGATCCATCGAAGATACCGATACTCTTCGTCCACGGGGCCCGGGGCGGCCCCCGGGACTGGATTTACATGCTGATGCGTCTCGACACGGACAGGTACCAGCCCCTTCTCTTTTATTATCCCACCGGCATGCGGCTTCCACTGGCGGCGAGGCTGCTCCAGAACCGGCTCATGGAACTTCAGAAAAAGCTCAGTTTCACCAGGATCCATGTCACCGCACACAGCATGGGCGGGATCGTCTCTCGGGCCCTCCTGACCCAGCATTCCCTGGAGCCGGTCCGTGTCGACCGGTACGTAACCCTGGCAACCCCCTGGTCAGGATACGATTCAGCGAATTTCGCGGTGAAGAATATGTCGAAAACACTCCCGAGCTGGATCGATATCGCCTCAAACAGCGAGTTCATCGAGCGGATCCTCCGCGCCAGGCTTCCGGAATCGATCGACTACTATCTTTTCTACGGCAGGGAGGATTTCACCTCAAAGGGGAGGGCCCTGGACGAGCGCTCCCTGGCCGGGGGCGATAAGACCTTCGGATACGATGTCGATCACGTTGATATATTGAAGAGCCGCGAGGTCTTCAGGAAGTACCGGGAAATACTTGAGTGATACCGGATTAATAAATGAGTAAACAAAAACATGCTAAATAATTGTTGACAACTATATAAATGTTTGGTATCCTGCCGCCAGCTCAGCAGGCGTTAATACTCACAGCAGGATACATCCATGGACAGAATACTGGAATTTATCGAATCGACTTTCGACAAAGAGATACGGGCGAAGATAAAAGTCGACAAAACCGGGGGCGATTACTGCGCTTTTCCGGATGGTCTTAATCCGGCCCTCATCGATGTCCTCAGGGAAGAGGGAATCGGCCGGCTCTACAGCCACCAGGGTGAGGCCTTTGACGCGGTTTCCCGGGGTGAAAACACGCTCCTGGTTTCCCGGACCGCCAGCGGCAAGACCCTTTCCTTTTTTCTTCCTATCCTGAACGAGTACATGACCACCCCGGGCCCCTTTACCACGCTCCTCCTCTACCCGACCAAGGCCCTCTCCCGGGACCAGGAGACTACGTTCGGCAGGCTCATGGAGCGCGCGGGCAGGGACCGTCACCTCGGCACCTTCGACGGAGACACCCCCCGGGACGAGCGGGAGCGGATTCAGCGTTCCGCCGATTTCATCATCACCAACCCGGACATGCTCCACAACGGGATCCTCCCGAACAACCACCGGCGGTGGAAAAACTTTCTCTCCCGGCTCCGGTACATCGTGGTGGACGAGGTCCACAACTACCGCGGCGCCTTCGGCTCCCATGTCTCCAACGTGATGCGACGGCTCCTCCGGGTCTGTACCATCCACGGGGCCGATCCCCTCATAATCGGATCCTCCGCCACCATCGGCAATCCCGGTGATCACGCCCGGGCCCTCTTTCACCGGGAGTTCACGGTGATAGACCGGGACGGGGCCCCGAAACCTGACCGCTATTTCTACTTCATAAACCCGGCCATGGTCCAGAGCCAGGGTCACGCCCTCTACCGCAGGGGGACCGGTTCCGTGTCGGTCCCCCTGATCCGGGAGGCGGCCCGGGCCGGGGTGCGCACCATATGCTTTTGCGGGGCCCGCCAGGAGGTGGAGCGCCTCTACCGTGCGGTCGTGGACGGGAGGCCAGAACTCGCCCATGTCGTCAAGCCCTACCGGGGCGGGCTCCTTCCCGAAGAGCGGCGACAGCTCGAAAGGGACCTCTTCAGCGGAAAGTTAAAGGTTATCATCAGCACCAACGCCCTGGAGCTCGGCATTGACGTGGGGGACCTCGACCTCTGCATACTTTCCGGCCACCCGGGAACCCTGGCCAGTTTCTGGCAGCAGGCGGGGAGGGTAGGCCGAAAGGGAAGCGGTTCCGCCGCGGTGTTCATCGCCAGGGACAACCCCATTGACCAGTACCTGGTTCACCACCCGGAATTCGTTACCTCCCGGCCGGTGGAGGAGGCCTGGCTCTCGGCAGACAACCCCTACATTCTCCTGCAGCACATTCCCTGCGCGGCCCAGGAGTTTCCCCTCCGTGAATGCGAGCCTGGCTTTGATAGTACGGTGTACCACGAGGCGGTGAGGGCGCTCCGGGAGGAGAAGACCCTGGTCCCCTTCCGGGAGAGCCTCAGGTACGGCCTCGAGGACTATCCCGCCCGGGGAGTGAACCTTCGGGGCATGACCGACTACAACGTCGAGATATACTGCGGCACCGAGGTCATCGGCGAGATAGATCCAATCGGCGCCCGGGGCACCCTGTACCGGGACGCCATCTATCAGCACCTGGGGAGGCGGTTCATGTCCATGGAACTCGATCTCGAGAAGAAGCTCTGCCGCGTCGAGCCGGTAGACGTGGACTACTACACCGAGGCGGTATGGGAGGGGCGATTGGAGATGACCGACACCATCGAAACCGGTGATCTCAACGGGGCCAAAATCGATTTCGGGTACGTGAACGTGAACAAGCAGCCGAAGCTCTACAAGAAGATACGGGAGCGGTCATTTGAAAACATCGGTTTCGGCCCCATAACCCTTCCGCCCTTTATTTACGACACAACCGGCCTCAGGATTTTTATTCCCCGGGAGTGGCGAAAAGCCATGAAAAAGATTGACATTCGGTACATCGGCGCCGCCCTCTTCGGCCTCGGGTATGTTTTGCGAAGGGTAGCGCCGGGAATCTCCATGGCCGATGTCAGGGACATCCAGGCCGACGTTTCATATATGGAAGATGACGAGGAGGCGTGGAAAAGCGCCCTCTTCCTCTATGACGCCATCGAGGGAGGGGTCGGGTACGCGGAGAAGATTTACGATAAAATATCCGAGAGCCTCTCCCTCTGCCTCACGGTGGTAAGGGAATGCGAATGTGATATCGGCTGCCCGTCGTGCGTTCCGCCCCTGCCGCCGGGTATTTCAAACGAATCCCTGGAAAGCCTGCTTGTGCAGACCGACGCCTCACTCCGGTGCACGGAGTCACTCCTTGCGGCCCTTACCACCGGCGTGACCTCCGTGCCGGTAATACGGTCGGTCGCCATGGCCCTGGAGCGTCCGGTGGAGGCCCCGCCCCGGGACCTGGAGAAGATAAAGCTCGAGCAGAAGATCTCCAGGGCATCAGCCATCCTGAAAGCAAAGAGGGAACGCCTCCATTGATAGACAGGCTATTCCAGCACTGCCGGGGCGTGGGCCCGGGGACAGAGGCGCGGCTTAGCAGCCTCGGGTTTCACACCTGGGACGACTGCCTGAATAATCCCGGGGAACTGCCATTTCGGCAGAGAAAACTGGAACTCTTTCTGAAAACCTTAGCCGAAAGCAGGGACGCGCTTCTCCTGGACGATATCGGCCGTCTCATAAAACTCTTCCCGGTCCGCGAACACTGGAGGATTCTCTTCCACTATTTCCATAAAGCCACATTCTTTGACATGGAAACCTCGGGCCTTTCCCTGTATTATAACCATCCGACCGTTATCGTGGCCCTTCACCGGGGGGAACTCATGACCTTCCGGTACGGTGAGAACCTTGAAGATTTCATCGAACTTCTCGATGAGACGGAACTTGTCGTTACCTTTAACGGGAGCTCGTTTGACGTTCCCTTCCTCGAAAGGGCATTCCACGTTCCCCTGGATGACATACCCCATATCGACCTCAGGTGGGTCGCCTATCACCGGGGGCATACCGGCGGGCTGAAGTCAATCGAGGCAGAATTCGGCCTGGCCCGGGTACCTGAGATATGCGGCATTGACGGATATGAGGCTGTTATGCTGTTTGACCGCTGGCAGGAGGGTGATTCAACGGCAGGGGAAAACCTGGTCCGGTACTGCAGGGCAGACGTTATCGCAACCTGTATCACAGCGGGACTGATCCTTTTTGGCGAATCCTTCCGGGAGCGGGCCCGCAGCCTCGGGGGTGAGCTTTTCAAGCTGCCGGAAAAGTTCAACGACGTACCTGACGCGTTCACTTCCACTGCTGAAAACAAAGGAAAATATTCCTCTAGATCACATCGATGCTTATGATACATATGTCATCTTCGAAGTCCCGGGTTCCGGTAAATTCAACAAGGCCGCTGACAATCGCGTCAATAAACTCTTTCCCCTTTTTATCATCATTCTCGAGAATGAGACTGTCCATCCTGTTATTTTTGAAAAGATTGGCATGTTCGCCCAGGGGGCAGGCCTCCGAGAGTCCGTCCGTGTAGAGAAGGAGTTTACTGTTCTGCTTCAGGGTTATTTCATTGGTGATGAATGATTCATCCAGTTCGCGCAGGCTCGTATTGTCATAAATCGCCAGGGGCATGCTCTGGTTTCCGACAATGTCCTCTATAGTGCCGTCGTGTATGACCAGCGGGTATGGATGCCCCGCGTTTGCGTACTGCAATACCCTTGTATGCCTGTTGAACACGCAGTAGATGCAGGTAACGAAACTTTCTATTGTCTGCTTAATCAGCATGTCATTGAGGTATTCCAGCATGTGAGCGGGTTCATGCCTCCTGTTACCCGCCTGCATGAGGGCTGTTTTCAGCATGGAGGTAATAAAGGCCGCCGGTACCCCGTGCCCGGTAACGTCGCATATGAAAATACCAGTTTTCTCATTGTCGCGAAAACGGATAAAATCGTAAAAATCCCCCCCGACTTTTTCCATAGGGAGGTAGCACGCTGCAATAGTGTCAAAGGGACCGGCGTCAGGAATAAGGTTCATCTGGAGTTCACGGGCCAGGTTAATCTCGAGCTCCATCTGTGAATTCCTCTCCTGGAGCATTCCCCGTTCCTTCTCAATATTCATGGCAAGATTTACATATCGATCTACAAGGGCCAGGTTTAATATGAAGGTTGTCAGAACAATGCCGGCAAAGAAGATATAGATCATTGCCGCGGAGAAAGGGATAACATTAATAATACTGAGAGAGTATATTACAGCGGAGATAATACCGATGATGAATGAAGCGATAAAAAACCTCGCCGGCTTGTAGCCCTGGAGAAGGGACAGAAGGGCCATGGGCAATATCATTACAGGAGAAACCGTTCCGTGTATGGACGCAACCAGGGAATGAAGTTGAGCCGGAACAAAGGGAACAGACATGAGCGACAGGACGCACACCCCGGTATAAATAAGAACGATCCGGTCAGCGGTTGGGAGCTTACCCCGGAGATTAAGAAATGACCTGGAAAAAAGGTTCAATAATATGACGGTCAGAACAGCGAAAAATGACGTCGACCATTGATAGAAGTCCATGGAGCCGTGCCAGATAAATTCGTACCCGTAGCCGGTCTCCGAGGCCACCAGGAAACCGATGCTCGCTATCATGAGCATGTAAAAAAGGTATCCCCTGTCGCGAAGAACCGCAATCACCGTTACACTGAACACTATGGTGAGGAGTAACATACCGAAAAAGGCCCCGTAAAAAATATTCTCATTCCTGTCTTTGTACAGGTACTCCTCCATGAGCCAGATTTTAACCGGCAGGATAATAACATCGCTTGACTGGATGCGAAGGTAGAAGGTCATCGTTGAGTTCCCGGGAAGGATAAACGGGAAGAGTATATTCCGGTGAAATATTTCCCTCTCTTTGAAGAATTCCCTTGTGCCTGATTTGCTGATACGGAAGGTGTTAGCATCTTCCCGTGCGTAGAATTGAATGGAATCGACCAGGGGATTGTAGATTTCCAGTATACAGTTTTTTTCCGCCATCTCAGAATTTTTCAGTGTGAAACGGAGCCAGTAGATCGAATCGGAAAATCCGAGAAAAAGGGGATCTGTTTCCAAAACCGTGAAGTCAAGGGATTCGCTGTTTTTTATTATAGTATCAATGGTGTAGCTGCCTCCGGGGTCTTCGACATATTCGAGTATACCCTCAAGGGAATAGTTCGATTCATTCTCGATTGGGAGGACATTTTCTGCTTGCAGTATTAGGCAAAAAAATGTAAAAAATAACAGAAGAGCAGATACGGTGAATATGAATTTTATGAATAGATACCTGTTAGTTATTCTGCTCTTTTTCATGATCTGAACTTTCTGGCTACAATAACCGGTTGCCGGGTCAGTGTATATCAGACAGAATAAGAAATCAATATATTATTTCTTACTGGAAGTAATCTCAAAGATAGTTTTCATTGCGAGCGAAACGAAGCAATCTCTCATGCAGAAAACTGATAACAATAAAATTTGAGGAGATCAGAGACATGAAAATTATTGATCTTTCAGCTTTAATTGAACCAACCCCCGCTGACGCACCGCCATTCATGAGTATCGGCATTGATTACCATAATCATGATTCAGGGGCATCGCAGGTTGAGAATCTTCTCAAGGTCCCAGCCCGGCTGATGAGGCGTGGTGAAGGATGGGCAACCGAAACCATAACAAACCTGATGACCCATAACACTACCCACGTGGACGCGCCATGGCATTACAACAGCGTCATCCGGGGGGAGAAGGCAATGTCCATCGACGAGATACCACTGGAATGGTTTTTCCGGGACGGGGTCAGGCTCGACATGACCCATAAGAAGGAAGGAGAACCGGTAACCATAGATGATATAGAGACTGAGCTCGCTAAAACGGGTTACCAGCTAAAAGAGTACGATATCGTGCTGGTGAACACCGCCATGGACACGTATTACAGTGAACCCGGTTATATCTTTCGCGGCTGCGGGGTGACCGCAGAGGCAACCGTGTGGCTGTACGACCAGGGCGTCAGGGTCATGGGAATTGACGCCTGGGGATGGGATGTTCCCCTGAACCTGCAGGCCCGGGAAGCGGTAGAGAAGGACAGCACCGGTATTTTCTGGTCAGCGCACCAGGCGGATATCCAGTACTGCCACATGGAGCGGCTGGTGAATCTCTCGTCGCTTCCCCTGAACGGTTTCAAGGTGGCGTGTTTCCCATTAAAAATTAAGGGCGGGAGCGCGGGCCCGGCAAGGGTCGTGGCCATATTAAACTCATGACGGCCTGTTACAGACAGCGAGGCCCTGTTAAGGGTAGTCTTTCTCCAGCACCATGTTGACTGATCTCCAGAAAAGGGACTCGTCCATTTCCTCCCTGATATACAGGATAATAAGGTAGTTTATCTTATCCGGGAAAAAACTCCAGTACTTCTCTGTCCATTTCTCCGGCAGGTTTTCCGCGTCTTCCGGCTTCATGGTCCCCCTGGCATAAGAGGTGAAATGCGCTATCATCTCTCGAAGAATTTCTGGGGGTACTTTCTTCTTCTCCCGGTCAGGCACCATGTGGTCAACCAGTGTTTTCAGTTCCCGGGAAGAAAGATTCGGATTATACTGGAGGATCATGGTGGCAACCAGGTTTCGGGCCATTTTTTTTATGCTGGAACCGTCAACCCCGAGCTGTTTCTCAATCTCCCGTGCCATCTTTGCTGGTGCGGTGATGCTCATTGAGCCGCCGGTTTTTCCCGTATGGCTGCGATTCCTTTCATCCCCTTTTTCCTGGATACGGGAGATGATTTCTTCCAGTATATCCTTCAAACTGCTTCGCCCCTCACGGAACCCCGATGTCGGAAAGGAACAGGCCAATCTGCCGGTCGTATTCTTTACGGTTTACGATGACAGATTTTGAATGTTCCGCCCCCGGGCAGAGCCAGAGTCTCTTTTTCGACAACGTTTTCTCGTAAAGCCGCCTGGAATGATCAGGGGGTATGTAGGCATCAGCCTCGCCATGAATGTAGAAGACCGGTGACGCTACCCGGAAAATTTCTTTAATCGGCGACACGTCGCTGACGAACATGCCCCCCCGGAGCCTGCTTGCGAGGCTTGCGAGGTTTATCAGGGGAAACGACGGAAGCCCGAAGTCCTTTTTCAGCCTGTAGGAGAGGAGTTCCTCCAGGTCCGCGATGGGACCGTCCAGGATGAAGAAGGCGGGCCTCTGGTCCATGGCGGCGTACATGAGTCCAATTCCCGACCCGAGGGACTCTCCGTGGTACCCGACTATCCCCCCTTCGCCGGTTCGTGAAAGGGCCCAGTCGGTGCATGCCTTCATGTCGTGCCGTTCGTAGTATCCGAAGGTTGAATTTTTCCCCCCGGTTTTACCATGGTACCGGTTGTCTACAAGGAGGCAGTTGAAACCCCTGTCCCTGAACATCGACACGTACTTGTAAGACCCCATGAGGGTATAGGTATGGCCGTGGATAAAAACGGCTGTTTTCCTGGAATTCCCGACGGGGATGTAAACTCCGTGGATTGTGTACCCGTGGGGTGAGTCGATGTACACCTCCTCTTTCGGGAGTGAATCATAAAAGGCCCGGGTAAACCTGCCGTATCCCAGTTCCATCTCGAGTGTTTTGTCGTAATCCTTCACCTTCGGGGTGATTACCAGGCTGCTGAAATAGTATCCCGCCCCGGCTGAAGCGAGTACAACGAAGCTTACGAGAACAAGTGCAGCGGTTATGAGTCTTCTTTTCATGGATCCCTCCTAGGGCAGCGTCATGGCCAGGATGTTAACCGGGTGGAGCACCCGGTACGGAGTGTTCATCTCTATCTGCATGGCGCAGGTTTCGCAGTCCGTGATAACGATCTCCGGGTTCACCTGCTCAATCCGCTTGAAGAGCTGGTCCCCTATGTCCCTGGAGATGTCGTAATACTCCTTCTTGAATCCGTAGGTGCCGGCAATGCCGCAGCACTCTGAGTTCAGGATCACCAGGTCGAGTCCCGGGACCTGTTTCAGAACGTCAATGGTATAGATGACCCCGCCGAGACGTTCAAGGTGGCAGGGGGAATGGTACGCCGCTCTGATGTGCAGTGGATTCATGGCAGGCCTGTTGCCGCTGAGAAACTGGTCGTGGACATACTTGGTAATATACTCTACCTTATGGTAGATTTCTGAATTGTCCTGGTCGAGGATATGGGGATATTCGTGCTTAAGGGCGAACGTACAGCTTGAAGAAGTGGATAGTATCTTCTTGTCACTTTCCCGCACGGACCTGGAAAGATGATTTATGTTGTAGCTGGCGTTTTTTTTCGCCTTTTCCAGGTAACCATTGGCTATAAGGGGTACGCCGCAGCACTTCTCCTTCGCGGTCTCGACCCCGATATTCATCGCGTTCATGACCTTTACCAGGTCTTTCCCGAGATTCTTGTTGTTATAGTTAACGAAGCACCCGTGAAAGTAGGTTACCTTACGGTAGAAGCCTTCCTGGCTGGGTGACTTTTTTTTGAACCATGAGTGAAAGGTTCCCGCGTTGTATTTCGGGAACGAGACCCGGTGTGGAATCCTGAGTATAACATCCATAAAGAACTTTACTATCAGGAGGCTCAGGAAAAAATTCGCTATGATGCTCAGTTTCGTGGCGAAGAACCCGACCAGGTCGGTCCTGCTCATGAAGAAGTCCCTGGGCCTGAACCATCCCTTCTTGACGTACTTCCACTTCGCCGTCTGTATGATGGTGGCGATCTGGACGTCCGACGGGCATGCAATTTCGCACCGCTTGCAGTTCGTGCAGTATTTCAATGACGGGTCAACGAGCTCGGGATTTTTGATCCGGAGCCTCTCCGCGTCGGGGCCCGACTGTTTCGGTCCGGGGAAGAGGTGCGTGACCCGGGCGACCGGGCAGTATATGGTACAGACTGTGCACTTTATGCAGTGGTCAAAACTTATATTTTCAAGATCTATCATCTGCTTTTTTAATCCTGTTTACAATCTGCTTCGCGGCGTAATAGCCGGTGGCAACGGCCACGCCCCCACCGGAACCTTCCCTGACCGGGTTGTACCGTCCCAGGATGGAGCCGACGCAGAAGAGGTTCTTAATAACTTTCCCGTTACTGTCATATGGGTTCAGGGAAGCGTTCGTTTCAACACCGTACTCGAGGAAAGGGTGGCTCTTCCTGTCAAAGAATTCCGGGGAGTACCAGGCGTTCCTCTCCTCGTTTCCGAAAAGCTTCAGGTTGAAAACCGGCTCATCGAGATGGTTGAACTCGCTGCTGAGCCCCCCGCTGAAGAAGCTTCCGGTGGAAAGGACATAGAACTTGGCGCTGTGCCTGGCGTCACTGTAATTCTGTGTATGGACATGTTCAACCAGGCCGTCTGTAACACGGCCCCCGGTCACCCTGTCCCCGGCTGAAAATTCACCACCCAGGGAGGCGAAACGGGATCGCAGGGCATTGTCAATCCTCATCCCGAGTATTGACGGGGGCAGGGACGGGGCCTCGTATATCAGCTTGCCGGTCATCTCTTCCAGCTTTTTGTGTATCTGGTTGAAATTATTAATCCCGATAAAAGCCGGAAGGCTCACGATGTCCGCGTCACCGGCCGCTTCAGTTATCTGGCGGGCGATTCTCGGCAGGTACCGTTCAGTATCGAAAATCCTTGCAAGGTCGATGGATCGGTACTCGTGGGGATTTTTTTCAGTGTTGGTGTAAAAAGGGAGGGTGATAAGGGCCCTGGTTATCTCCGCGTTCTTCATGACAGACTGCTTATTCAGCTGGTCCACGGTAAAACGGGTAAAGTAATCCCTGAATCCCTGGAAATTCAAGACCGCTATTTTTACCTTCCTCTTGAATGCCTCCATCAGGCGTTCATTAAAAACGCTCGCCTGTGACAGGTATGTCGGCTTTTTCGTGCCGAGTATGGTAATGTGAAAGTGATTTTTACCGCCGTTCCGGAACAGGTGCAGCGACTCCTGGGAAGTCTCCTCAACGAAGAAGTCCATGGCTTCCGTGATGTTTTTTACCCCGGTCTTGCCGTAGGGGTGTTCCCTGTTCGATGCTGTAAAGCCCTCAAGAAAGTCAAACGGTTCCTCGATAATGCGGCTGTTGTTGAAACCCATGAGATCGATGGAGCCGGATGAAAAATGGAGGGCGTTCATGCCGTTTGATATGATGACCGTCCGCAGGCCCTCCTGGGCGCATTTTATACCGCAGGTTATTCCCGCCAGTCCGCCGCCGATGATTATGCAGTCGTAGTTCACGTCACTTCCCCGTCAGTTTCATCAAGGTCAATGCTGCCCATGCCGAAAAGACCCTCGTATATCCAGTAGGTGAATTCAGACTCCCTGAGGGTGTCGCCCCAGAGCACCGGTTTTATTCCTTTCCACCGTTCCTCGAGGAAATCTTTAAGGTACTTGAGAGACCTGTTCGGGGACAGGCCCCCGTAAAGCTGAAAGAGGCCGGCCGTCCGGTACGCGCAGAGTTCTCCCTGGCACGGCCCCATCCCGATGCGGGTCCTTCTCCTTAAATCGGTGATGGTCTTCACGTTGAGATGCTTCAGGGCGTATTCGACCTCACCCTCGGTGACCATCTCGCATTCGCAGATTATCCGGTAATTGCGCTTGTCCCTTTTTAATATGTTCAGTACCCGCCTCCCGTGCCGGTACAGGGTTGATCCGACCACGGAATTCGGAATGCCGGAAAAGCTCTTCATCCTGCTTTTGGTTGTGAGGCGGGTCTCGGAGCCGGGCAGGGGTTCCCTGGCGGTTGCGCATTTACCGGAAACGCCCAGTTTTCGGCACGCCAGGTCTGTGGTCCATTCCGCCATGAGGCGATAGGTCATGAGCTTGCCGCCGGCAATGGTTATGAAATTCTCCACGCCGTCCCGATCGCTGTGGTCAATCAGCACTATCCCCCTGCTGATGTCCCTGCCCTGGGTCTCGCCTGAAACAGCCACCAGGGGGCGGACCCCGCAGTAGGCCCTGAGAGCCCTGGTGCGAGACACGTTCGGAATCAGTTTTTCCCCGTCCGCGAGGAGTACCTCGATCTCGTCGTCGTCAACCACGAGTTCTTCTATCCTGTCGTAGTCAATTTTTTTCGAGGTCGTCCCTATGAGGGAAACCGTGTCACCGGGGACGATGATATCACCGTCTGAGGGCACCCGGCACCGGTTCACAACGACATTGTTGATGCGGTAGTCTATAATCAGCATTGATCCCTTTGACGGGAACATCTTCAGCTCAATTCCCGCCCAGGCGCATACCTCCTGCCCCCAGACCCCGGAGGCGTTGATTACAATCCCGCCGTAGACCTCGTAGTCCTCGCCGTCGATGTCTTTACACCTGACACCGGAAACGGAATTTCCATTCTTTATGATGCCGGTAACCCTGGTGTGGGTAAGGATTTGGGAACCCCGTTCCGTGGCGTCGAGTACATTTGAGGCAGCCAGCCTGAAAGGGTCGATGGTCCCGTCCGGAACCCGTATCGCGGACATGATTTCAGAATTCAGGTTCGGTTCAATCTCAAGGGCCGTTTTGGTGCTTATCTCTTCAGCCCTGATTCCCGCGAGCCTGCAGCTTTCCAGGAGACGCCTGTGATAGTTCGGATCGTCCTCAGGGAGGGTGACGAAGAGCCCTCCGGTGTCCTCGATGCAGTGGCGGGCGATTTTCTTCAGTATCCTGTTTTCTGAAATGCATTCCTGGGCGGATTCCAGGTCTGTCACCGCGTACCGGGCGCCGGAGTGGAGAAGGCCGTGGTTTCTGCCGGTTGTTCCGGAGGCGATATCGTCCTTTTCGATGAGAACGGAATTGATCCCCCGGAGGGTCATGTCCCGCAATATACCGGCGCCGGTCGCCCCGCCGCCGATAATTACAGCATCAGTGTCGATTCGTTTCATATTGGGGTCTTACTGGTTCCTCTGTTAAGATTTTTTGATATGCTTCCGCATGTCAAACAGATTTTACGATGACGATCAGTCCTGGCTGAGGAATTCCCGGAGTT
>CAZEPS010000052.1:18351-19686 GCA_964514165.1 uncultured Leptospirales bacterium
GGTAGACATTTTTACAGAATGTGCATGATACCTCGGCACCGGCGTCCTTGTCTATCATTTCTTTTAAATCGGTATCGGGGAGTGAATTTATGATTCGGGATATCAGTTCCCTGCTGCATCGGCATGCCGTCTGCACGGACTCGGTGGAGGTAATGATCATTTCGGCGCCGCCGAAAATATCAGACAGTATGTCGTTAATGTCCCTCCCTTCCGCGAGCTCTTCACCGAGGGTTTTTTTCATCGCGAATATATTCTCTTCAGCGAGGCGGATAGTCTTTTCGTCTGTTCCGGGAAAGGTTTGAATAAGGACCCCTCCGGAGGCGTTGATGGCACCGTCACGGTCAATGTTCAATCCCAGAATAAGGGCGGATGGGACCTGCTCTGATGCGGTCAGATAGTATGCAACGTCACTGGCCACGTCCCCGTACCTGAGAGGGAGAACACTGGTATAGGGCTCCTTCAGGTCCAGGTCCCGGGTTACCGTCAGAAAACCGGCGCCGATGGCCCGGGAAAAGTTGATCTCGCCGATAGTGCCGTTTTCGTCAGCCCCGGGGTTGGCGACATAGCCCCGGATGTTCCCCCTGGCGTCCGCCTGGACGTATACCTCTTTTATGGGGCCGTTCCCCGTGAATTTTATCCCCAGGCTCTGGGAGGAATCCGGCTTCAGTGTTGCTCCCATGAGGGCCGCCGCGCTTATTGTCCGCGCCAGGGCAAAGAGTCCATTTGGCGACGGATTGTGGTACGAAACAATTTCCTTTACCGTATCAAGGGTCACGGCGGTATAGGCCCTGAGATCAAGGTCATTACAAATGATTCTTGTCAGTTGATCTGCCATGGCAATCCTGTCATAATGATCAGAAAAAATAAACAGACAGTATATTACAATAAAAAAATAAATATGAGAAATGTGATACAATATTTCATGAGAGGCGCGGCGAACCTCTCATTCAGAAACCATGAAAATGCATACTCATGTATTTTATGGTAGTATTCTTTACGTTATCACTTGTTTACGCCATCTGAGTATGCTATACAGGTCATTTAGTTACAATGAGCATCATACACCGTATTATGCATGAAAAATACCAGTCAGTAATGCCAACAGGATTGAAAAATTGTTTCAATCCTGTATATTTTAGGTGTCGATACATTCAGGTGTCATCTGCCATAGATGCCGAAGGTAATCGTTAACCATATATTTTTTTCCTGCACGGATTAAAAACGGTAATAGAATTATATGCAAAAAAACCGAAAATACACTGCTTTCATGGCTATTATCATTATCCTTTTTTGGGAGATTAACGCCTTTCCGCAAACAGCTGGGAGCCTGCTTAC
>CAZEPS010000053.1:0-19672 GCA_964514165.1 uncultured Leptospirales bacterium
GAGCTTGGCCATGGCCGCCTCCTTGCCGAAGGGTTTGCCAGCGTCTTTGAGCAGGCACGCCTTGTAAAGCAATGCCCGGGCCGCTTCAATTTCGGTGGCCATGTCCGCCAGCTTGAAGGCGTTAATCTGGAAGGTGGAGATGCTCTTGCCGAACTGCTTCCGCTCTTTCGCGTATTTCAGGGCCAGCTCGTAGGCCCCCTGGGCGCCCCCGAGCCCCATGGCGGCAATGGCCAGGCGCCCGTTGTCCAGGGTCTGGAGCATCTGGTGAAAACCCTCACCCCGTTCCCCGAGCAGGTTCTCCTCCGGGACCCTGCAGTCGTCGAAGTAGAGTTCACCTGTGTCTGAGGATCGCCACATCATCTTTTTTTTCATCTTCACCGTAGTGAAACCGGGGGTGCCGTTCGGCACCAGGATACATGATATCTCCCTCTTGCCGTCGTCGAGCTTCCCGGTCACGGCCTGTACCGTGCATATGCCTGAAATATCCGTTGTCGAATTGGTGATAAATATCTTGCTGCCGTTGATGATCCACTCCCCGTCTTTCAGTTCAGCCTTTGTTTTGCTGCTCCCGGCGTCGGAACCTGCCTCCGCTTCCGTAAGCCCGAAGGAGGCCAGAATCTCCCCTTTACAGAGGCGGGGAACCCATTCTTCTTTCTGTTTTTCATTTCCGTAATAGTATATCGGGCCGATTCCGAGGGAGTTCCCTGCCGCAACAGTTGCGGCCTGGGAGCCGTCGACCCTGGCGATCTCCTCCACCGCCACACAGTAGGAGAGATAATCCATTCCCGCGCCCCCGTACTTGTCCGAAACATATATACCGAAGAGGCCAAGGTCGGCCATCTTCCTGGTCAGCTCGATACTGAATTCTTCAGCTTCATCGAGGTCCTGGATCACCGGTGCTATTTCCTTTTCGGCGAATTCCCGGACCGTATACCTGAGCATCTTCTGCTCATCATTTAGCCAGAAATCCATTTCTTTCTCCTTCTCCAGAGGGTTTGAATACGGGCGCATCAAAAAACCAGTAGTTATAATTATCACTGGAATTGTAATTACTGGTTTAAACAGACGTTACGCCCACAAGGCGACTTCATAAATCCAGTTTTGAGAAGCCCCCACAAGTTTTTCATGTAAGGGAGAATCATTACCCGGAACTCCGTGCATCGCTGCTGAGGATAACGCGAGAGAACGGGGTTCCCCGCGGCTACCGGGAAGAACCGCGGAGAACCGAATATAAAACAGGTTAATTACGCCTTCTCAAAATAGAGAATGTCGTCAATCGATCCCTGCCGATCTTTCTGGGGCTTAAACTTCGCCTTGACCTTCATGCCGAGACAGATCTCCGAAGGCTCGATGTTCAGCCGATGAATGATACCGCCCCTGACGCCGTCGAACCGTACCATTCCAATCATCTGCGGTTTTTTGTGGTGTTCACCGTGATTGTTACGATAACTCTTGGTGGCTGAATAGAGCAACCCCTCGGTGCCGATGGAAACGAATTCAGAGGTTTCGCTGAAGCAGTCATCGCAGTAGATCTGCGGATAGACATATAATGCGCCGCAATCGGGGCATTTTGACGCGAGGAAATCCCCCTTGTCCCTTACCTCGCTGAAGAACCGGTCACCGGCCATGCCGAAGGTGTACTGGTAATTTACCGGTATGGCGCCCTCGAAATAACCGAGTGTTGTTGTTTTCGTTATTGATTCCTTGAATGACATGGTCAACCTCCTTTATTTCGCGGGCTCGAAAAAGAGAATGTCGGTGATGGTTCCCTCGCGTTCTTTTTCAGGCTTCCACACCGCCTTCACCTTCATGCCGATCTTGATATCTTCCGGCTTCACATTCCCCAACAGGTGCATGATTCCCTGGCCCTGCGAGGCGCCGTCAATCTCGATGACCGCCGGCAGGTGCCGCGGCTCGTCGTCCTTGAGCCTGCTGGCATCCCAGTTGACGTGGCATATGGCGAAAGTGTTTACCACGCCGGTGTCCTCGACCGGAATATACCGGTCAGAGGGCCTGAAGCAGAGTTCGCAGAATGCCCGGGCGGGAAGCATTTTCCGTCCGCACTCGTAGCACTCGGAAGCGAGGATTATTCCGTTCTTCAGGCCTTCCAGGTATTTTCCTATTGCTATCCCGTTGTCCCACGCGTACTCCGCCCTTGGCTGATACGTGGTCTTCAGGGCCTTTTCATATTCCTTGCTGGTTAATCCCTTAACTGGTACGTTCTCAATTGCCATGATTCACCTCCTACCTTCTCAAAACCGTTACGGTGCCTACCTGCATGAGGTCGCCCCATGCCTGGGCGACGCCGACCCGTGGGTCCCCGGGCACCTGCCGTTTGCCGGCCTCCCCCTTGAGCTGGAGGTAGATCTCTATTACCTTCATGAGGCCGGTTGCGGCGATCGGATTGCCGACGCCGAGGGCTCCCCCTGACGGGCAGACCGGGAGGTTTCCGTCCCGTGCGGTATACCCTTCTGCCGTCAGCCTGGCTGCCTCTCCCCGCTCGCAGAGCTGGAGCCCTTCCATATGGTGGAGTTCCTTGTAGTCAAAGGGATCGTACGGCTCGGCAACGTGGATCTCTTTTGACGGCTCCTTGATGCCGGCCATGTCATAGGCCATCCAGGCAGCCTTCTCCACATACCTCGGATAGTAGAGGTCCCTCGTGGCCCAGTATGCCGTGTCAATGTTCCACCCCACGCCGTCGAGCCATATCGGTTTGTCGGTAAGCCGCTTTGCCGTGTCCTCGCTGGCGAGTATCATGGCTGCCGCCCCGTCCGACGCCGGGCTGATATCGAGGCGATGAACCGGATCAGCCAGCATCTCTGAATTGAGAACATCCTCAACGGTTACCGCCTGGGCAACCTGGGCTGAGGGATGGTCAAGGGCGTTGTTCTTGTTCTTAACCGCGACCTTCGCGATATCTTCCGCTGAGAGGCCGTACCGCTCCATGTACCGTCTCATCTCCAGGGCAAATATCCAGATGAGGGTCGGCATCAGTGGCTGTTCGGTGGTGTGATCGAAAATAGTTATGAACGCCCCGGCAGGATGGGGATGGCACGAGGACATCTTCTCCTCGCATACCACCATGCAGAGGTCGCATGCCCCGGAAGCCACGTGCATCCACCCGTGTACCGGGGCGAACACACCGGTTCCTCCGCCGACAAAATTCCTGATATAGGGCTTGTTGTTTCCGCCGGCTCCGGCAAGGAGATACTCGCCCTTCATGTGAACCCCGTCAAAGGCGTCCGGCGCCGTTCCGAGGGTTATCATTTCTATGTCCCTGAGCCTCAGTTCAGCCGAATCGAGGGCCATCTTCGTGGCCTGGTACGACAGCTCCGGTCCTGTTTCCTGGGCCCTTCTAACGAACTTGGTTATTCCCGCGCCGACAATGGCGACTCTTCTCTTACCCATTGCTTGCACCTCCTATATCTCGTTTGACAGAACGGCGACTGAACCGGTGGCCGTTGGAACGCCCCTCCAGGACTGGACCAGGCCGGTCCTGGCCTTTTTCACCTGCCGCTTACCCGCGTTGTGGCGGAGCTGGTCGACCGCCTCGCTCACCTTCATGCCGCCGCTGCATTCAAAAGTATGGCCAACACCAATGGAACCACCGGAAACGTTAACCGGAATTTCACCTCCCGGGGAAGTGGCGCCGGTTTCCGTCAGGAATCCCGCCTCGCCCCTGCGGGCCAGGCCCAGGGCCTCAAGGTGCTGGAGCTCCTTGTAAGAGTATTCGTCGCATACCTCGACAAAATCGAGTTCTTTGGCGGGATGCTGAATGCCTGCCATGCGGTACGCCTTCTCGGCGGCGAGCCTGGCGTATTTCGCTTCGCTGAAATCCCTTGACCACACGTTACCCTCGGCGCTGAACCAGGAGAATCCCTTAATCCATACCGGGTTGTCACAGAGGCTCTTTGCCACATCCTCGGCAGCGATTACCACCATGACCGCCCCGTCAGAGGTCGGAGCCGCGTCAAGGTGTTTCAGCGGGGATGAGACCTGCTCTGAACAGAGAACGTCATCAACGGTGAGTTTCGCTCCGTGGCCCGCCCGGGGGTTAACCAGGGCGTTCCCCCGGTTCTTTACCACGACCCGGGCGCACTGTTCAACGGTGTTTCCCGTTTCAGCGAGAAACCGTTCCATCTCAAGGCCGGCGAGAAACTCGGCGCTCTCGTTCAGGGTCCTCAGGTACACGGGGTCAAGTGCGAATGCCTTAACGTCGTCGAGAGTCTTGACGTTGGACGCCTTGCTGTGTGCCTCGACCGCGATTGTCCTGAACTGGCCGGTATTGATCATCATGTATCCGATACCAAGTGCCTGGAGAAAATCAGCGCATACGGTATGGACCGGCCTGAGCACCGCGCCCATCTGGTCGGGAACGTACTCGTCGAATATGCTGTAACCCTCCATGAAGTCCTCGGAGCCGGTTATGAAGGAGTCAATCTCCTTCGGATGCAGGCCGGCTTCCTCGTAGGCCATGACTGCCGCGGTATAGGTCAGTTCCTTGAAAGACAGGTCCGGAGTAACCGGAGAGAAACCCGCGGTGCCAATGCCGATTATTGCAACACGCTCGTTCATTATGCCTTACCTCCCTAAATAATTATTATGTAATAAAGAAAATTTGATACGTTAAATGTACAATCCGCTGCTACAGGGTCCCGACCCAGAGAACGATGGACTTTCCCCTGTTCCTGGCGATTATGCTCTGCCGCGCGGGGTTTGACCAGTAGTGGACCGCGTCTCCCCTGGCGAGCTGAAGATTTTCGTTTCCCAGCTCGAGCTCGACCTTCCCCTCGAGCACGCATATGAGTTCCTGGCTGTTCCTGATATCTTTCCTTACAGGAATTGACGTGCCCTCTTCAATAACCAGAACAGCAGAGTCAATTATGGTCCTGTTGTCCGGAGAAAAAAAACGCTTCGTCGCGAAACCGGAATGGGGTATGTCTATATCGCCCCAGTCGCTTTTCCTGATTACCACGAACTTGTCCATCTGCTCAACCTGGTTCAAAACATCCCCGGCGTTTATACCGATTGCCCTGCAGATATTCATCAGTGTGTCAACGGACGGGGTGTTTACGTTGTTTTCTATCTGACTGAGAAAGCCTTCTGAAATCCTGGCCCGCTCAGCCACCTCCTTCATGGTGAGCTTTAGCTCTTTTCTCTGTTTCCGTAATATTGCTCCCAGGTTCATTGCGATACGCTTTATTCAGATACGCATGGTATGTATTTATTATTATATTTAACTTTTATATATAGTTAATATTTACTTATAATGAATATTCATAATTTTGTCAATGCAAAAATTTTTCACTCCCAGGGGTTCTTGAAAAGGCGGTATGCGCCGCGCCGCCTTTATCAAACCCTGCTTTTTTTACGCATCCACCTCGGCCACGACCCTGGTGAGCACCTCCTGACCGGTCTGTTTCTTCACTGTCAGGTTTACACTGCCGGTGCCGTCATTCACCTCCACCACCTCACCCTCGATGGTGAGTATGTCCTCCATCATGACCGGTGCCGAAAAACGGCAGGCGATGCGCTTCAGTTTTCCCGGGTCCCCTGCCCAGTTCGTGACCACGTTAGCCGCGAATGCCATGGTGCAGAGCCCCTGGAGTATAGCGCCGCCGAGCCCTACCAGCTTTCCAAACTCAGGGTCTATGTGTATCGGGTTGAAATCACCGGATGCGCCGGCGTAGTAGATTGCCCGGTACCTGTCTACCTGTTCTTCAGCGGAAAATTTCTGCCCTTTTTCTATAGCCATGATATCCTCCTATTTCCGTACCACGAAGGTGTAAACGCCCCGGCACACGTGCCTGCCGTGCTGGTTCGTGTAGTCGAGCTCCGTCGATATAACGTCGAGTTTCTCCTTGTTCACGATGTCCTTTATCTTCGCGGTGGTGGTGATTGAGTCACCCGCTTTTATCACGTCAAAGAACTCGAGCTCCTGCTCACCGTGGACAAGCATCGCCATGTTGAGGTTTATCTCCTTGTCGAAAAAGAAGGGTTCGATGAGGTGGGCACCGATGACCACAACGAAGGTAGGCGGCGCGATTATGGCCCCGTATTTCGACTTTTTCGCGAACTCTTCGTCGAGATAATGGGGATCCGAACTCTTGATGGCTTTCGCATATTCCCTGACCTTCTCCTTCCCCACCTCGTAGGTATAGGGGGGATATTCCCTGCCGATGAATTTCGTATCAATTGCCATGTTCCCTCCTTTTACGAGGCGTATTTATTTAACAGGTCTTTCGCAATGAGGATCCGCTGAATCTCGGAAGTACCCTCGCCGATATCGCCGAGCTTCGCGTCACGGTAGAGGCGCTCCACCGGGTATTCCTTTATGTAACCGTACCCCCCGTGGACCTGCACCGCCAGGTTCGATATCTGAACCGCCGCCTCGCTGGCGAATACCTTGGCGCACGACGCGAGGACCGCCGAATCGGATTTACCCGTCTCTTTCGCCCAGGCCGCCTGGTAAATGAGAAGCCGGGAAATATCCGAAAGTATCATCATGTCAGCAAGTTTAAAGGACACCTCCTGGTAGCGGTTTATGGGACGGCCGAAGGCTTTGCGTTCCCTGGTATATACGTTTGAAAGCTCCAGGCACTTCACCCCTATGCCGAGGCAGACCGTGGCCATGCCGATGCGGCCGTACTCAAGGGTCTGCATCGCCTGGATGAAACCCTTTCCCACCTCGCCGAGGACAGCCGTCTCAGGTACCGCGCAGTCGTCGAGAAAAATCTCGGCCGTCGGGGACCCCCGGAACCCCATCTTGTCAAAGGGCTTTCCCGTGGTGAACCCGGGGGTGTCCTTGTCAACAAGGAATGAGGTTACTCCCCCGCCTGGCCCCTTCTCCTTATCGTCATAGGCGAAAATCAGGGCGGCGTCCGCGATGGAGGCGTTGGTGATGAAAGTCTTGGAGCCGTTCAAAACCCATTTGTCCCCCCTCTTCTCTGCCCTGGTGGCAATGCCCGCAGCGTCGGAACCGGCTTCCGGCTCCGTGAGCCCGAAACAGCCAATCATGTCTCCGGATATTATGCCGGGAAGGTATTCCTGTTTCTGCTCATCGCTACCGAAGAGCCGGACCGGGACCCCGAACAGCCCGGAACTCGCCCCGGCGGAGAGATAGGTCGAGGCGCAGGCTTTGGCCACCTCCTCCCCGGCGATTACCTGGCTGATGAGATCAAGGTCGTTCCCCCCGAATTTGCTCTCGTGGGCCATGCCGAGATATCCGAGGCCCGCGAGCATCTTGATATTCTCTTTTATCATGGCCTCGACTTCTTCATGTGAGCCCTGGTCAAGTAACGTCGCCCTCGCCTCAATCTCTTTCTTGCAGTACTTCTGGAAGTTTTCCTTTATAGATATCTGTTCGTCTGTCAGTGAATAATCCATCTTATTACCTCTTCCTGTTTACATGAATCCGAGCAGCCGCGAAATGATAAACCGCTGCACCTCGGAGGTGCCGCCGCCTATCTGCGCAAGCTTGCTGTCCCTGAGGGAACGCTCTATCGGGTAATCGTGGATATACCCGTACCCGCCGAATATCTGAACCGCCTCGGACGCGGCTTTAAGGCCCCAGTCGCCGACGAAGGCCTTGGCGATTGAGGTGTGCATGTGGTTCAGGGGCATCCCCATGTCCTTTTCCCAGGCAACCCGGTACATGGTCATCTTGACCCCTTCCATTATCACTTTCATGTCTGCCAGCTTGTGCTGTATCGCCTGGAATTTGTTAATCGGCTTGCCGAACTGTTCCCGGTCCTGGGAATAACGGCAGCATTCCTCGATCATGAACTGCATCCCCCCGACAAAGGGGGCAAGGAGGGCGCTCCGGTCCCACGAGAGGGTCTCGTGGGTGTACTCGAATCCTTTTCCCACCTCGCCGAGGAGGCCCGTGGCCGGGACCTCGCAGTTGTCGAGAAACACCTCCGAGGTGGAGGACGCTCTCACCCCGGTCTTATGGAAGGGCTCGCCGGTTGAGAACCCGGGATAGTCCTTATCAACGATAAAAGCGGTTATCCCCTGGTGCTTCAGTTTCTTGTCAACCGTGGCGTATACCACGCACACGTCGCATACCGGGGCATTAGTGATGAAGGTCTTGGACCCGTTCAGTATCCACTTGTCACCCTGCTGTACGGCAGTTGTCGCGAGGGATGCCGCGTCTGAACCGGCACCGGGCTCGGTAAGGCCCATGCACCCGATCCACTCGCCGCTGGCGAGTTTCGGTATGTACTTTTTCAGCTGGTCGTCGGTTCCGTGCTTGAATATGGTATCGGTACAGAGGTAGGTGTGGGCCCCCAGTGCCAGGAGATGGCCCTGGTCCACGCCGGCGTGCCCCAGGGCCTCGGCCGCCAGGCAGCAGGTGACCACGTCGGCCCCGGAACCCCCGAGCTCCTCGGGAAACGGAAGGCCCAGGAGTCCCAGCTCTCCGAGCTTCTTCCAGACCTCGAAGGAAAACTCGCTTTTCAGATCTGCTTCCTCGCAGAGATCCACTATCTCCTTTTTCGCGTACCGGTAGACCGTTTCGCGAAACATCTGTTGTTCTTCAGTAAATCCGAATTCCATCGTTTCCTCCAGTTAACTTTCAGGAAATCTTTTTCAACTTCACCAGATCCCTGATCTGACTTTTAGCCTTGCCGGTATAATCCTCGTACCCGAAGGCGCTGTTATCGATAACGTACTGTAAAATCAGGCCCATTATCACCGAGACGATAACCGTTGCTGTGTATTCAACGTCCATCTCCACGAATTCGCCGGAACTGATTCCCTCTTTAAGAATCTTGGCGCATTCTTCACGGTAGCTCTTGAATAATTTCACGTTCGCCCTGCTCATCCGGTCGTTCTTGTTCACCTGGGTCCAGAAGTCCATAATCACGTAGAAGTAATTTTTTTCGCTGGTCACCAGGTCAAAGGCCTGGGTCACGAACACGTCCAGTTTTTCAGACGGGCTGTGGACGTTGCTTATGCCCCTGTTGAGATAGGTGGCTATGTTCTTGTTCATCTCCTTAAGCAGATTAAGCAGAAGGTCTTCTTTGTTCTTGAAATAGTAGTGGACCAGGCCGGCAGAGAGCCCCGCCTCTTTGGCTATGTCCTTGATGGTGAAATCGTAGTAGCCCTTTTTTCCCACCACCTTGTAGGTGGCCCTTGTCAGCTGTGAACGCCGCAGGTTGATGACGTCGTTTTTAGATTTTCCGTTCATTCGCCGTAACTCCGTTTCCGCTTTTATCATTCATGCGTAACCACTATCCCTGCCAGGTCTGTATCATTTTCATGTTTTATCCAATCCGATTCGGGTATCCATGTATCTGAAATCGAACCGGCCGCCCTCGCCTGGAATGAGGCCTCCTCCCGGGGGCGGGTTCCTCCCATGAGAACCGTCCCGTTGTAACCGTTCTCAAGGCTGAAGGGGTCCAAAAGTATGTAGCCGATATCGTCATACTCCAGTGTTTCCCCGCGGCCCTCCAGGGTGCGGTGAATCCGTTCACACACTGCTTCCACCGGCTTCTCCATAAAGGGATACTCGTTTTCGGTCTTCTCTTTCATGCTACCGAAATATTTCAGTATGTCGTTCATACCGTCTGTCGCCAGGACAATACGTATGTTCCTGTTTCGAACACGATGAACGGTAACGTCCAGTATCTCTCTGCTCCTTCCGGCGAAATTCATGTCAACCGATGTCTGAAACATGGTCTCCCGGTTCACCATGTCAATTATCGATACCGAGCTGTCCCCGCCGTGCAGTATTACCAGGTCAAGGCAATCATCACCGGCGTTGAGCGCGACGCAGGTAAAAGTCGTCTTGTGATGATATTTCTGTTCGGCATACACCGCGTCGAGGAGCACCTTCCAGTCCTGAATTGAATCGGGCTTTCCGTCCTGGACCAGCCTGCCGTGGAACCGGACCAGCAGGTCCCGGGAGGCCCGGGGGAACCGTTCCGAACCGTCGGCAACGGCGAAAATTCTTCGTTTGAAATCGAGGAACAGACAGTCGCCGTTGCCGTACCCGCTCCTGACCTTGTCAGTCCCGGTGACGAGGCCACCGCAGAGAACATTGTTGATTCTGACGGTTCTCCTCTCCGGGTTCAGGAGCACCGGCCCGTTTTTTTCCATCGGTCAGTCAACAATTCGAAAGTAGTCGATGTCCCGTATGCTCCCCTTCCGTTTTTCGGAAAATACCGCCTCCACCCTGGCGCCAATCTTCACCTTTGATTCGTCTTCTATATTGATGTAATGCTGAAACAGGGTGTCGGCCCCGTCGAGCTTGATGAACCCGTACCCGTAGGGAACCGGTTTCTGCTGCCCGGTCTCCGGGTCGATAAAGGCGTACCGCAATATGGTAAAAGTCCCTATGGAACCGTTCGGCCCAACTTCCACGAACTCATCCATGGCGACATAGCACTTTCCGCACACACCCCGGGGGGGCACGTAGACCTTGCCGCATGACGGGCATTTGATGCCGAGAAAGCGCTTGTGATCCCTGAGCTCAGCGAAAAATTTGCTCCCGTGCATCCCCACCGCATAGTTGAAGGGCTGTATCGCGTCACCCGATTCTATGATTAACTGTTCCTTTTCAGCCATTTGTCCCCCCTAAATGTTCGGTTTCTTCTTTCCGTGGAGTATCAGGTCGGTCCACCAGCACCCGCCGAAACCGGTGCTCACGGCGAAGTTCACGTCCGGCACCTGCCGCTCCTCGGCCTTCCCCATCACCTGGAGCGCCGCCTCGGCGCATCTGATGAGACCCGTTGCCCCGATCGGGTTGCACGATATTACTCCGCCGGAAGGATTGATCGGGAGTTCTCCCCCCATGTCCGTGTTCCCGTCCCAGACGTACCCTGGCCCCTCCCCGGGCCCGACGATACCCATGTCCTCGATCCAGATAAGTCCCGCGAAGGAATAGGGCTGGTAGAGTTCTATAACGTCTATCTGTTTTCGCGGTTCCCTGATTCCTGTTTTTGCAAACAGTTCTTTCGCGGACCGTTCCATGCTGGTGAGCCTCCCCGCGTCCGCGTCCCCGAGGTATGTGTAAGAATGGCGGTTCGCCGTTCCCCAGATCCAGTCCGGGGTGTCGGTAATCTTTTCAGCCACGTTTTCAGAAGCCATGATGACCGCGCAGGCCCCGTCGGTCCGGGGGCACACGTCCAGGAGATGGATCGGGTCCGCCAGCATGGGGGATGCGTGGACCTCCTCCAGGGTTATCTCCTTCCTGAGCTGGGCGTGGGGATTGTTCAGTGCGTGCTTCCGGTCCCGCACCGACACCCGGGCCCCGTCCTTGTCCGTTGCCCCGTACCTGGCCATGTAGGCCTGGGCCTCGGTGGCGAGCCCCGATATGGCCCCGGCGAAAACCAGCCGGTCCCATATCGGGTCAAAGGCCGTGGTGATGGCCCCGGTGGTGTCTGACTCGGAGTTCTTCTCCCACCCGATGACCAGGACCTTATCGAACATGCCAGAGGCGACCAGATGGTAGCCCCCGATGGCAAGGGTGGATCCGGTTGTGCCCCCGGTGGTGAGCTTGATTATCGGCTTCATCAGGGCGCCGGAGCCGTCAACGCTCCAGCAGTCCACGTAATTTATCCCCTCGAAGTGGTCCATGTTCCCGATGACGATGGCGTCTATATCACTGATTTTCAGGTCAGCGTCCTTGAGGGCGCCCTGGACCGCCTCGTTAATCAGTTCCTGCCCGTTCACGTCGGGTCGGTGGCTCTTGTGGAAAGTCTGGCCGGTCCCGACGATTGCAGTTCGTTTACCCATTGAGTACCTCCTACTTGTCCTTTCCCAGGACCCACACGCAGTGGGACTGGCCGCAGAGCCCGTTTACCCCCTGTGCCACGCCGGTCTTCGGCGTTCCCGCCTGGTAATCCCCCGCGTCGCCCCGGAGCTGCTTAACCACCTCTGCAACCCGGATAAGGCCGGCGGCAATGACCGGGTGCCCGGAGAGGAGCCCGCCGGATGGGTTCACCGGAAGCCTGCCGCCGATATCGAACTCCCCCTTCTCGATGAGTTTGCCGGCCTCACCGTCACCGCAGAGTCCCATGGCCTCGAGCCACATCAGCTCCTGGTAGGTGAAGGCGTCGTAGACCTCGGCGATATCGATGTCCTTTTTCGGGTTCTTGATGCCCGCCATTTTGAAGGCCTTCGAGGCGGCCTCGGTGAGGGACGCGGCCTTCGAGAGGTCACGGTCACCGAGAAAGTATGCGTCACTGCAGAATGATACCCCCTTAATCCAGACCGGTTTCTGCCTGAATTTTTTGGCCTTCGACTCATTGGCGATAATTACCGCGCAGCATGCGTCGGAGACCGGGGAACAGTCGAGCTTGTGGAGGGGGTCGCTTATCATTTCAGAATTGAGTACGTCATGCACCGAGATTTCCATCGGGAGCTGGGTGTTCGGATTTTTCACGGCGTTTCCGTGGTTCTTGACAGAAACCCGGGCGAGCTGTTCCGCCGTGGTGCCGGTGCGGTTCATGTACGCGTTGGCCTGCATGGCGCAGGCGCTCACCATGTCCATGCCGAGCTGCCGGTCATAGATCGGATCAAATGCCGCGTTGGTGATAAGGCTCGATACGCTCTCGGATCCCTTGCTGTGGGCCGTTACCAGGGTTGTCTCGTAAGAACCGGACACCGCCCGGGTCAGCCCGTAGAAGGCGCCAAAAGTGCCGTCCCCCTCAACGCAGGAGACGTTCTTGTCAGCAGCCCCGCTTGCGTCACCGACCGCCATGCAGCTGATTGTCCTGCCGTCCCAGAAGTCGTTCGACGTGGTGATGACGTTGTCGATGTCGTTTATAGTCATGCCCGCGTCGTTTAGTGCCCTGTTCACCGCCTCCCAGGCCATGTCCGCGAAGGTCATGGATTTCTTGTTCGCTTCGATCGGGGTCATGCCGACGCCGATAATTGCCGCTCTCTCCATGGTCGCCTCCTTACACCGGCCTGAAATAGAGGATGTCCCGGATAATGCCGGAGCGGGTCTCCGAGAACCGGGCCTTCATCCTCATACCGATCGTGATCGTGTCCGGGTCCACCTCGTCGAGAAAGTGGAGCATGGCCGTGTCCGCCCCGTCGATCTTAACGAGGCCGTAGATGACCGGGAGCTTCTTGTCCAGGGGAAGGGACGCACGCTTTTTTCTCACCACCGTAAAGGCCTGAAGGGTCCCCTCATCCGGGAGTTCCACCCATTCGCTGTTTTCCGTGAAGCAGGAGGGACATGTCTTCCTCGGCGGCACGTAAACCTTGTTGCAGCCTGAGCATTTTGTGCCGGTAATCTTTTCTTCGTCACGCAGTGCCACAAGGAACCTGCTGGCCGTGTCCCCGGCCCACCAGGTATAGGGGACGCTTATGCGGCTTTCGTAAACCAGGGGTTCAACACCCTTGAATATATCACTCATGAAATTCTCCTTTTCTCATGGTACTTATCCATTTTGCCGGATCAGATTCAATCTACCGCCCGATGATATAGCGGTGCGGGTCAACCTCTTCGCGAAGAATGGAAAGTTCATCCCCATGGGGGGGATCGGTATCCGTGAGCTTGTCAGCCCACATGAGCTCGAACCCGCAGTTCTGCTGCACTTCCTTCCGGTCGCAGCCCGGGTTTATCGAGAGCACCTTCATCCGCTTGGATTCCTCGTCAAAACCCATGATGGCCATATTCGTGATTATCCGGTAGGGGCCGCTCCCCTTCGGAAGGCCGGCGTCGTACCGGGACGTTCCCCCGGTCAGGTACCCTGGCGAGGTGATAAAATCAGGCTTCTCCGTGAAGCGCTTACTGTCCTGGGGGGTCATCATCATGGTGCGCCAGCAGAGGGAGGCCAGGTCGTTGGCCCCGCCGGAGCCGGGGAAACGCACCTTCGGCTTCTGGTGATCGTCACCTATCATGGTGGAGTTGATGTTCCCGTACATGTCTATCTGGGCCCCGCCGAGGAAGGTGTAGTCAACCATGCCCCGCTGGCAGGTCTCCATAATCTCGGGCATGGAGCTCGCCATAACCGCCTGGTAAAAGGTGCGCGAGTCGCCCACGCTTATTGGCATCGATGGGAGCCGCGGCGCCACGCCCCCGGCCTCGAACATGATGCACAGGTTCGGGGAATGGGTCTTCTGGGCCAGCATGGCCGCCGCGCAGGGTGCCCCGGTACCCACCACCACCGTGGCCCCGTCTTCGAGATTACGGGCCGCCACGCATATCATCAGTTCCATCGCATTGTAGTCTGCCATCTGTCTCCTCCTTATGCCCGGTCCGTGAGAAACTCAATGGCCCTGAGTTTCGACATCTTCTCGATGCCGCCGTTGAGCTCCAGGTACTCGTAGAAATTTTTCGTGCCGAAAATCTGCCTGTCGAGAAACTTCCGGTATTCCTTTTCGTCCTTCTCCACCGTCAGCCAATGCCTGAGGTGCTCCTCGTCGGAAAAGTACTCGTAGGGCATGTTTCCCGGGTAGCTCCCGAAGGGGACCTCGATGACCCCGTCAACGCACCAGAAGGGAATGAAGGTGTCCTCAGGGCGCTGTCGAATCATTTCCGTAGGGATGATGCGCTCTGTTGTGAGGACCACACGCTTCGCCGCCTTGGCCAGGTCCTGGTCGGAGACCGTGGCACCGTAGACCCTGGCGTTCCCGTATACGTCGCACTCGTGTACGTGTATGGCCGCGAAGTCCGGATAGAGGGCCGGATAGGCCGCGTACTTCTGCCCGGTAAAGGGGCAGAGGATCTCCTTTGCCGCGCTGTAATTGAAGGTGTCGGTCCCCAGGATGTTCCTCGCCGGCAGGAACGAGAGACCCATGGCTGCGGCCTTGAGACGCCATGAAAGGGTGGCGTTTGTCCACTCCGTGAGCTTCGCCTTCCCCTCCTGCACGTACCGCCGGGCGGCCGGCGAGAGGCCCCGCGCCTCGAGGCCGATGATGTAGGCGATGTCGCACCGGTCAAAGCATTCCCCGGCAACCAGGATCTGAAAATCGTGGGTCGAGGTGTGGCCCGCGAAACCCAGGTTCTTCTTCCCCTGGCGGACTATTTCATGGACTATTGCCGTGGGTATCCGGTTCGCGCCGAAACCCCCGATGGCGATGTAGTCGCCGTCGCTGATCATCTCCTTCACCACCTTTTCAACAGTGGTCACCTTGTTCTTCATCGCCCGGGACTTGGTCCGGAAAAACTCCCGGGCTCGGTCAGCGTCAGGGTCGGTGAAAAGTTCGTTCTGACCCTGCCTGAGTTCGACATTTTTATTCATGTTACTATCCCCCTGATCATCTGTAACGACCGGCCGCCGGCCTTAATTTTTCTATCTGTTGAGCCTGCCTGACTGCTCTTCATCATACATGGAATCTATAAGGTCACTGTACTTCTCGAAAATGACCTTCCGTTTAACCTTTAACGAGGGTGTCAACTCCCCGGTGTCCTGTGAGAATTCATCCTTTACGACTGCAAAGCGTTTGATGGTTTCATATCGGGCCAGGTGCCTGTTCAACTCGTCCACGTGCTTCTGGACAACCTTGACAAACTCCTCGTTATCAAGAAGGTCTTCCGGTTTCTCAAACGGTATGCCTCTTTCTGACGCAATACGCTCGGCCATTTCGAGATTTATGTTGCAAAGTCCCGCCAGGTACTTTTTCTTCTCGCCCACCACCACAAACTGGGTGAAGAGGGGGTCCGACTTGAAGAGGTTCTCTATCTTCTGGGGAGCCACGTTCTTACCCCCGGAAGTGATGATGAGATCTTTCTTCCGATCGGTGATGAGGAGAAAACCGTTCTCGTCAAGGTACCCGATGTCCCCGGTCATGAGCCAGCCGTCATCAGTAAAGGCCTCTTTCGTTTCCTCGGGCATCTGCCAGTACCCGCTGATGATGTTGTCACCCCTGACCAGTACCTCGCCGTCCTCGGCAATCTTCACCTCGTTGCAGGGTATCGGCGCGCCGGTGGTGCCGATGGTGTAATGGGCTGTATTCTGCATAGTAATCGGCGCCGTGGCCTCGGTCATGCCGTACCCCTGTATTACCATGATGCCGGCGGCGTTGAAGAAGCGGATAATCTCCTTGGCCGTGGGGGCCCCGGAGGCGGTCATCCATCGTACCCGCCCGCCGAGCCGGTCCATGAGCTTCGAAAAGATCATCTTGTAGGCGATGCGGTACTTTATTCCTGTAAAAAAGGGAACGGGTTTCCGCGCCTCCCGGAGTTCGCTTATACGGTTCCCGACCCTCTGGCCCCAGTAAAATATAATTTTTTTCAGGGCGGATGATTCCTCCACCTGACCGGTTATGCGCTGGTAGACCTTTTCGAGAACCCGGGGAACCGCGAGGAGAACCGTCGGTTTCTTCTCGGCGAAATCCTCGAGGAGCGAATCGAGGTTCTCGGAATAGGACGACTGGATACCGACGTAAAGCCCGTAGTAATGCCCTGCAATCCGCTGGAACACGTGGCTCAGGGGCAGGAAGGCAACAATGTTGTCGCTCTCGTCCGCGTAATGGGGCTCTATCCTGTGAAGGGCGTCAACGATTGCCATGATGTTCTTGTGGGATATCATGGCGCCCTTGGGTACCCCGGTTGTTCCCGATGTGTAGACTATTGATGCCAGGTTATCGGGTTCCACGTCGTTCGCCAGGGTATCGTACAGGTTTGGATCGGTCTCATGCCTTTTTCGCCCCAGGTCCATGAGTTCATCATAGCCCATGAGAAAATCCTTCTTCTCTGTGATCGCGCCTTTATCCATGACCACGACCTTTTCAAGGGAGGGGCATTTCTCCTGTACGTGCAACGCCTTCTCGAGCTGGGCCGCGTCCTCGACGATGAGCACTCTTGACCCGGAGTTCTCGACGATATACTCGGCCTCCTCGCCGGTAAGTGTGGTATAGATCGGGACCAGCACCGCCCCGATACCGAGGGTCCCCATGTCGGAATAGAGCCATTCGAGCCGGTTTTCCGACAGAAGTGAGACCCGGTCTTCCTTGCGTATCCCAAGCTCATACAGCCCGAGGCCCGCAGCCCGGGACCTTTCGTAGTACTGGTTCCAGGAAGCGCTTTCCCACCGTCCCTGAAATTTTTTTTCAACAGCAAGTTTGTCACCAAACCGTTCTGTACGGTTTTTAAAAACCCGGTTTATTGTTTTCTCGTCCATCCCTGCCCCCCTGTAAATTACCTGCCCTTAAAAGCAGGCTTACGTTTTTCAAGAAAAGCTGAAATGCCCTCTGCCTTGTCCTCGCTTTCCGCAATACGGCCGAAACATTCACTCTCCAGTTCAAGGCCCTCGTCCAGGGGGAGTTCAATTCCGTCAACAACCGCTTGAAGTATCTTACCGACCGCGAGTCCGCTCTTGTAGCTTACCTGTTTCGCCAGGTCCAGGGCCTCTTCGAGTACCCTGCCGTTCGGCACCACCCTGTTCACCAGGCCCCATTTCTCCGCCTCTTCAGCGGAAACAAACCTGCCCGTGAGCATCATCTCCAGGGCCCGGCCGGTGCCGATAAGGCGCGGGGCCCGCTGGGTTCCCCCGAAGGCGGGGATGATGCCGAGCATTATTTCGGGCAGGGCCAGCTGGGCCGATTCAGCGGCGATCCGTATATGGCACGCCATGGCCAGCTCAAGCCCGCCCCCGAAGCAGGCGCCATTAATGGCGGCGATAACCGGCTTTTCCAGGTACCATACGAGATCGAGGATCTCGTGGGCACGCCGGGTCACCCTGACGCCCTCCTCGAAGGTCTCAATCTCCTGGACCTTGTTGACGTCGGCCCCGATAATGAACTTGTCCCCTTCCCCGGTGATGACCGCGGCCTTGACCTTTTTATCATGCTCAATCTGCCGGATAACGTACTCCAGCCTCAGCATGGTCTCGTCGTCCAGGGCGTTCATGGGAGGGTTGTTGATGGTCACAACCGCCACGCCCCTTTCGTTTATTTCATATCGTACCTTCTCTTTCATTACACTCCCCGCTCTATGGATTCAGGATACTGCGGGGCCCTTACAGCGCCCCGCAGAGGGTTAACGTTTACGTTATTCCCATGATCTTCCTGGCCTCGTCCGGGGTGGCCGGCTCGCGGCCGAGGCACTCGGCAATACGGACGGCCCACTCAACCTGCTCGTAACTCCCCTTGGCGAGTTCACCGTTCGGTATCCGGATGTTGTCCTCCAGGCCGACACGCATATGCCCCCCCAGGAGGCAGGACTGGGTGATGCAGGGGAACTGGTCCGTGCCCACGCCGCATGTGGTGAAGTTGGCCCCCTCGGGAATGGCGTTTTTCATGGCGATAAAGGTCTCTGTCCTGAAGCGCTGGCCCCCGGCCACGCCCCACACGAAGTTGAAGTTCATCGGTTCTGTAAAGAAACCCTGTTTCGCGATGAGGAGGGTGTTGTCAAGGCCTCCCATGTCATAACATTCTATCTCCGGCTTGGTCCCGTTCTCTTCCATGGTCTTTCCGAAATCCTGGAGCATGGTGAAGGTGTTCTCGAACACGTAGTCTATGAAAATCTTCCCGGTCTTCCGATCGATGATGCTGAAATTCATGGTGTTGGTGTTCAGGGACGCCATCTCGGGCTTGATGGCCTCGATCTGGGCGATGCGCTGTTCAGCGGTTTTACCCATGCCCACTGCCGAACTGAGGTTGACTATCAGTTCCGGGGTCTTTTCCTTGATGGCGTCATGGGTCTCTTTGATGATGCTGATTTCGTGGGTAGCCATCCCGTTTTCACCCCGGGCGTGGACGTGGACCATGGCTGCCCCGGCCTTGTAGCACTTGTGGGCCTCATCGGCGAACTCCTGCGGCGTATAGGGAACCGAGGGGTTCTGGTTCTTCATGGTGGCCGCCCCTGAGAGGGCGGCTGCGATAATAACTTTCTGTGACATATCCGGTAATCCTCCCTTTTTCTTTTTTTCTTCCGGTACAAAGGCGGTCCGTTCCCCCGGTTTACGGTCCGAGATCACCTGCACCTTCTCTTTTGCCTTTTCAAAGTGCGCTATATCGAGGATTGTGTTGGTCGTCTCACTCGCGAAAACCGCTTCGACCTTCATCCCTACCTCTATCTCCTCCGGCTTGACACCGTCGAGTATGTGGGCGAAGGGGGTGTCCGCCCCGTCAAGTTTAATAAGCGCCAGCACATAGGGCGCCTTACGGGGAAGGTGTTTGTCATCGTAACGCACCACCGTAAAATTGGTCACCTCCCCGGTGTTCTTAACCTCTACCCAGTTGTCCCTGATGTCCTCAAAATCGACGTCACAGGTCTGGCGCGGTGGAACGTAGACCCTGTTGCACTTCGGGCACTTGACCCCCATGATCTTATTTTTATCGCGCAGGGTCGTGATGAAGGTGCTCCCCACCCTTCCGGCGAAGTATGAATACGGAAGGGCCATCTTGCCGTCGACCACGAAGCTGTCTTCAAATCCTTTCTTATTCATGATCCCTCTCCTTATTCGTCCATTTCGAAATATTTAATGTCAAACACCCCGCCGGTGCGGTTATCGGCCCAGACCGGCCTGAGTCGGGAACCCTTCTTCTCGTTCCACCCCATGGTGACCTTGAAAATCTGGTCATGCTTCAGGAGGTGCCACATGGTTTCGTTCCCCTTGCACCCGTCAAGGAGCACGTTGATTGCCCCGTAAGGGGTCTCCCTCGCCTCCCCGGTGAGGGGGTCCGGGCTCGAGTAATAGACAATCTCCATGAGGCGGAGCTCCCCATTGGGTCCTACCTCTTTGAATTCATCGCACCGGACCCGGCAGTA
>CAZEPS010000054.1:0-13342 GCA_964514165.1 uncultured Leptospirales bacterium
ACTCCGGATGAAGGATGGTCGGGCCCGTCCGGGACCATGCGGAGAAGGGCAAGGGGCCCCTTGCGGTTTCCGCTTTCGAGAACAGGCCTCGAATAGAGGGCAAGTACCTCTTCCGGCAAAGTGGCAGGATTTCCCTGTACTCCAGGGAGATTCTTGAAAAACTGGTTAAATAATTCAACCACTATCTCGCCAATGACCGGCTTTCCAAGTCGGGCATGCACCTTGGAGAGTTTCATTTTCTTTTTCGGGGCGCTAATCCCTGTATTCATTATAACCATTCCCTTGACAATTTCGGGAGAGTCCATAATCGCGCCGAGACCGACCGGCCCGCCCCAGTCCTGTCCCACAAAAATGAGCTCACGTAATTCAAGTTGCTGCAGTATCAGTTTCATCCAGCGGGTATGGTTCTTCAAGGTGTGGGATCTGGCCGGTACTTTCGAAGAGAACCCCAGGCCGGGCAGGGTGGGCATGATGCAGCGATATTTGTCGCCGGGCAACTGACAGGCGGGTTTTCTGTATAAAAAACCGGATGTTGGGTTTCCGTGCTGCATGTATACGGGGTAGCCGGAACCGGTTTCCAGAATATGGATCTTGATTCCAGTTTCCACCTCGATAAAGTAACTCTTAAACGATGTATTAATGTGCCGCGCAGCATAATCGGGGAGGGAGAATCCCTCAAATTCCTTATACCCTATGGGCACCATGCCCTCTCCCGCTGGCGTTTTCAACTTTCTGTCCTTGAGGATAAGCCATGCCGGTATCACTATAATGACAACAGGAATAAGAATACCGAGCACCAGCCTGATTTCATTGGTCATGGTAATTTCTCCTTTATGTAGGGATTTTAAATATACATCAATTACAGGGGTTCGGCCATATTTACGAGGACTTTTCCACCAACAGTTACAGTTATGAGTAAATCAATTGACGAAATGCTGCGCATACCGTATTTTACGCCGTATCTTCATATCTCCTTATACCAGGGAGTTTGCCATGGATTATATAAACATGACCGCGCCATGCGGGCTTGACTGTTTTAACTGTCCCATGTATCACGCGGGATCAAATGATGATTTACGTAAAAATATCGCTGAATCGATGAAAATTGATTATGAACTGGCGGCCTGCAAGGGGTGCAGGAATGAGAACGGAACTATCGGTTTTATTGGACTGTCTGAACCGTGCAGCGTTTACCGGTGTACTGCTGAAAAGGGGCTTCATAATTGCTCCGAATGCGATGAGTTCCCCTGCGATAAGCTTCACCCCTATGCTGACAGGGCGAATATGGTTCCCCACAACACTAAGGTATTCAACCTCTGCCTGATACGGAAAATGGGCCTGCAGGCATGGGCTGTTGACAAGGCGGCCAGTGTTAAAAAAACCTATTTCAGCGGGAAATTCAAACTGTGACCGTTATTCCGGCTTAACCTCGTCAATGAAGGAGAGATCCTCCCGCTTAAGGACGATAATCTTTTTATCGTTTCTGTTGATATAGATGAAATCCTGGAAAATGCTGATAAATGTGTCCTCGTGGATTAAAACGTCGGACTTCGCCTCCAGTTTCAATTCAGTGTCAAATTTTCCGAGATAGTATTTTCCGTTGTCGTACAGGATAGCGTAGATATTGTTTGCTCTGATTTCAATGAAGCTTCGCCAGAAGATATTATCTTCCCCTGATTTAATTTCCTCGAGATTTTCCCTGTTAACCAGGGTCAGCCGGTGGCCCGAGGTATGTTCGCCCCGGTGGGTGATGACCACTATTCCTCCGGAAAATATGTCATAGCGCCTTCCGCAGATGTTTTTCACCTGAGACGTAAAAAGTACCTTTCGCGATGACGCGTCTATCATCAGGAGCTCGTTGTTGTAATGCCCCCCCTTGAGGTATTCCTTGATTTTCAGGTAATATAACTTGAGGCCGTAGATGTTCTTGTCGAGTTCTTTGTCACGGAGCTGGTCTTCACGCTGGTCGAGTTCTTTCTCCTTCGCGATGAGTTTTTCCCGGGCGTCCTTTGGTTCCTTCTCAATGTCCCGCCTGAGTTCATCCTTCTCTATATCTTTCTTCTCTTGTTCGAGTTTCTTCTCTCTCCGTGCGATATTCCGCTCCCTGTCCTGCGCCTCTTTCTCTTTTTTATCTATGGCTTCTTCCTGTTTTTTCTCCTTTTCTTCCTTTTCCTGTATCTTTTTTTCTTCTTCTTTGATCTTTTCCTTATCTTCCCTGATTTCCTTTTCTTTCTTGGCGGTTTCTTTTTCCCGCTCCTCCCTCTCTTCCGGGTCGGTTATCTTTGCCGTTTCTTCCCTCTCTTTATCGAGTTCCTTTTCTTTCTCGGCGGTTTTCTCCTTTTCCCTGTCCAGCCGCTCCCTCTCTTCGGCTATCTCTTTTTTTATTTCCGCCGCTTCTTCCTTCTCACGATCGATCTTCTCTTTCTTCTTTTCAAGTTCCTCCTTGTCACGGTCAATGACCTGCTCCTTGATATCGGTCATGTCCTTCCTGTCCTGGATCCGGTCACTGTCTTTACGAATCTCGTCTATTGTTTTATCGTCCGAGATAATCTCCGGATCAATGGCGTCTATTTTTCCCCGGGTCGGGTCCTCGGTCAGGGGAATAATTATTTTTGTCTTCCCGGGCCACTTGTTCCATGTTGTGGCGATGCCGGCGTTTCCGGAATTGATATTTTGAGTGACCACGGTTTTATACATGGACGTGAAGTATTTAATGTCCCCCCGGTAAACCGCGTTATAGTAGGTGATAAAAACTGAGAGGACACGGGCATCTCTCGCTGAATAGCCGTACATGCTCTCGAGATAGCCCTGGAGTATCCTTCGTATGTTTTTTATGTGTCCGACCATGGCGTCACGATCTATGGAAAAAATATCTGCTGAAAACTTGTCCGGCTCCTTTTTCGATACTGCGTGAATAAGGGAATACTTCGTATGGAAGCGAATAGGTTTGTTATAGCCAGGGCGCGCGAGGCGTTCACCGATCGATTTTATCTGATCAACGGTCTCCCGCTTGCTGAGTTTGCCCCGGTAATTATTGAACTCGACCCGCTGTGCTTTTTTTATTTCTTCCACGTCCACTTGAATGGCCGACAGGGCGCCTGGGAAAATCATGAGGATTGTCATGAATAAAGTCGCGGTATAAATGATTTTTTTATATCTAATTTTATTTGAAGCTTGATAAAACATCAGTACCCCCTGATTCCTGATGATGTAAGAATCTGTCTCTCAATATGATAGTCGGATATTGAACTGAATATGTATATAGAATTTGTTAAATTGTCAAGGTTCTTATTCCCGGGTTCACGATTATTAACGTTCGGTGTAAAGTCATTCGCCAGGTTGAGTAGTTAGTGTAAATCGATATTTTATATTGACTTTCACGCAATAATCAATGATTATTACCAGATAGACTGAAAAACTAACGGCGTGGAACTCTCCATCAAGGACAGCCAGGTCTGTGTTCTCGGGCATAGGCAATGAGAGGGAAAGGTCAAGGGAGAGGCGAAGCGCCTGATTGACAGAGTGCAACTCATCGCAGCTGATATTGACGAAAAATAGTGGAGGAGTTCGGGGACTCGAAGTAATCCGCTTTGGAAAAGCAAAGTATAAAACCCTTTGTCAAGAGGCTCAGCATGTTCACCACTGCGGCTCACCGGGGGGCCTCTGTTGAGTTTCCACCCAATACGCTGGAGGCGTTCTGGAGGGCTGTGGAGATTTTTCCCGACTGTCTCCTCGAGACAGATATCCGCAAAACCCGGGACGGCAGGGCCGTCATCCTCCACGACTCTTCCGTGGCTGTAAAGACCGATGGAAAAGGCTTCGCGAAAGCCCATTCCCTGGAAGAAATCAAGCAACTCGACGCCGGTTACAAGATAACGTTTGACGGAGGCAAAACCTTTCCCTTCCGGGGTAAGGGGTTTCGCATACCAGCACTGGAGGAGGTGCTCCGTGAGTTTCCCGGTTCCCTGTTTTCATTCGACATTAAGGATAACGATCCGGTATTCGCGCGGAGAGTCATGGTGGAAATCGGGAAACACGGTGCCATGGAACGGGTTATCATGGGGTCCTTTCATCCCCGTATCGTAATCAATATAAGAAGGGAGTTTCCCGAGGTAGCGACCAGTTTCCAGCGTAATGAACTCTACAGATTCCTTTTCCTGTTTAAAACCGGCCTGTCCCGGCTGTACAGGCCGGCGGGTGACGTCCTGATGATCCCGGAATTTTACTATGGCGGCAGTTCCGAATACCGGCCGAATTTCCGTTTCAGGAACGGTATTCGTATTGTCACAAGGAGGTTTATAGACAGCGCCCATGACATGGGACTGCCGCTGATGGTATGGACAATAAATGACGGGGAGAATATGAAGCGGCTCATAGACTGGGGCGTTGACGGCATCGTGACCGATTATCCTGATCTGCTCCGGCAGGTACTCCGGGAAATCAAGGTTTGAAGTCATTTTTACGGCAAAAAAATTCTATATTAGAGCATTATTTATTTAAAGATTAATTAAAATTTTCTTCATAAATTCTTAACAGGACATAATTAATTTGCTCGCAATTATTCTGAGCATTGTATATATTGTAACAAGAGTACAATGGACATGGATGACGTGTTCTCAACAGAACAACAACCCGCCCGTAAAGAGTTAATTCAAAGCAGTATTCGAGAAACAGGACAGAAACCGGAAATGAGAAGCAGGCAGGTAATCATTCTCAAGCTTCTTGGTGTTTTTCTCATTACTGCTGCCCAGGCGGTTCGTTTTTTAGCCGTGGGGATTTTTATGGGATTTACGAAACGGTACGGCACCTGGCGAATACACCAGTGGGCGTGTACCCTGAAGAAATTCATGGGGATTGATGTGCAGGTTGAGGGCGAGTTGCCCGATGAGGGGGTCCTCCTGGTGGCGAACCACCGATCCTACATTGACGTAATCGCCATCGGCGCCACAATACCTATTGCCTTTCTCGCCAAGGCGGAGGTTGCCAGGTGGCCGGTTATCGGGTTTGGATGCAAAATCAGCGGTGTCGTGTTTGTAGACAGGGAATACAAGGAGAGCAGGAAGAAATCCCGGGAGGATATCATTGAACATATGCGGAACGGCGCGTCTATCATGGTATTTCCCGAGGGGACCTCATTCGAGGGACCGGGCGTTCTTCCCTTCAAAAGAGGGATCTTCGTCACCGCAGCGGAAAATGTTTTTCCGGTTGTGCCGGTTGCCATCGAATATGAGGACCGTTCGGACGCATGGGTGGGTGACGATACCTTCGTGCGGCATTTTTTCCAGGCATTTGGAAAGAAGCGCCTGGGCGTGAAGGTGTACTTTGGCCCTGAAATGAAAAGCTCTGATCCCGACACTCTTAAGGATAAGAGCTGGTCCTGGATCGATGAAACTTTAGGTGTGTATACGTAATAAAAAATGAATATAATTTCATAGGTACGTCAGGGAGGCTGTAAATGCAGGTACTTGATTTAAAAAATAAGATTGGGAAGAAGCCGAAACAGAAAAAGAAGGCAAAGGATATTTACCGGTACAAGGTATACTATTTACCCGGTAAGTACATGTCCGACAACGAAAAAGAGGAATTTGTACAGCAGCTCAGGGAAACGGCTGCCACATGTTTTGAGCTGATACCCGAATACCAGGCCATGCAGAGCAGGGACTCTCTTGACGACAAGGTCATTGCGGTGGCATGGAGAAAAGACGGAAAGATGGGCGGTTTCTGCTCCACCATCATACTTAACGTGGAAGGGGTTGGCGCGGTCCAGCATCTGGGGCTCACCTGTGTACGCCCGGAGGACAGGAGCAACGGCCTGACTCACATTCTCACCCATAAGGCTGTCGCCTATTATCTCATGCGCCACAAGCCGATTATCGGCAAACACTGGGTGAGCAACTGTGCAGCCGTGCTTTCAAGTCTCGTCAATGTTTCACTCCACTTCGAAAATGTTTATCCTTCCCCCTATCCGATTAAAATGACCCATGAATACAAAAAAATAGCAGAAGCCATTGACAAGTACTACCGGGAAGAGATTTACATTAACAAGGACGCGAGATTTGATCCGGAAAATTTCGTGTTCAGGGGAAGCGTTAAGGGCACGGTGTTCCAGAAAAGTGAAAAGGATACCAATTTCTATCACCGAAACAGGCTCTACAACGACTATTACCGGGAAAGAATGGAATTCGATAACGGTGACGAAGTCTTACAGGTGGGATACGCCAGCACCGTTGCCGCCATAAAGCACACCTTCCGGAACCTCCCGCTGCCGAAACCGAAGCCGAAAGTGGAAATGCAGAAGCAGAAGGCAAGTTGAAGTCGATAATTTGATAATAAAAAAAGCGCGGCAGAAACCGCGCTTTTTTTTTGCTGAAAAATCTGTTAAGCGTACATGGCTTCAATTTTGTCCGCGTACACATCGAGGATGACCCGCTTTTTGATCTTCTGGGTCGGTGTCAGCTGGTTGTTGTCTTCGCTGAACCTGGTTGTTAAAATCGTGTATTTCTTAATCTTCTCAAAGCTTTCGAGGTTTTCGTTTACCCGTTTAACCTCTGCTTCAACGAGCTCCTTGAGTAAGGGAGCCTCTATGAAGTCCAGCCCGACGCTCATGCAGATATTCGCCCCGCTGGCGTCAGACCATTCCAGGGCCGATTCGGTATAGGGAATGTTTTCATCCCTGTAGCGCTCAACGAAATAGTTGAAATTCGGCACCAGCAGGGCTGAAATGAAATTTCGTTCGTCGCCGATGAGGAATACCTGTTCAATGTAGCTGCTCGTGGAAAACTCGTTTTCGATCTTTGCCGGTGCTATGTTTTTACCGACGGCGGTACAGATGATGGCCTTTTTCCGGTCTACCATCTTGATGTAGCCGTTTCCATCCAAGATGACCAGGTCCCCGGTCTTGAACCAGCCGTCAGGGGTGAAGGCCTCTCTGTTTTCTTCCGGCTTGTTCAGGTAGCCCTTAAATATGCCGGCGCCCGATATCTCCAGTTCCCCGTCGTCCGCCACCCGGGACACGCCCCCGTTGGCGTCGATTCCCATGTAGCCAGGCTTGCACGCGGTGATCGGATTGAGGATGCATGCGTTGCAGCTCTCGGTGGAGCCGTATCCTTCCACGACGGCAAATCCCATGGTGTAAAAGAATTTCAGGAGCTCCGGTGAAATGCCCGCGCTCGCGGAAAAGGAGTATTTAAATCTGTTCCCGAACAGCGCCCTGACCTTGGCGAAAAGCTTGTCGGCGATTTTGAATTTGAATCTAAGACCCCCGGGAAGCTTTGACTTAAGATCGAAAACAGGTGACATGTTGTAACAGCCGTTTTCGTCTTTCCGGTACTCAAGGGCCTTAAGGCCGATTTTCATGGCCCAGTCAAAGAGCTTTTTCTTGAGCGGGCTTTCCGCCATCTGCTGCTGGAAGGTGATGTAGATCTTCTCGTAGAGGCGGGGAACGCAGTTAATCCAGGTTGGATTATACTTCTGCATGTCCGCGAGGAGGGTCCCCGGTTTGTCCGCGTAAGCGATAGTCGACCCCTGGCAGATTGCCAGATTCTGGCATGAGCCACGGTCAAATATATGTGAGAGGGGCAGAAAACAGAGTGTCGTGTCAACGTCGCTCAAAGACATCCCGTATTTCGCAAAAAAGTCCCGAACACCTTCAAGCCTGGAAGACATGCTCCAGTGTGTAAGAATGACACCTTTTCCCTGGCCCGTTGTGCCGGAGGTATAGAGAATAGTGTACCAGTCGTCCTCCGTGAGGGACTTCCACCGCTCCTCGTACTGTTCCCCGACGGTTTTCAGCCATTCGTTTCCCTCGTCCATGAGCTGTTTCATGCTCATCACCTTTTCATGGGAGGGGACATAGAAGAGATCCATGACAATAATCTTCTTTAACATCGGCATGGTCTGTATGTTATCGATTATCATGTCAGCGATTTCGACCGAGCCGACGAAAAGAAACCGCAGTGAGGAGTCATCCACGATGTAAGCCACCTCTTTTGCCGATAGGGTCGGGTAGATGGTGACGCTCACCCCCGCCGCGTTCGAGAGTGCCATGTCCACGTGGGTCCAGTAGGGCCCGCTCTGGGCCATGAGACCGACCCGTTCCTGGCGTTCCATGCCGAGCTTCAGGAGCCCCCCGGCTATGGCGTCGACCCGTTTGCGCATCTCGTCCCAGGTGAACTCACCCCGATTGTCACCGCCGTAGAGATCCGGGTTGAACCGCTGGGCCGTCTGGTACGGGATCCGGTCGCAGGTATATCGAAAGTATTCGCTGACGGTTTTAAATGTCGGGTACTTGACTGTTTCCTGTTGTGTTTCCATAATCATCACTGCCTCTCTTTTTACCGGTTCATTTCGTATGCGTCTTTCAGGGCGTACGCGTACTTGTTGCAGATTTTTTCGTACCGCTCAGTGTTTACCACGGGCTTCTTAATCATCTTCAGGCAGAGTTCCTGCTGTTTGTCTGTGATGATCGGCTTGCCGTAGATTTGCAGGGCGTACTTTGAGAAGTCCCGGACCATGAAGTCGAAAATCTGATCGATCAGGTCGTCTTCGACGCCGTAGATCGGCTTGTTCTCGAGGATCAGCTGGCCGTAGGCCACCAGGGTGAAGAGTTCACCCACGTTCAGGAGAAAGTCGATGTCCTTGCTCTGCTCTTTCATCTGCTCCATGGAGGCCATCATGAACTCCTTGAAGACCTCGATCTGCTCCTTGAACACGTTGACATTCGGGATATCAACACTGTTGTAAGCGATGTTGTAGTCGTGGAACTGGATCGATCCGAGCCCCTTCGTGGGACCCTGGTTGAAGAGAAAGCCGTCGTTGACGGCGTCACGCCTTTGGAAAATCTCCGGGAATTCACCGGGATTAAAGAAGAAGTTCGGCATGAACTTTATGATGAGGGCCATGTTCACATGGACCGTGCCCTCGAGCTTCGGCAGTGCCCGTATATCACGGGCAGCCATTTCGAAGTACATGTCCTTCTCGAAGCCCTTGGCCGCTATCACGTCCCAGAGCAGGTTCATCACCTCTTCCCCCTGGGTGGTCACCTTCATCTTCACCATCGGGTTGTAGAGGAGGTAGCGTTTGTCTTTCTCGTTCGCGGAGCGCATATAGTCGGTTGCCCTGAGGGCGAAAAGCTTCATTGCCACCAGGCGCGTGTAGGCGTCGGTGAATATCTGTTTGATATGGGGAAAGTCGGTCACGTAGGAGCCGAAGAGGTTCCGCTTCGACGCGTGGTTTAACGCTTCATAGTAGGAGTGGGTGCATATGCCGATGGATCCCCACCCGAGATTGAACTTGCAGATGTTTATCGTGTTAAGGGACGCGTCCCAGGCGTCACGGCCCTTGTCCGTGATGTCCGCCTCGGTGATCGGGTAATCGTGAAGGGCGTATTCAGCAACGTAGGACTGGTTCTGGATGACGTTCTTGATGCACTCGTAGCGCTCGTGCTGGGAGTCCACCACGAAAAAGACGTAGTCGTCGCTGTCGGCAATCTTCCCGAAGGTTGAGACCATGGCCGCCTCGTTGCCGTTGCCGATGTAGTACTTGTCCCCGTTGGCGATCCAGGTGCCGTCGCTTTGGGGGTAGAGCATCATGTCGCTCGAGTAGATGTCCGCCCCGTGCTCCTTCTCGGAAAGGCCGAAGGCGAAGATGGCCCCCTCTTTCAGGTGCTGGACCGCCTTGTGCTTTACCTCTTCGTTCTTGCCGATGAAGATTGGACCGAGGCCGAGCTGGGAGACCTGGAAGGTGTACCAGTAGCAGAGGCCGTAAAACCCGAGGATCTCGGCGAAATCGACGATTCGGGAGGTGTCCCACCGGGCGCCCTTGTCACCGTACCCTGCCGGGGTGAAGAGTTTCGCGAAGATCTGCTCCTTCTTCTGGAACTCGAGGAAATCTTCGTACCAGACGTATTCGTGGTCGTCGCTCTTTATCTTGTCAAGGCCCTTGTTCTCGAAGAACTCGATGGTCTTGACCATTATCTCCTTCGTCTCTTCATCGGAATATTTCTGTACGAGGTTTTTCGGATTCAGCAGTATTTTTTCCATTGATATCTCCTGTTTGATTTATTAGAAATCCTGGTCCCGCATTGTGTACTGCCCCTTGAGGGCGTACACATACTCTTTCCATATCTTCTGGAAACGCCCGGGGTTCGGAATCGGTGTCTTGATAATGTCCAGGGAGAGCTCCTTCTGCCTGTCGCTGTTGCTCGGCTTCATGTGGATGTTCAGTGCGTACTTTGAGAAGTCCCGCACCATGAAATCGAAGATCTCGTCGAGAAGATCGTCCTCCACTTCAAAGAACTTCCGGCTCTCGATAATGAGCTGCCCGTAGGCGACCAGGGTCAGTATCTCCCCCAAGGCCAGGAGGTAGTCGATGTCTTTGGTCTGTTTCTCGTCAGGCTGTGCCTCGGCAAGGAACTTCTTGAAGAGGTTGATCTGCTCCTTGAAGATGTTCACGTTCGGAAGATTTACGCTTCCGTAGGCGATGTTGTAGTCGTGGAACTGGATCTTCCCCAGGCCCTTGGTCGGGCCCTGGCGGAAGAGGAACTCGTCGTTGGCCGTGTCGTCCCGCCGCGGCACCTCGGGATACTCCTTCGGGTTGAAGAAGTAGTTCGCCATGAACTTGACGATAAGGGCCATGTTCACGTGGACCGTCCCCTCGAGCTTCGGGAGCATGGGGAGCTCGTGTTTGGCTATCTCGAAGAAGGGCTCGTTTTCGAAGCCCTTGGCCGCGATGACGTCGTGGAGCAGGTTGGTTATCTCTTCTCCCTCCCGGGTGACCTTCATCTTCACCATCGGGTTGTAGAGGAGGTAGCGCCGGTCGTCCTCGCTTGCCGAGCGCATGTAGTCGATTGCCCGCTCGGAGAAGAGCTTCATGGCTACCAGCTTGCAGTAGGAATCTGTCAGGAGCCGCTGGACGTGGGGAAAGTCGGTGACGAACCTGCCGTAGACGTTACGGTTCGCCGCGTGATCTATGGACTCGTACAGGGCGTGGGTGCAAAGGCCGATGGCCCCCCATCCCAGGTTGAATTTGCACACATTAATGGTATTGAGCATGTCGTCCCAGGCTTTCTGCCCCTTTTCGGTTATGTCCGCCTCGGTTATGGGATAGTCATGGAGGGCGTATTCCGCCACGTAGTTCTGCTCGTTCACCACGTTTCGTATGCATTCGTATTTTTCGTGCTTCGAGTCCACCACGAAGAAGACGTATTCCCCGGTGTCGGCCATTTTGGCGAAGGTGGACACCAGGGCCGCCTCGTTGCCGTTGCCGATGTAGTACTTGTCCCCGTTGGCGCGGCAGGTGCCGTCCTCCTGGGGATAGAGCATCATGTCGGTTGAGTAGATGTCCGCCCCGTGCTCCTTTTCTGAGAGGCCGAAGGCAAAGACCGAGCCCTCTTGAAGAAGTTTCGCTGTTTTATGCTTCACCTCCTCGTTGGATCCCATCCAGATGGGGCCGAGGCCGAGCATGGACACCTGCCAGGTGTACCAGTAGGTGATGCCGTAGAAGGAAGTTATCTCGGAAAACTCGCAGTTTCGGTAGGTGTCCCACCGTGAGTCTTCGGCCCCGTAACCGGAAGGGGTCATCAGGGTGGCGAAAACCTGGTTCTCTTTTAAAAATTCGACGAAATCATAGTTCCATGCCTTCTCATGCCAGTCCTTCTTGATCTGTTTAAGGCCCTTTTTCTCAAAAAAATCGATGGTTTTGAGCATGATATCCCTCGATTTTTCATCAGGGTATTTCCGCTCATGTTTTTTCGGATTTAGAAGGATCATTACCATACCTCACTATATGTTATCTATTGTCTTTGCATAATCATGCGCAAGTTGACGCCCAGGGAGTGTCATTCAAGATGATGGTGAAATTGTTCAGGGGATACCCCCTTGTATTGATGTAAGATTACAGATCGCTCCGCAATCTAACAGTAATACATTTATAAAGAAAGTTCTCTCCATATTATAATTTTGTCGAAAAAAAATTGCCCGGATTATAATATTGTATAAAATCCGGATGATCACTCCCGCCGCCGAATGCGGCGGGGGTATATATAAGGAGTAGTTGCCAATTGCCGGAAACCGTCATCCATTTTTTCATGTTTTTCGGGGTCTTTCTCTCCCTGCTGATCGCGTCGGGTCAGCTGATGCAGAGGAAGCGGAATCTCTATGATTACGTGTTTTCCCTCTCCTTTGCCGGCTACGGGCTCTGGGTGCTCCAGATCAGCCTCTATTCCACCGGAATTTTCAGCGATGTCCGCGCCCTGGCCGTGCTCCAGGCGGCACTTATACCACTGATTTTCCTTATTCCCCCGGTGATGGTCATCAGGTACAACTGGATCATATCCGCCCGGTATATCTTCAGGTGGCAGTACCTCCTCCTCCTGGTACCGAGCCTCCTGTCACTCATAGTCCTCGTAGTGCCGCTGTTTTCGAATGGTCTGACGTATCGCCCTGAATATCTCCAGGGGAAGGTCATCATGGGGGATGCCTTCCGCGCCATGCCGGCCTATTTCAAGGCAGTATACCTGTTCTACGTTCTCCCCAAGTTTTACATCATACTGTTCATGGTGCCGACCCTGGTGGCCCTATCCTCCCTCTGGAAGAAGAACAGGAAGTCGAAGGGCGTCACCGCCTCCCGGGCGGCATACGTTTTCGCGGCGCTGATTGTTATCGCCCATATCATTTCCATAACCGGCGACTTCGTCTCGCTCGACGTAGTGAAAATTTCGATTCTTTTCGCCAACGCCTGCCTCTGCGCCCTCTACCTGGTGACCTATCGGAACCCGGAGTATAACCGGCTCCTGAGAAACGAGACGAGGCGCGCCCACTACGAGCGCACAAAGCTAAGGGGGATGGACATCAACGACCTGGTGAGCCGGCTCTATGAGCTCATGGAGGTGGAGAAGATTTTTGCGGACGAGGACCTCTCCCTCGGGGACCTGGCGGCCCACCTGGGTATAAGCCCGCACCAGCTTTCGGAGATACTGAACGAGAAGCTGAAAAAGAACTTCAACGCATTCGTCAACGAATACCGGGTCAACGAGGCCAGGGAGCTCCTGGTTGAAGAGCCTGACCGCACCATTATCTCAGTCTGCGCCGCGGCCGGTTTTAACTCCACCACCACATTCAACGCGGTCTTCTCCCGGCAGACCGGGTATTCCCCCCGGCAGTACCGGAAGAAGTACCTGAAAAACTGACGATTCCCGCTTGGTGGAAAGGGATTTGCCAGTTTGTTTATTAGACTTGTTGCAAAACTAGTTCTAATATTATCGCGAGGAGTGAAACGACGAAGCGATCTCACATTATAATTTGATTAAACCTTTTCATTACATGATAATGCAATGATTTTCGGT
>CAZEPS010000054.1:13352-19642 GCA_964514165.1 uncultured Leptospirales bacterium
GGTACTTTTTTGAGTGATTGCCACGCCCAGCACCAGCTTTTACAAAGTGGTGCTGGACTCGCAATGACAGTGAGTATTTCAACAAGTCTATTAATGGGAAAAGCAGCCTGTTCTACGCTTCAGCCATCCGCTTGCGCACGATAAGAAAACCGGCAGTGCCGGCGACGATGATGAGCCAGAGCCACCAGAGGGATATGAGCCACCAGAATACGAACGACAGTATAAACGCAACAATCGCCAGGAAGACCCGTATGATTCCCGATCCGATGGAACCGATTACGGGAATGAATTCCAGGAGGGTGGTGATGGGACCGGCCAGGAGCATGAGGCCCATGGCCATGAGAAAGAAACCGCCGAGGAACCATATGATGCCGGCGATCTTGTCGCTCGTTTTCAGCGCCGCCATAAGGGCGCTGAAGTCCCCCGGTGAGGCGGCCAGCTTCCCGGCGGTGTCTTTAGTGTAAAATGGGACCAGTTTTTTCCCGGAGAGGCTCCCTGCCATGGTGTACTCGATACCGGCCGGGTAGAGGGTGTAGGTTACGCGGATGTCACCGAGGCGCTGTGTTCCCTCCCTGCCCCGGAGGTAGACGACCCTGGTGTCTGTTTTCGCACCGAAAAAGGATATGTCCGCAGCGCTGACCTCGTAGCCGCTGATCGAACAGGACGGGGTGTTTATGATCTCGGCCTTTTCAATGAGCGCCGGGTTGCGGGTGAATGAACTCAGGCGGTTTGTCCGAAGGAACTGGTTCCAGAAGGCCTGGTTGAATTCAGATACCGGTCTCGGATTGGAGGTCCACTGGAGTTCGTAGGTGTATTCGTCGTTTTTCGCGTCAGCAGTACCGTCGGTGCTGCTCTTCCTGTGCTCGACATAGGCGTATGCCTCGGGATGTTTGTTAATACGGAGATAGTCCCCTTTTGCGAGGTGCGTGTTGCCGATTTGCGCGGATTTGGCTGTACCGGTTATATAGACCGGTTTCCCTTCCTGCATCTGTTCGACAGGGACCGCCTTCTTGAAGACCCGGGCCCACCTGACCCTGGTGGCCCCGAAGTAGAGAACCGGCCAGGCCAGTAAAAAGCAGATAAGGCCCGCCAGCATGCCCTTGAAGGAAGATCCAACCCTGTTCATGACGACCTCCTGAAACTTTCTGGTTTAATGTGTATATAATGCCGTGTATAAAATGTCAATTGGTTTCAAGTACAAAAAGTTCTTGCGAATTATCTCTTTATGAATAAAATTTAAACCGATGCCTCCGGCGCCGGCCGTAAATTTCGCATCAGGGATGTGGTCATGAAGGTATTCCATGAAAGCTCACGGTACAACGAATACTTTGACGAGGTAGAGGGATATTACGCGAACCAGAAAACGGAAAAAACCATGGAACCGATGGGTGAGCGAATCAGGAAACTCCGGGAGATGCAGAGCTTCTCACTTGAAGATTTCTCCGCCGCCTCCGGGGTGCCTGTCGAAAGACTGAAAAGGATCGAGGCTCAGGAGGAGCTCCCGGACCTGGGGACCGTGGTGAAGATCTCCCGGGCACTGAAGATCGGCACCGGTTTTCTCCTGGACGAGGCCTCCGGTTACAGCTATTCGATTGTGCGGAAGGTGGACCGGCAGAACATTGAACGCCACGGCACCGGCCGGAGCGACCGGCCCAATTACGAGTACCAGTCCCTGGCAAGCGGCATACGTGACCGGCACATGGAGACCTTTCTCGTGACCCTCACCGGTGACGAGGAAAACGAAGAGCTCTCCCGCCACGACGGGGAGGAGTTTATTATGGTGATGGAGGGGAAGATAAAGGTTGTTCTCGGCGACAAGGAGGAACTCCTCGGCCCCGGGGACACGATTTACTACCTGGCGTCGATCCCCCACAACGTGATGAACGCGGACACGAAGGACTCGGTCATCATGGCAGTCATCTACACCGGGGTCTGATGATTTACTCTGATAATTTGGTATGTTATTATATTGCACTGTATTTCCGCCGCCGCAGGCGGCGGGTAGTATTCACTTGAGCACTTCTTTCAGCACTGATCTCTGGCGACTTTGCGTGCCTCATCGGCAGCAACCCTGGCCGCCGCTTCTGCTGCTTCGCCCTTGCAGTCTTCTGTCTTTTTAACTCTGGCTGTTTCAACCGCTTTCATCCAGGTTTTAAAGGCTGATTTGCATCCGTTATTGCATACCCAGGCCGTATCGTTGAAGTTGTAGCCGTTGCTGGCAATTATCAGTGTTTAAAAGCGTGAAATTGGAATTATTATTGGGATCATATCAGGCATTAATCTTTCAGAAGCTCAATACTTTTTAATATGGATTCCCGCTCCCTCTCCAGCCACAGATGGATGTCATGGCCGGGGCAGTTCTTGTCCTTGAAGGCGCCGTGGCCGTCGAGCCACCGGGCCGGTTTCCCGTTCAGCATGCTGGTCATGGCATGTTCTTCATCGGGGTATTTTTTCGATAGGTCCATTTCAAAGAGGTAACCCAGCATTATAACCAGGGCCTTTGCGGCCCGCTGCTGGTCCACGGTCATCGTAACCATGGGCATGGTGACCCACCGGTACCGGGCGATTTTTTTGTTATTGTGCCACACATAGAATTTTCTTTTATATATGTATTTCGAATTGTGGTAGTTCCCGAAAAACACGATGCCGATGGTGTCGTTGTTGAGGTCGCTGATGCCCGGGACCCCCGCGTCCCGGCCGGCGTGTCCCCCCCGGTAATAGAGGGACCTTCCCGCTTTCACCTGACCCTTCCGGTTTATGTAGAAATTGTACGAGAGGTCGTCGAGGAACTCTTTTTTCTCTTTACCCCTGTTCCGCTTCTTACCCTGATTGAACTTGTAGATGAGCCGCTTTTCCTCCTCCTGGACGGTCTGGTCCGGCCTGCCGGCGGTGTGGTGGATGAGGATCCCCCTGTACGGCCCCTTATGGGTCTCTATGTGGGTCCCCCACCCGTAGGGGTGCCGGGACCACCAGTGGAATTTCGGCTTTATTCCTTCGTAGATGGACGTAATTTTCGCGTCATTCTCGTCTTTCCGGATATACTTCCCGGTCGCTTTCGATGACCGGCCCTTCCTGAAATAGATGTTGGGGGCAAAGAGGATATGTTTCGTGTCAATCCGTATGTTTTCCCACATGAACGCGGCTTCGATAAACCCGGGGACCGAAGAGCTGATGTTTATTTTTGCCCATCCGTTTTTGTCCGTTGTTACCTTTTTTATATAGTTTAAATATCTGTTATCGATGTCGCCGGTAACTGAACATTCAATCTTCTGATCCGCCATGGGGAGGCCCTTCCGGTCAATGAGGTGCACCCAGATCACGGCCCAGTCGCTGGAACCGCTGACCAGGATTTTTTTCTTCAGGGACAGCTTTGCCTCAACGCCGGAACTTCCGTCAATTCGCAGGTAATCTGATGATTTTATATTACTCTGTTCCGGGTATGTGGCAGTTCTCCCAAGGGCAATTACCGTAGTTAAAAATAAGCACATGATAATCGTGACAGATGTTTTAACTAACAATAGAAAGAAGTTTCTTGAAAATAAATAGAGCATTGTAAAATTATGTCGTTTTAGAATCTTGATTCTGAGGATCTGCAGCGTTCAATTTGAGTCATAGAGGTTCCCTTAAGAATTAAACTCCTCGATCTCATGCTTCACCGAATGGGCAACGTCTTTAAGGGTCTCCACGCTCGATTCCAGGTCCATGGCCCCGGCCGCGTTCGACTGGGTCAACTCGTTGATGCTCGATATCGACTTTGTTATCTCCTCGATAACGGTTTTAAGCTCATCGGCCGCGTTCTTAATCTCATCCGATCGGTTCTTAATGTGATCGGTCTCGTCCTTCACCGAACTATTGGTGGTGATCTGCTGCTCCATCTGCGACGAAATGCTGTTTATCAGGCCGGTTATGGAATTCACACCGGTGATGATGATGCCCATGGTCTCGATTATCTGCTGGACGTTCTTGACCCCGTTACTGCTCTCATCGTTGTTTATCTTGATGAGACCGTCGATATCTTTTATACTCGACGAGGTCTGGTCAGCCAGCTTGGAAATCTCGTCCGCGACCACCGCGAAGCCGCGCCCCGATTCACCGGCACGGGCCGCCTCTATGGCCGCGTTCAGGGAGAGGAGGTTTATCTGATCCGAGATGTCATTTATCATCCCCACGATGTTCACCATCTCGTTGGAACTCTGCATTATTTTCGTGATGCTGTTGTTCATGCTGCTGAGAGAATCCCCGCCGTGGCGGGCCTTGCCCGAGATGGTGGAGGTAACCTCCAGTGCCTCACTCATGCTGCTGCCAAGGCTGTCGGTCATGGATGAGAGAACATCCATGGTTGAGGAGAGCCTCGAGATGTTCTCGTACTGGTCGTTGATGCTTTTCGAAACGTTCTCCACCACCCCGGAGACCTCTTCCACCGTTGCGGTAATCTCCTCCACATAGGTTGCCTGGTTCTGGGCGTTCCGGGAAAAACCGCCAGCCGTGACTGACATGGTATCTGAGGATGCCGAAAGCCTGCCGATCTGGTCCCTGATGCTGTCAAGAAGGATAATGACCTGATGGTGCTGTTCCACTTCCTTGTCGTAGGTTTCGTCTTTCATGCGCTCCAGTGCCTGGCGGAGGGTGCTTTCAAGAAGAATAGCGATAACGTAGGTGAGGAGCAGGGTTATGGTGGCACTGACGATCCCGTTATTGATAAACGCAGCCTCGGCGCCGGCGTTTCGTGAAATAAAGTAATAGAGAATTTCTATACCGAGAAAAAGCACCGTGAATATTGTCGCCGTTATCCGGTTAGAAAAGAGTATGGTGAGGACGATAAATCCCGGAACAAAGAGCATGGCGTCCCCGAAGGCCCAGCCTTTTTCTATCTGCAATATATTGTAGGCGATTCCCCCGGCGGCCATGAATATAAGGAGGTGGGCCGCCGGGTTGTATCTGCCGAGGATAATAAGCAGTATGGTGACAAGGGTCAACACGAATGGTGTCACCACGCTTATGAGTATATTTATGATTTTGTCATTTATGACAAACAGGCCGACTCCGAGGGCCACCAGGGCCACGAGGAGTATGCACGAGAAGACAAAGAGATAAACCGCCTTTTTCTGAATGATGAAATCCTTATTTTTATACCGCTTTTCAATACATTCAAGTTTCATCGTGGCACCGTCTTTTGTTAATAGATAAGGGAACTTCTATTATAATTTTAAAAGGGGTTCCCCTTTGGTTTCATATTTTGGTCTAAATAAAAAATGTTAGATGTACCCATAATGCTGACTGATATGGAAACGCCATTATGCATGGCAGCAATTTAGAATAATACCTTTAATACTACCAGTTCTTTATTAAGCGGTAATAAAATGTCAAAAAAGATTTCGTAATAATTTTGTTTTTGTCACGGGCCGCCCCCGCAGCCGAAGGCGGCGGGGGCGTTGTCGTTCATGTACAGGTGGGATATTAAAATGTATACACCAGGGTAATGCTGGGACCGTAAAAGAGATCGTACTTATTGGTAAAGTCCTGCCTGACGTTTTGCAGATAATAGAGATACTGGCACCGGAAACCTGCGCTCACGGTGAGGTTAATCTTGTCAATGTAATAGGCGAATTCCAGGCCGCCGTTCGCCCCGAGTATATACATGCTTGCTTCTCTTTTCGGAATAAACAAGGAATCGAATATTGAAGATTTTTCAGCATAATCCCTGCCCCAGAGGAAAATACCTGATACAGTTGGGAGAAAGAAAAAGCCCGCGCCGAGGTGCAGGGTTAAGGTGGTACCCGCGCCCCCGCCGATGGAATGAAAGAGGACTGAGTCGGTATATCGCATCGGCGATGTAAAAATGACGTCCCGGACAAATCTAAGGTTATAACCCTGGTATTTAGGGCCGAAAAATATTTTCAAATATCTGTTTGCATGATAATTGAATAACAGATCGGCGTCATATTTTTCAACTTTCCTGGAATAGCTCGAAAAAGGGTTAACCGCGCCGTAAGTATAATATGATGTTGAATTTTGTCTCCTGCAGGAAAAATTGCCGTATAAAAAACTGCCGCTTATTGACCATTTCCTCGGAAGGGTGATTGAGAAAACGGGATTGTAGAGAAAATCAGGATCAGGCTGCAGGGTTATATCCTGCGTTATTGATGGAACACCAAGAGTTGCTGAGAGAATATCAAAAGTTGAATTTTCCTTTTTTTCCCATACCGGTTGCCACCAGGCGAACAACTGCTTGTATCCGATGGAAACGGTCACCTTGCCGACTTTTGTATTTTCCACGGCTCCTTTTTCCT
>CAZEPS010000055.1:0-366 GCA_964514165.1 uncultured Leptospirales bacterium
GAGGCGAAACGCCCCTCCAGTTCGTCCGAATCGGACGCAACGACCCCTTCCGGTGTCAGTTTCCTCCGGCAGTACTCGAGGCACCACTCCATTGCCGGCCAGTACTTTTCGGCGGCGGCCCGGTCACCCAGGGCCAGGAGAAACCGGCCCGTCCCGGCAGCCAGCATTGCAGCGTCGCCCCGGTCCCCGGCGGCGCTGTAAACGTCGCTCCCTTCCGCGATTATAGACGAGGGAAGGGGAGAAAAGCCGGGCTCCATCTCTTGCATGAAGAGGCGCACGCAGTTCATAGCGGATTCGTTTCCCGGATCGTATCCGATAAAGGGGAAGAGGGGGGCCATGTATTCACCCTGGTCGTTGGTCCATACC
>CAZEPS010000055.1:376-14904 GCA_964514165.1 uncultured Leptospirales bacterium
ATACCGCGGCATAGTAGCTCCCGCCCCCGGGGCTGTGCATCAGGCCCCCGGCGGTGTCGAAGATTGATTCGCATGACCGGAGCTTGGCGTGGTCAAAGGCCCGGTTCAGCGCCTCGTTTGGGGTCTCCACCCTGAGCCGCGAAAACAGGAGATTTACGAGATCGTTTCTGGCACCCTCTTCGGCGGCACCGTCCAGCTCCCGGTATTCTTCGTTCTTCATCCGGGCGCTGAATACCGTGTAAAAGGTGAGGGCGTCACCGGGCTTTAGTTCGGTTTTATCCGGTGCTGCGGTGACGCTGTTCAGAATGTAGGAGCCGTCCTTGCCCCATCTTTCGCTGGTTTCGGATGTATCCCTGAGGGGATCAATCGAAACCGTTATAGCGTTTCCGCTGTTGTTGGCGAGGGTCCATCTTTCCAGGAGGGCCGGTTCCCGCACCGAGGGGAACAGGGTCCGCTCAAGAGACACCCCCCGTCCCAGGTCGCTGGTAATGGAGAGGAGCCCCCTGATGGCGACGCGGACCGGCTTTTCTTCCCTGATCTCATTTCCGTTTATTCTCAGCTTCGGGGAGACGGTGGCGTCATAGTTATGCGCCAGGGACGCCAGGGTGTCGTTCGGGAGGGAGCGGAACATGGGCCACACGACATGGCGGTTGAGGCGGAGCCTCCCCTTCCGGTCAACCCCGTAGCTGATGATTGCCGACACCTTCATGCCGCTCATTTCGATGTGGTCGGCGTGGGGAAGGTCCGGGTCTGCGGCGATGTCCCAGAGTACCGCGCCGTCATTCGCGAGCTCCCGTCGCGGCGAACCGGTTTGTTTTGTCCGGCTCCCGGTGTCCGCCCACCGGGGGATCTCGTATTTCGGCTTCACTGTCGCGTATCCCGGGGAAAAGTTGAGCCGGAGTCCCCGGTATATTTCGTCTTTCAAATCCATGTACAGCATGGCAAACATCACGTTCCAGAATAGAACGAGTATGACCGGGGCGATGATATTCGCGGCCCCCGGTTTTTTCTTCGCAAACCTGGCGGCCAGGGAAAGGGCATAGGCCATGCAGACGGCCGTAAGTGCGAGTATGACCGGTATCCAGGGAATGTTGATTCCGGTGTTGCTTGTCAGGTGTGTCGAGATGGGACCCCACATACCCTTTAGGAGCAGGACTGTTCCGGCAAAGGCAGTGAAGTTGATAAAAAACAGGGAGTAGAGAAAAACCATGGCTACCTCCAGGTCACTGAAACAGCTTTAACCGGGCACTCATCGACGCACCTCATGCACCTGGTGCAGAGATCAATCCAGAGGGCCGTTACGCGCCACTTTTTCGGGTCAAGAGTGTTCTCTTCCTCGGCGCCGATGGTCTGGTGAAGAAGGAACACCGCAGGATCGCAGACCCTGAGGCACAGGCCGCAATCCCTCGGGTCTCTCCCGATACCGTCCCCGCATTTCGAATAGTCGATTCGTATCCTGGTTTTTCCTTTCATTTTAATCGTTTCAGTATTCATTCTCGAATCCCGGGGTAATGTCACGAGGCGACAGATGGAGGGCCTCGTTTTTGCACGCGTGCCTGCACACCCCGCACCCGTAGCATTTGTCATAGTCGATTTTCAGTTTTTTCGTCGAGGGGTCGAGGGAGAGGGCCCCGAACTGGCAGGTGCTGACGCAGACGCCGCACCCGGTGCAGTCTTTCCCGTGGAAATGGATAATGTACTCCGCCTTGTAGATTGACTTTATGCCGTAGTCAACCCTCGGCCGTATCCCGGCGCATTCGGGATTCGCGCACGAGCAAAGGTTGTTGATGTAGGGGTAGGGGCCGAACCAGATGGTGCCGATATACCCTTTCCTGTTATGCTCCCTGAACCGCTCGATGGCCTGGCTCCTGGTAAGAAAGTACTTGTCCTTTTCAGGGATGAACCGGGGGAGCTGGTCGATGATTTCGGACATGACCCCGAAGTTGATGCAGCATGCTTCTTTAATGCCACGGGACATGTAGCGGCACATGCAGTTCTTTTCAATGATCGGCTCCACGGCGCAGTTTTCAAGGATGGCGATGGCGTCTTCAAGAGGGACCACCTGGCCGATATGGCCCTCTGCCTTGAAGGGGTTCGTCGGCGTTTTCGTGCTGTGGAGCATCTTTTCCGCCGTGTACCTGATGATTCGGCCGATAATCGGGATGCGAAGTTTATACCCGAGGCCCACGGCGTTGAAGCCGTGGACCTTCCTTACCGACATCTGCTCGAAGTTCCTGTACTGCTCCATGAGGAAATCGCGGAGGTTGTATTTTTCAACGATCGTATTGGAGTAGTGTTCGGCGTTGAGATACCACTTGCCGCCGGCGCCGTGTTTCATGCAGAGATCACACATTCCATACCTTCCCGGGTTTTTTTGCTATCATGAACCCATGAAACCGCAGCGGGCAAGAAGATTTTCTGAAAAAATGAATTGATTGTCAAGATATGCCGCGAAATTTTGAGACTTCATGAATTTCGGTATTTGGAGCGTTCGCACCGGCATCATGAATTTCGCGGACCTGTCCATCCTGGTTAGATTAATAAAAATTTCTTTTACATCGGATTTCCGCAAGAAACTGATTGTTCCATGATTCAGGCTGAGTCGTTATTACGTATGAAATAGTATTGACAGTACCATTATTATTCGTAAATTATTGCGTATGGCACTCTTCAGAACTGAATTCGTTAGCGTTGAGATAGTACCGGTTAAAATAGAGAACAGGTTCGATACGGCCGGCCCCCCGATAATTAAAACCACGTACGATATCGATAATGCCCGGTACCATGCGCTCTCCCTCGGGCTTGCGGGTTTTCTCTTTACGCCGAAATGGTTTTCTTCTCTGTTTGTGTCGGTCATGACCGCCGGTTTTTTCCTGGCCGTGATTTACGGGCTCCTTCGCGTCGCTTCGGTCATTAATCTGCTCAAACGGCCCCTGGGGCCAGGGGAGCAAATCTTTCTCTCTGCTTCCTGTATAGTCATTCTTATAACGTGGATCTTTACAACCGCTCTGGTGGTCATCAGATCCGAAAAAAAACGCCTTGTTGAAAAAGACCGTGGCACCGGCAGTTGGAAATTAATTGAAAAGAAAAAGTGGGACTCCTTCGTGAAACTCTACCGGCTCCGTGAAGAGAAGTGAAAACCCGCGTTATCACCTGTCGCAAAAAGGCGCACTGGTGCCGTTTCTCTACATGCACGGGGACAGCGGCGGCATTGATCCGACACTTCCGACCCTTTTCGCCCTCATCGGGACCTGGGGGTTTCCGAAGTGAAGCTTAACGGCAAGGCATTCGAGAATCCCTATAACGGCCACGCCCCGAACTGGATTACCCACACCATGCTGCTAACCGGTGTCTACGACAGCGAAGGAAAGGTGAAAACCGCTGACGGCGGCATATACGACCCTTCACAAAAGGCGAAGGGGATCACCGACTTCAATGACCTCGAGTTCCAGTTTATCTTTTTTGACGCCTCCGGTGACGACACGGAAAGCGTCCCACACATTTTTAAGTTCGCCTGCCACATGTTTTTCGAGGACGTGACGGTCATCGTTAAACAGGTGGGAAGATACCACCGGACGCGATAGACAACGCCCAGAAGAAGCTCGGCATGGAGATTGGCCCCGGTGATTTTATCGCCATCCTCCTGAACGAGGCCGTCAAGGTGCGAAAGGAAGGTATCGCCGAATCGGTTGACGATATCAACCGGGCCCAGGTCGCCGGTATGAACGCCCTGGCCGGACCCTTCCAGCTTGCCGCGGGCATGGGCCCGGCCAACCTGGCGGAATCCCTGAACAAGCTCTCGAAGAGGTACAACCTCGAAATACTGAAACCAAAGCCTGAGGTCGCGGACAGGTCGTTCAAGGAGATGAAATAGTATTTTTAAGCCCCCCAACCACGGGAGGGGGGCTTCTCAGAAAAGAAATTCTTGCCATGATAACGTCAAGTATCTGTTGCTAAGCCCCTTGGGGGGCTGGCGAGGAACTGGTACAATACAATGTAACGTTTTCACGGACAGGTCAGCAAAGGGAACGGTACTTAAAACTATTATCCCGCATTGACAGGGTAGACGCCGTACTTGTGCGCCGCTCTCACCATGGCAATGTAGTTCTCCGGTTTGCAGGCAGGATGGATGGTGTTTGAAGAGCAAAGAATATATCCCCCTCCCGGGGCTGCCGCGGCTATGGTATCCCTTACGGCATCCTCAACCGCGGCCCTTTCCCCGAATGGGAGGAGATAAGAGGTATCGATGTTGCCCAGCAGGCAGAGCCTGTCCCCGTAACGCGACTTTACCTCGCCGATATCCATGCACTGCGGCTGGACGGGATGGAACCCGTCAAAACCGGCATCGACCAGGTGGTCCATAAGGAGCCACATGTTTCCGTCGGAATGCTTGAATATGAATTTACCCCTGCTGTGGACGAATTCAGCGATTGCCCTGTGGTGAGGCATGATGAATTCTTCGTAGTGGTTTGGGGAGATCAGCGTCGACGTGTTGTACGCGAAATCGCCGTCAAGGCAGATGACATCGGCACCGAGAGATATTCCAGTATCCAGGGACTCGATCACATACTCTGTCGTTTTTTTCATTATCTCGTGAATAAATTCCGGGCTGTCAATCATGAGAGGGAAGAACTTCTCCATGCCCCCGACGAGATTGCGGCTCAGCTGGAACGGCCCGGGGTGCACGAAAACCTGTGACAGGGTATCACCGAAGTGTTCCTTTGCCGCCATCAGCATCAGAAAGTCCTCTTCTCTGGGCCGGTATGGAGAATACGAGTTCAGATCATCCGGGTGACCTATGGGGCCCCCCTTAATCACCGGTTCTCCCACGTCACTGTTCTGAAAAGTACAGCCCCAGGCGTCCCTGATTAAACCGCTGCCGGCAGGTTCAGAATGAATTAATGGCAGGGATGGAAAGCCGTCGATTTCAAGTTCTTCTATAATTGTAAAGAGGAGTGAAAGGAGGGCGAGTTTCTCCTCCATGGTCATGGAATGAACGTCTTTCATCGGAGGTACCGTGTCCGTAAAGTGCCTGCCGATCCCGATGATCGACTGCTCGTTAAAAGCCATTTCCCAGACGGGGACCCTGTCCGGTTCCACATGGAGAAACGCTTTTTCAATCCTCTCTTTGCCTGTCATGTGTGCCTCATCCTGTTATACTCATATTATAGAAAATATTTTCGCCTGTTGCTCAAGGGAACTACCGGCCATTCTCATTTATTAAGTGTTTCCTTAACCATGGATGATTGCTTGAGAATGCACTGAATCGTTTCTATAGTATGTGTTGTCTATTCGTTAAGTATAAACTTAATAAATAGTACGTATAGTATAAAAATTATTGTGAAAAATATATATACCAGTCTTTTCTTTTTTTAACCGGATGTATTGCTTTCCAGAGGGGATCAGGCAGGTACTGGACCGTACCGCAGTGGCTGCAGGTACAGTTTCTCGGCGTGTCCTCATCAATTGTTAATGCCGCACCGCATGATATACATTGAAAGGCGATTGGTTTCACCTTGTTGTACCTTTTCTTTGCGGTACCGTGTTCACGTTCTCCGCAGATTATCCGGGCGGGCTTCAGTCCGTGCCGTTCGATTTTCGTAAACCATTCTGGGGCGGGAAAATTTGTATTTTCATGGCCGCATTTCTGACAATTAATTTTAGATTCTGATTCCGCTATGGCTGCCGTGTCGAGTTCATTGCCGCATTCAGAACACCGGGGACTGCAGAATTCGTATTCAACATTAAAGGTGTCGTCGCGGGACCACTCAGAATAGGACTCTTCAAAGATATCGGACCAGAATTCATTCTCAAGCCTGTTTTCATTGAGACAGAAATCGCATTTTAATATCTGGTACGGGCCGTTGAGGGCTATCAGCTTGCCGCATTCAGTGCAGTTCACATTAATCTTGTACCGGGCAAAATATGATGTCAGTTCCGCGCCGTGAGATTTCAAAAGCGAGGTAAGTTCATCCTCATCAACACTGACCATGCTGGGGATATCCTCAATGGAGAGTATGATATTTTTTTCAGGGGCATTTATGTCAGCATTGTTTTCCAGCAGCAACCGTACGACGTCGATGTTCCCCCGGTACACGGCGTGTGTCAGGGCCGTGTTGCCGAAGGCGTCACGCTGGTTTATGTCGGCCCCGTATTTCAGCAGTTCTTTAATCATATCCAGCTGCAACTGCAGATCTTCCTCCCGGTTGAATGAGAACATGTCCTTTTCTTTTGCGACGGCATATATCAATGCATTCTGCCCTTTCTCATTCTGGGAATTTATGTCCAGGCCCATATCGGTCATGAACCTGACCATGTTGATAAATCCGTTGTTTACGGCATACATGAGGCCGTTGGTCTTATCGTTTGACACCTCGTTTACGTCGCTTCCGGCATTCAGCAAAAGCTCTGCGGTTTTTGTACATCCAGAGGTACATGCCGACAGAAAAGGCGTAAGGCCGTATTCCGTTTCCCTCTGTGTCAGATCTGCCCCGGCTTTAATCATGCGCTTCAGAATCATGTTTTTGCAGTACCAGGCCATGTAATTGAACGCCGAGTAGCCATTGTCGTTAACAACAGTATCTGGGTCTGCCCCCTTTTTGATCAATCTTCTCACCCTGCAGAAATTCTCATTTTTGCAGGCTTCAGCCAGCTGGGCGTTTAATTCGTTCATTCCCCTACCTCCACTCCTCCATAGCCGTATCGAAATCCCTGCTGATGCCGTGATGGGCGGTACAGATCATATCGACTCCCTTGAGCTTCCCCAGTTTCTTGATGGACGACTTCATGGTTTCGCTGTCCATGGTAAAGACCTTTGGAAAGGGCTCCGCCTTTCCGTCAACAAGGGACAATGCGTCCCCGGTGATGAGGAGCCTGCCGTTTACCAGGAAACTCATGGAACCGGGGGTATGGCCCGGTGTTGATATGCAGTGGATTACCGTGCCGTCTATGTCCACGATCTGGTTGTCCTCCAGGGTGTTGAATTCTCTGTCCAGCCTGTTGCTGAACCAGAGAAAGCGGTGCTGGCCGCCGCCGGGGAAAATGGCCTTTTCATCCTCAGAAAGATAGACCTTCGCGTTTTCAAACAGGGCCAAAGCCCCGGCGTGGTCGTAGTCTGAATGTGTCAGAAATACATGGGTGACAGCCGAGGGTTCTATGCCGATGGCATCAAATCCATCCTTCACGAGATCCTCCTTGTCCCCCACGTCAAAACAGATAACGGAGGTTCCCTTTTTCAGCACGTAGAGGTTCGCGATTTCGGCTTTCACCGTGTAGAAGTTGTCCGCTATTTTTCCGTGCGGAACAAGGGTGAATGTACGGAAGCTGTACTGAAGCACGCCGAACAGTACCGCGATCGGTATAATGATTACCAGGGCAATTATAATGACAGTTCTCTTTTTCATCTTCAATCCTCCCATAATAGATATCACTTGTTTCTTACCACGGGAATAAAGTGATGTAAAGTATAATACTGAGAACTATATGTATTTCGATTATAATTTCAGCAAGCGGCACAACATCAGGTTGTCTCCATGAGAACAATCCCTGCGGGTAATGTCGGTATTCACAACAGCTTTTCCGTTTCCCGGGCGATAACCATGCGCTGCACTTCTGAAGTCCCCTCGTAGATGGTGGTCACCCTGGCGTCCCGGTAAATGCGCTCTATCTTGTATTCCCGTATGTAGCCGTAGCCCCCGAAGACCTGGAGGGCCCGGTACGCCGACCGGTTTACCGCCTCGGTGGCGTAGAGCTTGGCGATGGAGGCCTCCCTGGTGAAGGGGACCTTCCGGTCCTTGAGGGCAGCCGCCTCCCAGGTGAGGAGGGAGGAAGCCTCGAGCTCCACGGCAATGTCCGCTATCATGTTCTGTATGGACTGGTGCATGGCGATCGGCCTGCCGAACTGCTTCCGCTCAGACGCGTACACCTGGGCTTCGTGGAGGCAGGCCCGGATCATGCCGGTGGCCTGGGATGCTATGCCTATGCGTCCGCTGTCCAGGGCGTTGAGCGCGATTTTCAGGCCCATGCCGGGGTTCCCCAGCATCCACTCCTCAGGAACGGCGCAATCCTCCAGGTATACCTCGACCGTGTCGGATGCCCAGAGCCCCATCTTGTCCTCTTTCCTGCCGATGACGAGACCCGGGGTGCCGGCGGTGACAAGAAAGGCCGAAAGGCCGCTTTTGCCCGGGCCGGTGCGGGCCATGACGATGAAAAGGCCCGCGTGGGACCCGTTGGTGATGAACTGCTTGGAGCCGTTCAGCACCCAGGTGTTCCCCTTTTTAACCGCCGACGTCGAGAGCTCTCCCGGGTCTGACCCGGCGCCGGGTTCGGTGAGGGCGAAGGCCCCGACGTGCTCGCCCGAGGCGAGGGGAAAGAGGAGTTCCCGCTTCTGTTCCTCGGTGCCGAAGTTCAGAATCGGCTCGGTCACCAGATTCGTTACGCTGAGGGTTACCGCCACCGACGCGCACGAGTAGGCCAGCTCCTGGAGCGCCAGGGAGTAGCTTACCGCCCCGGCCTCGGACCCGCCGTACCGGCCGGGAACCATCATGCCGAAAAGGCCGAGGCTCCCGAGCCGCTGGATGATTTCGGCGGGGTATTCCCCCTTCAAATTGTATTCCTGCGCGAAGGGCTCGATCTCGCTCCTGGCGAACTCGTGGATCATGTCACGTATCATCAACTGTTCTTCCGTGAGGGTGTGTATCATTGCCGGTACCTATGGTGTGTAAATGACGTCTATGAAGACGGCTTTTTTCGCGCCGGGATTTTTCAGGGAGTGCTTCTTCGACGAGTCGAAGTGGATGGTGTCACCTTTCTTTAAAGTGCTGGTCTTTGTGCCAACGCGGATCTCCATCTCTCCCTCCAGCATGTAGATAAACTCCTCCCCTTCATGCTGGTACCTGATCTTCGGGTGGTCGGAGCCTGCCGGGATGGTGACCCTGAAGGTGCGAAGATGGTTTTCCCCGGCCCCGGGGGTGAGCACCTCGTAATTATATGATTTTTCCCGAAGGTTGAAATCCTCTTTACGCTGTTTCTTCAGCTCCTTTTCCTTATCGTTTTGGAACAACAGGTGCGGGTCAATGGTGAGGGCCCGGGAAATTTTCAGGATGTCCCCGACAGGGAGAAAATCCTCCCCTTCTTCTGCGGCCCTGAGATGGACTTCCTTAAGACCAGTCTTGTCCGCCAGTTCCTCCACGGTCATGCCGTGCCGTTTTCTCAGTTCCGCCAGCTTATGTCCCAGTGTTTTTGAGGAGGGGTTGTTCTTTTTCATTGCCTTTCCTGTTGGTAGGTTTTTTTGGGGCTGTTTTTACAATAATGAGGATAAGCTGGCATGTTATATTCGCCTGAACTGAATTTCATCTTTTAAATGGACTTTTTTGATATTGGGAAGGGCGGCTACCTTTCTCATGACCGCCAGGCCCTCATGTTCATAGTTCTCGAGCATCCGGGATGTGACCTCAAAGGGTTCCCCAAGGGAGACTCCGAGAACCGCGGGGCGCAACCGCCATCCCCGGGTCATGTCAGACCCTCCTACCAGACTGATGGGCGCGATATAGTCTCCAGGCCTCATATAGGCCTGCAGGAATCTGGGATTTATATACTTCAGGACAACAGAACCGTCCGGATCAGCGTAAGACCTGGACCCTTCCGGAAAAATAAGAAAGGACTCGTCAGTTATCTCCCTGAAAAGATCATAATCTTTCTTCTTTAAGTCCATCATTGCTTCGCGGAAATTGTTTATGTCAAGATATTCCGTAACCTCGTCCCGGTGGCCGGGATCAAGGCCATCAGTCACAGGCTGCGGTTCCGTTGTGCCGCCCTTCTTCAGGAATGCCTGGAATTCTTCATAACTGAGGGTCTTTATTAGAGAGATGCCCGCACGGGGAAACTTTATCAGGCACTGGGTTTTACGGGCGATTTTTTTCAACTCACCCGCAAGGCCGTCAGTCCTGATAGCGGTTGTCTTCTCTGAAGGAACGGTTATGAAAAGGTTTCCGACATTGGCTGCGCCGCTGCGCAGCACGACATTGGAAAACATCCTGGGGCCCACAACGGTGTTGCAGTTTCCGGTCAGGTTATCAAATCCCAGTTTTCGCACCACGCTCCTGACAAAGTAAGGGCCCAGGTATCCTTCATGATGGCCTACAAAAAAAATTCTTTCTCCCACGGCCTTGATGGCTGAAAGGCTCTTCAAAATTCGGATCACCCCGGTTGACTGGACTGTTCCAGAGCCGCTGTTTTTCAGGGAAACACGGGCCCCTGTATCGTCCACCAGGATGATGTCCCTGACAAACCTGCGCTCTAAAAATTCATAGAGTTTGTGCCATGATGAGGAGTCCGGCAGGACCGGATGAAGACACCGATCAAAGGAAAAGGGGATGGCCAGGACCTGTTCGAGGCGGGTCCTGGTAAATTCTTGAAAAAATTTATGCTGCAGTAACTGGTTTTTCTTTTCAGTCAACACCTCCCTTGCCCTGGGAAGATGTTGATTGATGTCAAGGCCGTGCCTGGATGCAAATTCCATTATTTCTTCAAACAGGAGGATGGCTTTTTCATTATGGGGGGCCTTTATTAAGGAATATATTTTCGCCCTGATAAACTCGGCCGCCCCTGCGAGATTCAAGTGACTCTTCCAGCTGCGGACGGTAGTAACCGTACTCCGGAATCCGGGAAGCCGCGTGAAGGGCCGGAACAGAGCCTTCATGAAACGTTCCGCAACGCTGTCAGCTGTCTTCGCTATTTGGTAAAAGCGGGAGAATGACCAGTTGACGGCGCGGTACAGACGCTTCCGCCCGTCGATTGTATGAAACATCTCCTTCAACTTGTCCGTATTATCGATAAGTATCCTGGCGAGTTCATCATGGCTGTACCGCTCTTTCGCCTCAGCCCACCACTTTGATGTTTTGTCAAACAGATCCACAGTCTTTAATCTCCGGTAGTAAAAGGTCATTGGAACAAAAAATCATGAGATAATCAAGACTGTTTTTCATATACGCGCCTTTTTTCAGGCATAATGAACGGGAAACAGTATGAATGAATCAGCGGTTGAAATGCCGGTATCTGTCACCTGTTAGCAAAAAAAAGTTATTGCTGACTGGAACCGGTTTGCGTAATAATGCCCTTTACCGGCAGTGATACGTGTTCCGTAAGAAGCATATTTTCCGTGAGCTGCCGGTATTATACACTCTCCGGGTATTGATGGCATGGCAAAGAAAAAAAGCGACGTTAAGGTAAAAATAGATTACTGCAAGGGGTGCAACCTCTGCATAGATTTCTGCAAACAGAATGTTTTAAGAAACTCCGGGAAACTGAATATCCAGGGCTACGACTACGCGGAAAAGGACCCTGAAAAAGAATGCACCGGGTGCATGCTCTGCGTCCAGATGTGCCCCGAAGTCGCCATAGAGGTGTACAGTGAATAAGGTTTTTATCAGCGGAAACCATACCTTCGGTGAAGCGGCCATCAGGGCCGGCTGTCACTGCTATTTCGGCTATCCGATCACCCCCCAGAACGAACTGGGAGAGTACATGGCCGCCCATCTCCGGAAGGGGGGGGGCGTGTTCGTGCAGTCGGAGAGCGAAACCGCGGCAATAAACATGGTCGTTGGCGCGGCCGCCACCGGCTCCCGGGTATTGACGTCCTCGTCAAGCCCGGGCATCAGCCTCAAACAGGAGGGAATATCCTTCCTGGCCGGGTTTGAACTTCCCGCGGTTATCATAAACGTCATGCGGGGCGGCCCCGGCCTCGGTAACATAGCCCCTGCCCAGGGCGACTACTTCCAGGCCACCAGGGGTGGCGGCCATGGTGATTACCGCACCCCGGTATTCGCCCCCTACTCGGTCCAGGAGATTGCGGACCTGACCTATCACGCATTCGACGTGGCCGACCGGTACCGGACCCCGGTGATGCTCCTGGGGGACGGCATGATGGGGCAGATGAAGGAGCCGGTCGTCTTCCCGGAGAAGAAGAAGTCCCTTCCCCCAAAAGAGTGGGCCCTCACCGGCAGGGGAAACAAGCCGAGCAGGTACATGGCCTCCCTCATTCTCGATACCTATGAAATGGAGCGCCATAACTGGAAACTGGCCCGTAAATACCAGCAGATCGAACAGAACGAGACCCGGTATGAGACCTACATGGTCGATGACGCGGAGATTGTCGTTATAGCCTACGGGACCACCGCGAGAATAGCCGAGGGTGCTCTGAACAGGGTCCGGAAAGACGGCCTCAGGGCCGGGCTCCTCCGTCCCGTGACCCTGTGGCCCTTTCCGAGCAGGGCTATACAGGACCTGGCCCGCCGGGTCAAGAATTTCATCGTTTTTGAGATGAGCACCGGCCAGATGGTGGAGGATGTCCGCCTCGCCCTGGAGGGCTCGGCCAACATAATCTTTCACGGCAGGCCGGGGGGTGTGATACCGACCCCGGCTGAATTCGCCCGGATCATCTACCGGGAATACCAGAAAATGCAGGCGAATTAATCATGAATCTCAAGAATCAATGGCCCAGGTACTATAAAAAAGACGTCATTACCCACTACTGCCCCGGGTGCGGCCACGGCATCGTGCACCGCATCGTGGCCGAGGCCCTGGAAGAGATGGACCTCGGCAAGAGCGCTATTTGCGTGAACCCGGCGGGCTGCGCCGTACTGGCATATAAGTATTTCGACATCGATACACTGGAGTCGGCACACGGCCGGGGAACCGCCATGGCAACGGGGATCAAGCGGGCACGGCCGGATCTCTTCGTCTTCACCTACCAGGGTGACGGCGACCTGTCGGCAATCGGAACGGCAGAAACGATTCACTCGGCGAACCGTGGAGAGCATATTTCTGTCATTTTTATCAACAACGCCGTGTACGGCATGACCGGGGGGCAGATGGCCCCGACGACCCTCCTGAACCAGAAAACAACCACGTCTCCGGACGGGAGGAACCCCGAATACGAGGGATACCCCCTCCATATCACAGACGTGGTGGCGGCCTTTCCCGGGGTCGCCTACGCGGAGCGCGTTGCCGTCAGCAGCCCGGCAGGGGCCAGGAAAACAAAAAAAGCCATAATGACGGCGTTCCAGGCACAGCTTGACGGCCTCGGCTACTCGATCGTTGAAGTCCTGTCGCCGTGCCCCACGAACTGGAAGATGACTCCCTCAGATTCGTGCAGGTGGATCGATGAGGTCATGTCGCAGGAATTTCCCCTGGGTGTGCTGAAAGACAATAGAGGAGAAACGAAATAGATGCTCGTTAAGATTTTAAATGCCGGATCAGGGGGCCAGGGGGTCCTGACCCTGGGGAACATTCTCGGGAACGCGGCAATGCTCGCCGACTACCACGTTACCTTTCTGCCGGAATACGGGGCGGCCGTGCGGGGAGGTACGGCGAACTGCACCGTGTGCATTTCGGATCAGCCTATAGCATCGCCGGTCGCCTCGGCCCCTGATGTGCTCCTGGCGATGAACCAGCCGTCGGTTGTGAAGTTCATCACCCGCCTTCTTCCCGGGGGCCAGATGATATATAATTCAAGCCTTGTCGATTCGGTGCCGGTGCGCGGCGAACTGGACATTTATTCAATCGCGGCAAATGACATTGCCGCGTCCCTTGGTAACGGGAGATCCGCCAACATGGTGGCCCTGGGATGTCTGGTGGCGCATCTGAAGATTCTTGAGATGGATATCATCTTTAAGAGCATTGACAGCATGCTTGGTTCAAAGAAAAAGCTGATTGATATCAGCAAAAAGGCCCTGACCGCGGGCTTTGAACAGTATCCAGGGTAGCATTGTAATAGAATACTTACGAAAAGAGGTACGCAATGGCCATCACACAGGTATCAGTTGCCGTTGAAAATACACCGGGTAAAATGCTGCAAATTACTGAGGTTCTTGAGTTCGAGAATATCAATATAAAGGCCATCATGGCGTCGTCAGTATTGAGCCCGGTGCAGCTGCACCTGATAGTTGACGATCCCGAGCGGTGCATCAATATACTTAAGGGGAAAGGTTTTACCGTTGAGACGAAAGAGGTAATTGCCGCGGCCACCCCGGATCACCCGGGGGGGTTTAACGCCGTGCTTCGCCCCCTTACCGAGGCATCCATCAACATAGAAGCACGCTATCCCTTTATCATGCTCACGGGAAATGAAGCAATTATCATTCTTGAAGTCGACGATATCGAGAAGGCAAAGGAAATACTGGACAAGCACTGGGTTAAAACCTACGATACGGAGATCTATAAATCGTAAAAGGCGCAATAAAAGATAAAGATCATGAATCAGAAGATCCTGAATACCGTGCAGCAGCTTCATGCGGAGGATTTCCCCCGGGGCACTGTCCTGTACGAAGAGGGAGAAGCCCCGTCCGACGTCATGTACTTTGTCTTTTCCGGTGAGCTGGGGGTCTATAAAAACCGTGACAATGAAGAAGTAGAGATAAACAGGATGAAGCCGGGCGACTTCTTCGGCGAGATGGCCCTTGTGTATGATCATCCCCGGCTGGCAACGGTCAGGGTCATTACGCCAGGCGCCAGGCTCGTGATAATCACCC
>CAZEPS010000055.1:14914-19570 GCA_964514165.1 uncultured Leptospirales bacterium
TGCAGAAGCTCGCCGGTTCAAGCCCTGAATTTCTGTTTTACATGCTCAAGTACGCGGTGGGCCGTCTGCTTGCGGCAGAGGACAAGCTTCATCGGATTAAAGAGGCGCTGAACAGGGAGGGGTAAGTCGTGCGCGGTAAAGTTAAAAACAGACTTGTATTGTCTTGCTATTGCTCAGAGTGGTAAGATATGTCGCTGAATGTATTTGAATATGTAAATAACCTGGCCATGGATATCCGTAAACAGGGCGAGGTCATCTTTCAGGAGGGGGACCCTTCCGACGGCAGGATGTATTTCGTGGCGGAGGGGAAACTGGAGGTCGTCCGGGAAATCGAGGGGACCCCCCATGTCCTGAACAAGCTGGTGGCGGGCGATTTTTTCGGGGAAATGGCTATCCTCAACAACAATCCCCGGTCAGCGACAATAATCGTCATATCAAAGCAGGCGAAACTCGGCTACATTGACGAGGCCATGTTCGTTCGAATCGCGAAGCTCAATCCCCTGTTTCATTATTCGCTCCTGAAACTGGTTGTCAAGCGCCTCGGTATGATAGAGGAAGAAATAGATCTCGCACTGGGGGAGCTCAGAGAAAAGCGCGGTGCGCGATGAAAGCTCGAGTAATCTTCTTTTTATTCAATTTTTCTTGAAACAGATCGCCGTTATGTCGTCCTCTTGGTCCCTGTAGTCGGTAAACTCGTAAACACCGCTCACCAGGAGATGGATGATGTCCCTCGACTGGTATTCAAGGGTATCCATGAAGTTGTCCCTGAGCCGGTCAACCCCGAACATGACCATACTGTCATCCATCGATTCTGTGATCCCGTCAGTGTAGATAAGCAGGGTGTCGCCCCTGTTCATGGAGATGGTCTCCTCCCGGTACTCGGAATCCCTGATGATGCCGACGAGGGGGCCCGTGTGAGTCAGGAGCTCGGATTTTCTCTGTTTTTTTCCGGATGCCAGTATCGCCGGTGGATGGCCGGCGTTGACATAGGTAATGGTGTTCATTTTTAAATTGAGATGGCAGATAAAGACCGTGCAAAAATAGTAAAGGGAGCGCATCCCGTCGAACATGGCGTTGTTCACTGATCCCATGATTGACGAAGGGGTGCTGTCCGTTGTTGAGTAGGTCTTGAAAATCGTCCGCACCTCGTTCCCTATATAAGACGATGCGATTCCGTGGCCTGAAACGTCGCACAATACCACCTGGTAGATATTGTCCGTTATGTGATAGGCGTCGAAGAAGTCCCCGGAAAGCTCCTGGGAGGGGAGGTACGTGGCCGATATGTCGTATTCCTTGACCGTGGAAAAATCCGGCATCGATTCGGACTGGATCTTTCGAATCTTCGAGATCTCGGTCCGGTATTCCCTGTTCTTTTCCTTTAACAGCAGATCGCTGTTCTGCCGGGCCCTCATCAGGGTCATGAAATCGGAAAAGAGGGTGAAAATCTCCCGGTCCTCATCGAGGAAAGGCCGATCTGATTCTATAAGAATAAGGCCGGAAAGAACTTCGTTGTTGATAATACCGGCTGTCATGGCGTGAACCACGGTCCCGCGGATTTTCATCTTTAACGATTTCGGCTTCGTGGATATGCTGTTCGGTTTGATGTGCTTTTCCAGTTCGCAGAAGGGCTTTGCCGGGTAAGAATCACTGTAGATTTTTGAAAAATCCTGTGAGCATTTCCCGTTGACGACCGTGTTTATCTCGACGTAATGGGACGGGAAAATCCTGTTCAGCTCGTCGGCTATGGTTTCGTCTTTCGGGTATTCATCTCTTCCCAGGCAGGCCTGTATGAACCTGTTCATAGTGTGGAGACGGCTGATATGCCCCCCCATTGACTGTATCGAGAGCTGGTAACTATTCCTGCTCAGTATTATCTGCTCGAAAATCGAAACCTTCGCGTTAACCTCAAAGGGGAGAAAGGGCTTCCGGATAAAATCGTTCGCGCCTATGCGGTATCCCTTCTCAACTGTCTTTTCGTCATAGGAACTGGTAATCATGAAGATTATCAGCTCACGGTATTGCCCATCACCGCGGATGCTCTCGCAGATGTCCATCCCGTCACCGTCCGGGAGCACCAGATCGAGAAAGAGCATATGGGGGGAGAATTCCGGAAGGGTTTTCCTGAACTCGGCCTGGCTCCTGGCGAATGCGAGCTGATATTTTTCCGAAAGGGTGTCCTGAAGCACCTTCCGTATGACGGCATCGTCATCGAGGATGAGGATCTTAAGCCTTGTTTCGGTAGAATTCATCTGGTTTACCGGTAATGGTGGACATTATACCCCGAATGTCCGGTTTTAGCAAGATATTTTGCAGACATGTTCAGCAGACAATTGAAATTTTTCAGTCACGGGATTCGAGCCTGCTTTTGACGTTGCCGCCAATGCCCATGGCGATGGACCTCCGTATGGCGGGAACAAGGGCCAGGAGGGTCCCCAGTGCCACCATAAACCCGGAATGCTTCACCGGTTTCGGCCTCCTGACGAGGCGGACAAACTGTTCCGCTACAGCGTCGGTGCTCTTCGCCCTGATAAACAGGCGGTCCATGAGGCTTCGCTTCTCTTTCAGAACAAGGTCCTGGGGTAGGGAACCGTACTGCCGCGACCATGAGGCGGAGTCGGTCTTGATGTACCCGGGAAAATACTCGGACACGACGATGCCCGTATCGTGCCACTCAGCCTGGAGGGTCCGGGTCCAGGCGGAAACCGCCCCCTTGGAGATGACGTAGGGGCCGTAATAGGGGAGCCCCATCATGAAGCTCGGGGATCCGACATTGATGATGTGGCCGTGTTTCTGCTCTTTCATGTAACGGGCCGCCTCGTTCACCGCTGCCATTGGTCCGAGCAGGTTGGTCTTGAGTGAAGCCGTCATGTCGTCGGGGTGGATTTCCTCAAGGGGTGAGACCATGATTGCCGCGGCGTTGTTAATAAGCACGTCGATGCGGCCCCACTGTTCCACGGTCTTTTTTACCATGTCCCGGGACTGGTTCTCGTCAGACAGGTCGGCGGGAATAACCAGCGGATTTTTCATCTCAGCCGCCGCGCTCTCGAGGAGTTCCCTGCGCCGCGCTGCAATCGCCACCCGGGCCCCCTCCCGGTCGAACCTCATGGCCAGGGCCCGTCCGATGCCGCTCGAGGCGCCGGTTATCAGTATGACCGAGTTCTTTATTTCCATAAGATATGGCTGTCCCTGATTAAGAGAATTGTTAATAACCCACTGTCATTGCGGTTCACCGGGGCGACGAAGCAATCTCTCAATCATGTTTTTATAACTTTTTTTTACTTGAGACAAGGTGTGTTCCCTTAACCTGTCAAAGAGATTGCCACGCCCGGCATTAGCGTGATTGAACTTTAAATTATAATGCCGGGCTCGCAATGACATTACTGTTTGAATAAAAATAATGGTATTGCCAATACTATCGTTGTTACTACCTGGCTCGCTTGAGTTCTTCTTTTACGAGGGCCTCGAAGACCTGGTTCGGGAGGGTGCCGACTATCCGGCGGCCCCGTATGAACAGGGTCGGTGTCGCGTCCACCTTCACCCGGTTCCCCGCGTCGATGTGATCCTGCACCGCTGTTCTCACCTTGTCAGAATTCACGAGGGACTGGATTTCGGCTGGGGCCACATTTATCCCTTCTTCTTTCAGGACAATCTGGAGGTTTGCCATGGCGGTGTTCTCATTGTAGGCATGCTTATACCGGGAATACCCCTTGAAATGCTGGACGATATACTTTTCCAGAATCCCGAGTTTTGCCGCGGCCATGAACGACCGTGACGCGACGCAGGAGTTCTGGTACAGGGTGCTGGCAGTCGGATTGCATGTACTGTCCAGGGGATAGTTGTAATAAAAAATCCGTACCTTTCCCCTGAAACGGGAGAGGAGGAAATTTTCGGTCGAGTAAAACTGGTAGCAGGCGCTGCAGAGGAAATCGGTGAAGGCCGCGATGGTTACCGGCGCCTCAGGGTCCCCGAGTACGAGGGGTGTTTCCGGGAGTTCGAGGCTCTCCACTGGCGAGGAGTAGAACTCGTTTATGAAGTGATGAATCTTCACGGCCGGTATTTCCCTCACCCCTGTCTTCGTTTTAAGAATATATGACGTGGAGAAAACCGCGAAAAAGAGGAGAAAAATAAATATCGTGAAGGTCGAAATGAAGGCCCTCTTGTGGGATGAATCCTCGATGCTCACGATTTCCCTGAGCCAGGAAAATATGCCGGTGCCGGATTCTTTTTTCAGAATTCGGTACCAGAGCAGGATGAGAACCAGCAGGAGAATATTTACCCCGTAGGTGGCAACGCAGAGCCCGCAGAATGTTTTCAGCATTATAAGGATTACCACCAGTCCCAGGTCAACCGCCAGTGAAAGTATTGCCAGGGGGAGTAGTACCGCTGCCGAATACCGGTAATACTCGTCATCGGCATAGTCGGCGATGAGCACGATAAAGATAACAGCCAGGTAAAAGAGGAGCCCGAAAGACGCCACCGGCATGCCGAGAAACTCCGACCATGGTGAGGCGTTCAGGGATGTGCAGCTGTTGACGAGCCCGGTTCCGCAGAATACGGATGCCAGGGGCGATTCAGGGAAGAAGTGCTGGTACATGAGCATGCCGGAAATAACCGCCCCCGCTGTCGCAAGGAAGAGGACGCCGTAAACGATTTTTT
>CAZEPS010000056.1:0-19463 GCA_964514165.1 uncultured Leptospirales bacterium
AGCAGGTTCACCTCCTACTTCTACCAGTCGGTTCACCTGAGGAGGAGCGATGCCGTGCCGACCCTTGCCCTTTCCATAGGGGATGCCCGGGTGGTTCTCTATTATAACGAAGGATTCGTTGACTCCCTCTCCGTGGACGAACTTATCGGCCTCATGGTCCACGAGATGCTCCACGTGATACACGGCCACGAGCACCGGTCACGCCCCGGGAACGACCCCTGGCTCCAGAACCTGGCCCAGGACATGGTCATCAACAGCTACATGCTGAATATGGTGAACTTCTTTTTCTCACGACGGGGGGACTATTCCTGGGACGTGCCGAAACTGATCCTCCCCCCGGGACTGCCGGTTGTTCCTGATTCTTTTTTCCGGGACACCGGGGAGAAAGATCCCTCCTGGGAGAGGGTCTACCGATGGCTGAAGGAGAAGCCGAAAGGGGAACAACGGGAATACAGCGGGGTCGGTATCTCCGGCGACGGCGATGACAGCGGAAACCTCTTCGCCGACACCCTCAGGGACAGGCTTAAAAACCCCCTGGGCCTCCCGGAGGAGGCCTCGCCGGTGCAGCGCTTCGACAACCTCGAGGGGGTCCGGTTCGAGGACGAGAAGGGGAGGGCCATACCCACCGGCATTCACGTTGTACGGAACATGGACGAGCAGCGGCAGCTCCGGGCCAAGGCCCAAACCGTTATCGAGTACGCCTGCCGCGATTCGGACTGCCGGGAGGAGCGCGCCTACGAGGAGATAAACCGCATCATATCCGGAACCCGTGAGGCGGACACCGACTCCTGGCGGCGCCTCGTTAGGAGCATCATAGACTACCGCTCCCAGTCCCAGGAGTGGACCTGCACATACAGCCGGTTCAACAAGCGCTACTTCGGGAACGGAATTTACGCCCCGGGGAGGGTCTTCAGGGAGCAGGAGCTCATCACCGTGGCGGTCGACGTCTCCAGTTCCATGGTCATGAAACCGGGAGAGATTGAGCTGGCCTTCGGGGTGCTCGAGGAGCTCCTGGACAAGTACCGCATCAGCCTGGTCTGCGTTGACGAGGAACTGTTTGTACCCCGCCGCGGCGGCGATTCCTTTATTCGTTCCCGGGACACCCGGCCCTACTACTACCGCCCCGGAGACTGGCGGTTTCTTAAAACCGGGAGCAGCGGCACCACCTTCTTCGCCCCCCTCTTCAACGAGTACATGAAGGGGCACCATGAAATGCTGGTGGTCATCTCCGACGGGTACGTGTACGACCTGGAACGGCTCCGCCGATACGGGCCCACACTCTGGCTCATCTCCGGGGAGCGGGGCGACGCCTTCACTCCCCCCTTCGGCCGGGCAGTCGCGATCGGGGACAGGCGGTAAAGAGGGACAGCGACAGGATGGACAAGGAGAATACAGCGGATGAGATCTTCCGTGAGGGGGTTGACAGTGAAAACTTTGACTTTGATAAGGGATCAGCTGAAATAATTTCAACCGGTGACCCTGAATACATCTTCCTGGCCGGACGGTACTGGCCCCGTTTCGATTACCGGGCCGGTTTTGAGCGTCTCGCTGAATCCGGAAACCCCCACTTCATCTACCAGGCCGGGGTCTTCTGGAAGGAGTATGACTACGACCGGGGTTTTCGTGTACTCGCTGATATCGGAGACCCGGAGTATATCTACCGGGCCGGACGCTTCTGGCGGGTTTTCGATCACGACCGGGGGCTCGAGGCACTTCGGCTCCTGGGAAATCCCCGGTATATCTTCTACGCGGGCAAGGAGTGGAAATCATTCAATTTCGAACATGGTTTCGAGGCCCTCATTGAACTCGCCAGCGCGGAGTTTCTCTTTTACGCCGGCTCCCACTGGAGGGAGTTCAACTTCAAACATGGGATCGCAGCGGTCATCAGGCTCGGGGAGCCGGAGTTCATCTACAAGGCCGGTTCCCTCTGGAGGGAATTCGATTACGAGCAGGGATGGGACGCCATGGAAAGAAGGGTCGCTGACGGTACGGAGTGGCGGGGCAGGGCCATTACTGACCCCCGGTGGCGGGAGCATCTGCGTAAAAGATGGAAGTCCCTCTGGGAGTGATTCCCTCAGCCGATGACGTGGTACTCCCGGCAGATGTAGTTTTCGATTGTCTTCAGGTTAATGAAGGTGTTGACGTGCCGGTATACCCGTATCGAGTTCGGGATGAATTTCGTGTATCCCCCGAACATGATGAAGGGGTTTAGAAGCTCCCGCTCCTCCCGGAAGTGCTCTTCGACTATCCCGTTAAAGGGAAACGCCTGCTCACTCAGGTTCTCCTCCACCACGTTTCGCACATAGTTGAACAGGGGATGGATGGTCACGGCCAGGGGTGAGTGCTCCTCGAACCAGATCCGCTTGAACTCTTCGTATGGGAGCCCCTTCCTGCTCTGAAACAGGGTCAGGAGCATGAGCCCGGGGGTCGCGGTACCGTTCTCCCACTCTTTTGCAGCGGTCACGTAGGGGGATTCCGTCACCCGGTAGCTGCTGACGTCACCGCCGGTCTGGATCATCATCCCGTGGATGTCGTCGAGCCTCCGTTCCAGGTTGCCGGTGAGGGAAACCATTGCCATGGGTGTTCTCTCCAGGGGGAGCACGGTCAGCCGCGGGGGCTTCTCAACCGACATGTTTACCTTCAACCGTTCCGGTTTCAGTTTTACGAGTTCACTGACCAGAAAATTAAATATGGTTTTTTTGAAAACTTCGTAGCTGTCAGATCCGCAGTTATGAATCATGTAGATGTATTTGTTCATTCCGTGTCCGCCCTCCGTCCCCTCCTTGAGGAGGTCCTGGGTTGCCGGGGTTGCCGGGGTCAGAGCCCCGGGATTCTGTCATTGACATTAAATTTAGAGGCGTATTTGTAAAGGAAAAGAGCGGGATTCCTGTAAAAAAACTTCATTTACCGTCGTGAGCCTTTATAAGAATTTTTTTTTCGGATGAATGAATATTTTCTTGAAAAAGAAAAATGGAGGATGAACCTGCACACAGTGCGCGTAATTTTAACTATTCTAACGGGGACCTTCTCTATGAACAAAAGCTATCTTGGCGGAATAGTCATTTTTCTCAGCATCATCCCCCTCGGGTTTCTCATCTACACCCTGAAGAACCTCAGGAAACTTGGGATCCCGATTCATCATCCCCGGGTGCTGGTAAAACTCATCCTGTTTATTATCCTTCTCACCGTCGGGACCATTCTTTTTAGAATGTAGCCGGCCTCATGCGGTGAAATTGACCGAGGGAAGAAGGATGTAGGGGACCAGCATGGCGCCTGTCTTTTCACGCTCCCTGCTCAGGGTACAGTCACCAGCGAGGAGGGTGAAGAGATTGTCCGTGATCATGCAGTCCTTTATCCGGCCGGTAATCGTCCCCTTCTCTATGAGAAAGGCAAGGTCCAGGTTAGCGGAGAAATCCCCGGTGAGGGTGTTCGACTGCCCGAGGCCGATGAACTGGTCCACCATAATTCCCCTGTCCGTGCCCGCAATCAAATCATCGATGGAACCGGGCCCCCCGTCGATTACGATATTGCTGAATGAAGGGACCGGCATGGATGAATACCCCCGGGATGCGTTGCCCCCCGGCTCCAGGTTAAGTTTTGCCGCGTGATTCAGGTCGGTCACGAACCCGGTCACTGTCCCCCTGTCGATAAGGGACGCGGTCCTGGAAGGGATTCCCTCGTCGTCAAAGGGATAGCTGTAGGGCGATTCCTCGTTCAGGGGGTCGTTGGTGAGGGTGAAGGCTTCGTTGAAGATCTTATCCCCTTTTTTATCAGCGAAGGGTGATATACCCTTCCATACCGATTTTCCGTTCAGGCCCGAGGTGAGGATCCCGATGAGGCGGGCGCCGGCCTTGGGGGTGAAGATCACCGGAATCTTTCCGCTTTCGATCTTCCGCACCTCCAGGGAATAGTCTATCTTCCGGAGAATGGCATCGGCAAGTTCCCGGAAGGGAACCGGTTTCCTCGCGGACAGGCTCTCCCATATGTCGATCTTCACTCCGTTCCCGTTTATATAGGTAGTGGACAGGGACGCGGAAAAATAGGAGTTTCGGTATTCCGCGTCGAGTCCCCGGGAGTTGACCAGGCGCACCCGTCCGCTGCTCCGGTGAATGCTCATGTCCACGGTGATGCCGGGGTGCCGGTCCGTGATAAGGCCGATTATCTCCCTTCCGGCGGCAATTTCGTTTTCGGCGCTGAAGTCCTCGATGGAGCGGTCATAGGGCTCAAGCGCTTCAGAAGCTGATTGCGGCAGGGTGAAATCCTCCCGGTCGCCGTAGGGGGCGAGGGCGAGGGCGCGGTCCGCTGTTTCGGTCAGGCTCCCGGGATTATTGGTGTAGGAAAAGCCGGTGCGGCCGTCCCTGTTTACCCGGATTCCGTATCCCCGGTTCTCTTTCTCGTTGGCCGAGTATATCCGGTTGTTTTTAAAAGAGATGGAGGTGCTGGTGCTTTCTATCTCGATAATGTCGTGCCACCGGGTCTTCCCGTCAAGGTATCTGCCTGCCTCGTCTATCACTGGCTCCCCCCGATGAGGACTTCGTTGATAAGCATATGGGGCCCCCCGAAGGAGACCGGGAGGGGGCTCTGACCCCCCTTTCCGCAGCCGCCGAGTCCCCCGAACATCTTCCTGTCGTTTCCTATCATGGCGATGTTTTTCAGGGTCCTGAAAACGTTTCCTGACAACACGATGTCGCGGTACATTTTTTTCTTTTTCCCGTTTTTTATTTCGTATCCGTACCCTGCGGTAAAGGTGAACATCTCCAGGTTTGTCTGTCCTCCGATAACGTCCACCGCGTAGATCCCGTTGTCCATATCATTGAATATCTCATCAGGTGAGAAGGGGCCGTTTTCGATGTAGGTGTTGGTCATCCTCACTATCGGCTGTCTGGTCACGGCGATGGCGCGGGCGTTACCGGTGACCTTTTCGTCCATTTTCATCGCCGTTTCCCGGGAATGGAGCCGCCCGGATAGTACACCCTTTCTTATGAGATAGGTTTTTTCCGGCAGGACCCCTTCGTCGTCAAAGGGGATATACCCGGAACACTCCGGCATGGCACCGTAATCGATGATGTTCAGCTCTTCGGGACCGTACTGTCTGCCGAGGACCATCAGCTTCTGCATCTGCTCGTTTTCGTGCACGAAATCCGCCTCTGAGAGGTGGCCGAAGGCCTCGTGAACGAAGACCCCGGCGAGCTTCTGGTCGGTTATGACGCGGTATGTTCCCCCGGGGACCGATTCAGCCTTTAATAGATCTACCGCTGTTTTTACGACCGATTCAGCCTTATCCTCAAGGCCCCCTGCTATTTCGAAACCCCGATAACCGGAGATGGAGTCGTTGAAGGGCTGGATTACCGATCCGTCCCTGGCAATGGAGGAGAGGGCAACGCCGCAGTATGTTCGGTCATAAGATATCCTGGAACCTTCGGAATTGAGATAGATGAACTCGCCGTGAGAGTCACGGTATATGGCCCGGGTTGTCTGAATCTTGTCCGAGGACTTGAGGATGTCATTGTATGCTGTTATAAGGGAGAATTTTTCCTCGAAGGGAACCTCCCGGATGTCCCTGGAAACGTCGGTTGAGAATGACATCCGAACCGGAGGCCGGGAAACAACACGGGAGGGCTCATCCCCCCCTACCTGGAGTGCTATCTCGCGGGCGCGGTTGAAATGGGCCTCGAGTTCCTCGATCGTGTTGAACGAGACGAATCCCCAGGACCCGTCTTTCAGTGTCCGCGCTGAGCCGCTTACCGCTTCACCCGACGAGAGGGAGTCTGTCTGTTCGCCGGAAATGACGATGGAGGTGCCGGTACTCTTATTCAGCCGTATCTCGGCGAATTCGCAGTCGCAGCCTGACAGCAGCTCTTCCGCCCTGTCAGCGATATGGACAATATCCTTTTTCATTATGTCACCTCACTACAGGCGATAATAATTATCAATTACTATTCAGGAGCTGCAAACATTATTATAGAGCTAAATTTTGCAAGATTTTTTTATGATTAATTGCTGAAAAAAGCCATTTTTTTTATTATCAACATTTGGATTTCTGTCGATTATTGAAGCAGGTATATTCCAAGGAAGGAGGTTTACTGAAATGGATGTCACTACGATTGATCAAGTATTCTATCCAGCCTCTAAAGTTTCTGACAATACCGATGCCGTTAAAGCAGCAGTTTCTCGTTTGGAAACCGGAGTAAAGTCAGCAGCGGGAGATTTTTCTCCTGAAGAGGTCATGATGGACCTTGACGATGTACGGAATTTTCTTTACATGCTGATAGGATCCAGCATTCAGGTAAAGTCTGAGGGTGAATCAGTCGGCCGAAATGTTAATACTGTCGCGTAACGAAAATCCAGCCGATCAAGGGGTTGAAAATGAATCTATCCTGTATATAATGCAGTCTTCCTTTTTAAAACCTGCAGGAAGGCTGCATTAGATATTCCACTTTTCACTGCCCGTACACTTCACTAATATAGTCAGCTTTTACAGAAAATATCGAAAATTGATGTTTTACGTGAGCCGGTATAAAATCCATGATAATGAATGAATAGATGTACATAAAAATTTTTTTGAAAATATATCGTTTATTGTGAAAAATTCTTGACCCGTCAAATCTTGAAGTTATTCTATACCTTCGTATGTAGCTACTCTTTATTAAAGGGTACATCTGACAATTTTATTTAGCCTTGATTAATCAAGGCTAAATAAAATTTTAACCAAAATACGTACCCAAAGGCGAACCTCTTGTTTAATTTTTAGAGGTTCCCTAAAGTTTAAACAGCACATTCAGAGATTTCAATTTCATTTCAAGACTGTAGTATAATACTTTTCATATTAATTATGGTGGGGTATATTATTCCTGACATCTCTTTTATCTAAAGGTGCAATGCAAAGATTTCGATAGAAGTAAGTAGGTAGATGCCGGAATTGCCCGTCGTTTCATACAAAACACCATGGAATATTGAAATGAGCAAAGAAATTCAGGACAGAGCAGAACGGATGATAAGGGAACTGAAAGAATCTCTTGTTCCTATCAAAGAGGAAATACAAATTTTAAAAAAATCATCCGAGGAAACGAAATAAGGCGACTTTTCGTAATGTAATGAGGGAGTGACTATGCCACCAAAAGGGGAGAGAAGGAAAAACCAGATTGTAAATACCGCCAAGGAGATGTTCATAGACAAAGGTTTTCAGAGCACCCACATTGGACAGGTCTGCGAAAAGTTGAATATCGCCCGGGGAACCGTATACCAGTATTTCAGCAACAAGAAGGAAATATTGTACGCCATTCTCGATTCCGTTGTGGAGAAGATAGAGGACATTTTCGATCAGGACGACCTGAAGGAATTTTACAACTCTGATCCTGACAAGGAAGCCGTAGATAAATTCATTAACAACCGCATTTCTAGCTGCATGACCATTTTGGTGAACGAGCCGATAGTCATAAAACTCATATTCAAGGATATCGTTGGAATTGACAACGAGGTCGTTAACAGGGTAAACGTAGCGGTGTTAACCATTCGAAAAATCATCGCCCGGGAGATTGAAGAGAACATGAGGCTCGGGATTTTCAAAAATAATCTTGACCCGGTGATAACCGCTTCCATGATAGTGGGAGGGGTTATGATGCTTGTTTACGAATACGACATCAAGAAACTCGATGTCCTAAATAAATCGATCATTTCCTCTATAGCCCATAATTATTTGAATGGTGTCCTGAAATAACATCAAACATCCGTCTGAAACGAATCAACTGCGTGGACCCGGCACCGCCCGGGATGTTCCGGTTTTATAGCGCATATGATTCAGTAACAGCAAAAAAGAAATGATGATACGACGTGCCTTAACTATGATTCTTGTCGCCGCAGCGGTCGCCTGCTCCGCGCCCCTTGCCGCCTCACCGGGAAGAGTAATTTCGGATCTTTTCAGCCGTGACGAGGCGAAATCGGAAAAGGCCCTGGAATATATTGAACAGGAGAAGCCCGGGGATGTAATGAAGCGGCTGGTTGATATGGTACCAGGGCGGAAATACGCGAGACACCCTGAAAGGATTGTCTCTGCCATGAAGCAGTACCCGCCCGGGGAATTCATCCCCGGCATTCTCGATAAACTGGACAGGGCGGTGTTTCCCCAGACGAAGACGAACATCATAGATTTTCTTTCCCATTTCCAGGATCGGAGAATCGTGGTGCCCCTGGCGAAACTTCTCACCAGCTCACACCTCAAGGTGCGCCGGAGCGCGGCCCGGGCTCTGAAAAGAATCGGAGATGACCGCATCTATCCCTATATCCTGAGCATGGCCCGGAGCGATAACCCGGTATACCGGGTCTACTTCATAGAAGCAATGTTCCATCTCTACGATAACCGCTTTCTTCACTATCTGAGCCGGCTCCTGTCCGATCCGAGCAAGTCAGTCAGGATCTACGTGCTGAGATGCATCATGGAGAATGAACTTTCCGAATCCCTTACCGCCGTTCGGAATCTCGCCATGCATGACAAAAACGACGAGGTGCGGGCCGCCGCAATCGAGGCAATCGGCAGTATGCGGGACGGCCGCTCCCTCTATCTCTTCCAGAGGGGGCTCGGGGATTCGAGCAGGGACGTCAGGAGCGCCTCCGCCCGGGCTCTCCTCAACCTGAGGGCATACGGTGCCGTGCGGACCCTTGCCGCGCGCCTGAACCTGGAGGAGGACAACGAGGTGAAAGAACTCATCCTCGAGAACCTCGTTAACCTCAGAAGGGCCGGAGACATCCGGGGCCTGGCACGGATTCTACAAAATGATCCTAATGTACGCCTCAGGATAAAGGCCGCCTCTGTTCTCGGGATTGCCCGGGACAACCGGGCGGTACCGGTGCTGATACGGGCACTGGGTGACAAGGATTTTCGCGTCAGGGCCGAGGTCTGCAATTCCCTCGGGAATTACCGCGGCAACATGATTCTCAAAAACCTCTTTAACGTGGCCAGAGACGAAAAGAAACGTTTCGTGAAGACCGCCGCCATATACGCCATGGACCGGATGAAGGACCGTGACGCGGGTCAGTATTTTTTTGATCTTCACACCGCCGAAAAAGACCCGGTGGTTAAATATCTCCTAAAAGATCTGTTATCGAAGTACATAGACCGTTTTATGTAGGAGCCGCTGTTTCAATGGCCTTGACTGAGAATGAAAGCAACCTGCTGATTGAAAAACTCAGGAAGAAGTACGCCGACTACGGAAAAAAAGGCGGGGGCCGTTGGTTTGACAGGGAAGCCTTCGAGCAGCGTCTCGCCATGGCAGTGAAGAACAGGATGAACCTGGAGGGGTTTATCCTTGCCGAGATATCCAACTTTGAAAAAATACGGGAAAAATTCGAAAAGAAAAGGTCCGCCGGCACCTTCTCGGAAAAAGCGGACAGGATAATCGAGGAACACGCGGCCAGGATAAAGAAATACCCGGAAATATCTTTCCACCCCCTGGCCGGCATGGAGATAACCCGCCTTTACGGGGCCACGCACGAGATGATTTTCTCCTACATTGCCGTCCTCTGGTTCGTTGTGAAGGAGAGCGAATCGCGAAACCGGCTTCAGGAGATGGAGGAACAGCTCCACTTCCTGGCCATGCCCCGGGGCTCCAATCCGGCGAAACGGATCGAAAGACACCTGCTTCTCTTGAAGCGATCTGAAAAAAATGAAATAGAGGTTGAGCGCGACAGGAACGAGTACCTGAAGGAGTGCGGATTCATCCTTCACGAGATAATCGATTTCTGCGATTCCCTGGTCGAAGCGAGAAACCCGGACTGGGAAAATCCACTCCGCCTGGACAAGATGTTCGTTGAAGAAAACAGGAAAAAGAGAATAACCGCCCTCTTTCAAAACCTCACCGGCTACGGCGCAATATTCCGGGTCAGGGAATACGGGGCCGAGATTATCGACGACTTCAGGCTCCACGCCTTCCAAAAGAAGAGTTAGTCTCTCCCTGTTTCAGGCCGCTGTGATACTGTAGATCCTCTCCACAGTAAATTATGACAATTATTCATGCGCCGGTAAAAAATCATTGCAGGCAATAATAATCGGATAGATTCGTCTCAATTTAAACGTGAACCTTCTGTGTCAATCACGCTTTTATTCTTGACGCTTGCGGGGATTTATTACATGAGTAATCAATATTTTCACGACAAATAAACTGGAACGGTACCTGTCATGAAACGGCTTGTCGCTTTTTTCGCTGAACGATCGCTGATAGTGAACATTATTTCCGTGGGGGTCATTCTCGCCGGCCTGGTTTTCCTGATGACCGCGAACAGGGAGGCCTTTCCAAAAATAGAATATGACTGGGTCGTCATCACCACTATCTACCCCGGGGCGACCGCCAGGGATATCGAAAAACACATAACCATCCCGATCGAAGACCAGCTCCGTGAAGTTGACGATATAAAACAGGTTTCGTCGGGCTCGAGCGAGTCGCGATCCGTTATCGGGGTACAGATAGACCCCGACGCGGAGAACAAGGACAAGACCGTCAATGACATAAAGAACGCCGTGGACATGGTGACCGATCTGCCTGAAGACGCCGAGGACCCGATAGTCACCGAGCTCAGCACCAATCTTGTGCCGGTTCTGGAGATATCTATTCTCGACAAGGACGGGCTGTCCGACGATGAAGACGAACGTGAACTACGGGCGAAGGCGAAACTCCTGGAAGACAGGATCCTCGAGCTCGACGGAATCGCCAGGGTGGATAAACAGGGGTACCGGGACCGGGAGATGATAGTGGAGGCTAATCCCCGGCTCCTTGACGAATACCACATCGGCCTGAACCAGATTATCATGGCCCTTTCGAAGAAAAACCTCAATTTCCCCGGGGGACTTATCAACACCAAAGACGGCGAGGTGATGATCAGGACCATCGGCGAGGTGGAGACCGTCAGGGACATCGAGAACGTGTTCATCCGGACCACCGATTTCGGCTATGACGTGAAGGTCGGCGACGTGGCCAGGGTCAGGGACTCCTTTGACGAAAGGGAAATCATCAACAAGGCGATGGGGTATGACGCCATAACCCTGACCATCATGAAAAAGGAATCGGCCGACATCATCGACGTCGTTGAGAGTGTCGCCAGTGAAATAGAGGTATTCAAGAAGGCAAATCTCAACGAAGAACATGACATTAAACTGTCCAACGACCTCTCCTATTACGTGAAACGGCGGCTCAATGTCCTCGTCAACAACGGCATGGTGGGTCTGATCCTGGTATTTCTCTCCCTTTTCATTTCCCTTGGGTGGCGAATAAGCCTGGTGACCGCCATCGGGGTTCCCATCGCCATGTGCGGCACCTTCGTCTGGATGGGGCAGGCCGGCGTGACCGTAAACCTGATGTCCATGTTCGGCATGATTATGGTCCTCGGTATGCTCGTGGACGACGCCATCATCGTGGCTGAGAACGTCTACCGGCATATGGAGATGGGAAAACCGGTGAAAGAGGCGGTCATCGACGGCACTGCCGAGGTCATCACCCCGGTTCTCGGCACCATCCTGACCACGGTCGCCGCCTTCGGGCCTCTCATGTTCATGAGCGGGATCATGGGCAAGTTCATGTGGACCCTCCCGGCCGTAGTGAGCGTGTCGCTGATCTTTTCCTGGTTTGAGTCGATGTTCATCCTTCCGGCCCATATACTGGACATCGAAAAGATGAGAAGAAAACCGGGTCAGGAGGTCCACAGGAAGGAGCCGGGCCTCTTTGAGAAAATGAAGGACCTTTATACGCGAATCCTGGTCCAGGTGCTGAAACACAAATATAAGGTATCAGCAGGGATAGCGGTAGTATTCTTTTTTTCACTCATGATGATAGCCACCGGCACGGTCAAATTCGTCCTCTTTCCACAGGGCGGAATTGAACGGTTCGTGATAAAGGCCGAGGCCGAGACCGGGACAACTTTGGAGGAAATGAACAGTAAAATCGCCAATGTCGAAAAGATATTACTGGCCCTCCCCGAGGGGGAGCTCGAAGATTTTATCACCCAGGCAGGCATCGTGCGCGAAGAGCCGATGGACCCGGAAACCAAGCACGGTTCCAACTACGGGGTCGTCATCGTGAACCTGACCCCGGACCAGACCCGGGAGCGAAAGGCGAATGAAATCGTCAAGGACGTGCGGCAGAAAGCGAAAGATCAGGGGTTCATGGACGACTTCGTGAAACTGGAAATAGTCATGTCCCAGGGGGGGCCGCCCCAGGGGAAACCGGTGAATGTCACGATCAAGGGAGATGATTTTGAACTGATGCAGAAGATTTCCGGGATGTATAAAGAGTATCTCCACAAGATTGCCGACGAGTATAGCTATATTGACAGGGAGACCGGTAAGAAAGTCCCGGGGCTGAAAGACATCAAGGACGACTTTGAAGAAGGGAGGCTGGAAAAGCGGATCTTTATCGATGAGAAAAAGGCCTCCTACGCCGGTATCAGCGTCCTGGACGTGGCGACCACGGTGCGGACATGCTTTACCGGAACCGTTGCCACTGAGATCAAGAAAACCGACGAGGAGATAGACATCCGGGTCATATTTCCGGAGGAGTACCAGGACAGCCTCGCGAGCCTGAACATGATTAAAATAGCCAACATGATGGGAAACCTGATACCCCTTTCGGAAATTGCCTCGTTTGATGAAACCAGGGGAATAAGCGAAATAGACCGCCGCGACTGGAAGCGGGCCATCCAGGTGACCGCGGACATCGACGAGAACGCGAAAAAGGTGACATCGGTTACGGTGAACAGGATGCTCCAGGAGAAGTTTACCGGCATCCAGGACAAGTACAGGGGTGTGATTGTTTCATATGAGGGGGAATTTGAGGACACCCAGGAGTCCATTGACAATATGGTCCGTTCCTACGCCATCGCCTTCATCATCATTTACATCATTCTGGTCGCCTTATTTAGGACCCTCCACCATCCCTTTGTTATCATAAGCGTCCTCCCTCTGACTTTTATCGGGGTAATCTGGATATTCTTCTTCCACGGACTCCCGCTGTCATTTCTGGCCCTCATGGGAGTTGTCGGCCTCGCCGGGGTTGTCGTCAACGATTCAATCGTGCTGGTAGACTTCATCAAGAACGCCCGGATGCGGGGCCTTTCCCCCTACGACGCGTCCATTGAGGCGGGGGGCAACCGGCTCCGACCGGTGTTCCTCACCACGGTTACCACCTTCTTCGGTCTTATTCCCACGGCCTACGGCTTCGGGGGCAAGGATCCCTTCCTCGTTCCCATGGCGGTGTCCCTCGGCTGGGGCCTGGCATTCGGATCCTTTGTAACCCTGTTCGCCACCCCGATCATGTACAACATATTCGCGGACATCAGAAAACTCCTGACCGGAAAAACCCAGGCCCCGGGGTATACGGAAAAACAGCACGATTTATACGAGATAAGGAAAGAGCAGGAGTTCGAGGAGATTAAGGACTACATCGAAGAGGATCTCCGGGAACGGATCCGCCATGAGATTGAGGAAGAACTGACGAAAACAAAAGAAGAGGACAGGGACGCAAAAAAGGAGAAACCCGTTAAAAAACGGAAAAAGAAGAAATAGCCCCACAGGTATTTCGCGTTAAACTGAAGCTCGCGGGCGGTGAGGCTCTTCTCGTAGTTCACCCACGCGATTTCCGCCCCGATAATAAAGAGAAAGCAGGTGTACCATAGCGTTTCACCGGGGGCGGTGAAAGGGGAGTATTCGTTTCGCAGGGCTCGGAGGTGATATTTTCCTGGTCAAAGAGGAGCCCTGCGAGTATGACTATTAATTTTAATCGTTTCCTCCGATAAGTCCGGCCCTGATAAGGAAGTAGAGCAGGGTCATGACGGCTGAGGCTGCCGCGGCAACGTAGGTCATGGCGGCCGCCGAGAGGACCTTGTTTACCCCCGTGAGTTCCGCTGCGGAAACGATGCCGTAGGAACCGAGGAGTTCTTTGGCCCTGCTGGAGGCGTTGAATTCCACCGGGAGGGTCAGGAGCTGGAAGACAACCACCACACTGAAGAGTACTATTCCGGCCTTGACAAGCCCCAGGGCGCCGAATATAAATCCGCCGATGATGATGATCCATGCGAAGTTGGATCCGATCGTAGCCACCGGGACCATCATGTTCCTGATGGTCAGCGGGGCATAGGCCTTCTTATGCTGTATGGCGTGGCCGGTCTCGTGTGCCGCGACCCCGATTGCCGCGACTGAACTGCTCCGGTACACGTCAGGAGACAGGCGGACGATCTTTTTTGTCGGGTCATAGTGGTCTGAGAGGAATCCCCGCGCTTCTGTGACGTTCACGGCGGACAACCCGTTTCTCGCCAGGATCTCCCGTGCCACGTCTGCCCCGGTCAGGCCGGAGCGGGTCGCCACTTTTGAATATTTGTTAAAGGTGCTCTTAACCTTGAATGAGCTGTATGCCGATAAAATGAGTACCGGAATCATCATTATCCAGTACAGGGGATCAATACCGAGGAACATATCCTCTACCTCCTGGTTTTTTAACCAAAATACATGAATTCGCATGAAATCAGCAAGTACATTTGTTAAAAATTATGCCGAAACCTGCTGATTTTGCGGTAATTTCTTTATCAAGAATATTTGAGGGAATTTATTTATCCTGGTTACAGATTAATACACGGAATCTGCTGGTTTTTAGATGTCCCCTTTGTTGAAACACTTTAAAAATTTACTTGTCTTATAATTATAATGGGTACCTCAATAAAGCCTTTTTATACACTATTTAAAAGGGATAAAACCGCTTTAAACCAGAATACGTACTCCCAAGGGAACCTTTTGTTAATTAATAGAGGTTCCCTAAGGTTTTACGTTGACTTGTACCCTGATATGCTGTATCTAATACCTAACGATAAATTAAGCTGAAAAACATGATGAAAATGAACCGAGTATACCTGCTATTTGTTTCCCTGATAGTCATCCTGTCGGCTTCCCAGGGATTCGGCGGCACAAAAACCGGCGATAAAAAAGACTCCGCGAAACCGGCCCCTGAAGAGGTCCCGGTCAATGACACGATACAAAGCGGCTGGTCCCATTACAGTTACGGCCTCTATTTCAAAAAAAAGGCGGTGGAAAGCAGCACCCGGGATGAGGTGAAGTATTATCTCACCAAGGCAATCCAGCGGTTTAAAGAGGCGGAAAAGTTCGGACAGGCCCTGGACAGGGTTTACAACCAGCTGGCCGACTGTTACTATTACACGTATGATTTCGCCCAGGCCCTGGAATACGCTCGAAAGGGGGTTGAACTCAACAGGAATTTCATCAAGCCATATAACAGGATGTATAATATTTACATGCGCCTGCGCCAGAACGACAAGGCGGCAGAAATACTGGAAGAGTTCATGGAGCATAACCCGAATTCGGTTTTCGTCCAGTATATGCTGGCCGACCATTATCTGAAAAAAATGAAAAAATACGACAAGGCCGAGGAGGCGTTCAAGCGTGTCATCGCCATTGCCGATACCACACCCATAGAAGACTACTACCGGGAGAACGCCTGTTTCTATCTTGGGTACCTCGCTTATAAAAAGGGCGACCGGAAATCCGCTCTGGAGTATTATCACCGGGTGCTTCAGCTGAACCGGTCGAACCGGGAAGCCATATACACGCTCGCCGGTATCCACATGGACGAATACGAGCTCGAAGAGGCCCTGCGGTACGCAAAAATGCTCCTGAAGCAGAATCCGGATTCACAGAAGATGCATTCCCTCATCGGAAGGATCCAGTACCTGAAGCGGGAACCCGGGGCCCTGAGCAACCTCAGGAAGGGAAAAAACACCGGGTCCATCGAGGGGCTGGTGGCGTGGGGGCTCTACTTTGAGCTCCTGGAGTATGACGATAAGGCGGAGAAGGTTTTAGAAAACGTCCTGCGCTACGCGCCGGGGTACGCCTCGGTGCACCTCGGGCTCGCTGATCTGAATCTCAGGAAGGGCAACGAGGAAACCGCGTTTAACGAACTCCTGACAGCCGGGGTCATCCTGTACAAGAAGAACCGGTTCCAGGAATCCCTCCGCGCATTCACCAGGGCCGCCAGGATAAATGACACGGTCCCCGGGGTGTTCTATTACCTTGGCAGGATTCATGAGGAGCTGGGAAACGGCGCCCTGGCAATCGTTAACTACAAGAAGACATATTCACTGAAACCCGATGACAACCTCCTTCTCCACATCGGGTACCTCCTCGGCACTGAGCGTGATTACGAGAGCGCCTTCCGGTATTTCAACCTGGCCTCTGAACGGGCCCCTGATAATTCCCGGCCCTTCTTTTACAAGGGTCTTGTTTCAATATGGAGGGAGGACTATTCATCGGCTGAGACGAACATACGCCAGGCCATTTCCCTGGACGAGAAAACCGGGGCCTACTATTTTTACCTGGCCGTGGTTTTCGACAAGACCCGGAAGCTTGATGAGGCGATTAAGTCCCTGGAAAAGGCAATCGAATACGATCCGAGAAGCGCCAAAGCCTACAACTACCTCGGCTACCTCTTTGCCGACAACAACATGGAGATTGACCGTTCCCTTGATCTCATCAGGAAGGCCATCGAGCTTGATCCGGACAACGGTGCCTATACCGATTCCCTCGGATGGGCATACTACCGGAAGGGTAACTACGACGAGGCCCTGATAAAACTCCTTCTGGCGGAGGAGCTTCTCAAAAGGAATGAAGTCTCTGATCCCGTGGTCTACGATCATATCGGGGACACCTATGAAAAACTCGGTGATCAGGAAAAAGCCGTAAAGTACTGGAAGCGCTCCATCAGTATCGAGGATAATCCCGCAATACAGCAGAAGATAAAAAAATACGAAAACCGGTAAAGAAACTTCATGAAAACCAGACCTGTTATACCACTGATCATGGCCGTGATCATCGCGGCCGGTTGCGGAAAATCCCTGTTGAAGGATGAAGAGATGGTCCGGATTCCCGGGTACGTAAACGCTGATAAAATGGAAGCGGCAAAAACCTATGAGAGGCTTATGGCGTTCAATAAAACCTCACCTGAAACTTTCAGCTCTGATTTTCAGCTTACGTTCAGGTCCGATAACAGGGGGTACGCCTTTACCGGCAGGCTCGCCTACGACACCGAAGCCGGTGGAGTGAACCTGAACCTCAAGGACCTGGTATTCAAAAGCCCGGTTGCCTCGTTCATCCAGAGCGGATCCCGGGTGGCGGTTTACCTCTACCAGGAAAAGAAACTCCTGAATACCGGGGTTTCCCGGATGAACCTTCGCCGGGTCAGCGATCTTGACATCGACTATGAAATGGTTCAGGACCTGGCTAACGGCAAGATCCCCCTTATCGGAAGCCATTCCCCGGCCGGGGTACTGAAATCAGGAACCGCCGGTGATGTGATCGTGCTGAAGAACAGGAAGTTCTATGAGCGGATATATTTCGCCGGGAACATCCCCCGCAGGATCGAACTAATACGGAAGTCAACGGGAGAGAGATACATCATCACGCTCTCCGGTTATACAGGGAACGGTAACAGCCGGTACTTTCGCAGCATCGGCCTTACCGCACTTCATCTGGACATTCGTATTGACCTGAAGTTTGCCGGGGCCCGGGTCAACGGCCCGGTGAAACTCATGACAGTCGATAACTTCCCGGTACCCCCGGGATCGAAGATCATCTCATTCTGATAAAAGTTCCCGTATTTCAGCCGCAACCGAGGGTTTTCTTTCCGTGAGTCTGCGGATAAGCTTATCGAGCCTGTCCCTCTCCCCCCTGTTGTGGTAGAGTACGGCCAGGTTCCTGAGATGCCTTTTTACCATCAAGGTATCGACGGTCATGGCCCTGATTAGAATATCCTCCCCCCTGTCGAACATTTCAAGATCAATATAGGCCTTCCCGAGTGAGGTCAGGATATCTGCGTCGTTTTTGTGAATATCGGCCGCCTGTTCCAGGGAGTCGATTGCCAAAAATGGCATGCCGAGCTTCCGGTAGCATTCAGCCAGCCGGAGCCGGGCCCTTTTATCATTCGCAGAATCAATGATGACAGTTTCGTACAGGGACGCCGCTTTTTTATAATCGCCGGTAGAGTAGCAGAGATCCGCCAGGTAGGGGCGGAGGGTTTCCGGTTCTTTCGACACGGCCATGGCCTCCTCGATCTCGTCTATGGCTGACGCGTGGTCCCCGATTGAGAGATATGCCCTGGCGCTGTAGTAGTAGGAGCGGGTATCGCCGGGCTTGATCCGCTTCGCGCGGGTGAAGCAGCGGACCGCCTCTGCCGGGAGCTCCAGCCCCAGGTACGACGCCCCCATGACCAGGAGACACTCATGGTCATTCTCTATTTCGAGGGCTTCCCGGCAGAGGGCAACAGCCGCGGGATAATCCCCGTAACGGTAATAGATTTTGGCGATGTTAAGGTGCGCGGTCATGAAATCAGGGACCAGTTTCACCACCCGTTTATAGCAGCGGACCGACTCCCAGGGCCTGCCGGCCAGGTAGTGGAGGTTTCCCATGTTAAAATATATAAGGGCCCTGTTTCCCCCCTCATCAAGGGCGGTTTTGTACCACTGAAGGGCCTTCTCGTGGACCCCGTCACGGTGGAACTTCTGGGCCCTGGACATGGCGTCTTCAATCCCGGCGGTTTCAGCCAGGACCAGGGCCGGCAGGATGATGAACAGTATGAGCATTCGTTTCATAGCCTGAAGTCTATCTCCTGAACAGCCCATACCTTGACCGGCAGGCGGTTCAGTTTCGCCGGTTCGAATTTCCACCGCGAGACCGCCTCCTTCACCGCTTCCTCGAAACCGAGGTTTTTCGGGGCTTTTGTCACTATGACCCGCCGCACATTCCCCTTTTCATCGATGAGGATGCGGGCCTCCACTACCCCCTCGACCCCCCGCTCCCGGGCAAGGCGGGGATATTCCGGTGGAACGAATATCCTCCTGATCGGGGGGATGTCCGCTTCCCCCTCCTCGATAATGGTGTCCGTGTCCGCGGCGAAACCGGAGGCGCCATCTCCGGCCGAGAGCACCCGCAGATCGAGCTTGAACCGTGAGTCAAAGGGGTCTTCAACCCTCCGGGACCTGCTCTTTTTGGAAAGGTCCAGTGTCTTTATCTGGTCCTTCTTCTTTTTCGGTTCTTCGATGGCGATGGTTTCAACGCTGGCGACGGTACCCTGTTTCATGGTCTCATACAACTCCCGGTGAAACAGGTAATAGGCTGCCGGGAGGAGGGAGAATATTGCCAGTGATATCAAAAGCGAAAAGAAAAGATTCCCGGCGGTTTCCCGTTGTTCAGGGCCGGGCAGTTTCATTTCTTCATCGCCGCGATATGGACTTTCTTCACCCCGGAGAGATTGCAGATGTCGATAACGTCAACGACATCGCCGCTCGCCGCCTTCCTGTCAGCGAATATCACCGCGTGCCGGGCAGGGTTTTCCGCTACCAGCCTCTTCAGTATCATGGAAAGGTGGTCCCGGTCCACCTGTTTCTCGAGAATGTGGACCGTTCCCTCGGCCGTGACCGCTATA
>CAZEPS010000057.1:0-19455 GCA_964514165.1 uncultured Leptospirales bacterium
GCCGAAGGCGGCGGGGGAATTATATAGCCAATTTTTATAAAAATGTACTATTCTGCAATAGCTGAGTAGATACATAATTTTTAATTAATAGAGGTTCCCTTGTTTTATATACCGATCTATTTCTTTCAGATATCCCGCGGCCTTACTATAATTATCACTCGCAATGCCCCCATCCAATAATCTCCGCGCGTTATTAAGGGCTATTACTACCATCGGTGATTTTTGTTTAATATCACCGTTTTTAACGCCTTCATAATATACCTTCTCCGCCTGACGCAACAGGACTTTTACGGCTGATATATCCGCCTGAATCGAGACTTCGCCGCAGGTACCGCAGACACCGTCCATTTTTTTAAGACGATCGGTCATCGCGCTGATGATGTCCTTGAAGAAAAGGTCATGACGCACCGGTTTATACCGCGCAATACCGCCGATAAGCGAATCGCTGATCATGCTTTTCGGAAAAATGGCCAGCGACAGCGCCCGTCGCAACGGGGAATGTGCCTGATAGATGCCGCCGTCGGGACCTATTGTGGTAGGTGCTATGGACTCCTCCCGGGCCCTGGTGCAATATCTGAGCCTGCCAGTTTCCCTGTCGAGGAGGCCGACGGCCAGTTTCAGGGGCATGGGGGCCGTGGGGCCCAGAAAATATCCCGCCCCCATGACGATGCCGACGCCGTTCGGTGCGGGGGAAGCCAGCAGAATGTTCATTTCGCTTTGAAAAGGAGCCAGTTTATACGCGCTGTAGTCAGACCGCCACACGGCCTCACCGCGGTCGCCGCGGTCCACCACCTTATGCATGTGCTTCGCGGTAATCGCGTAAATTTCGTTGTTATCGGACGCAACGCCCACTGACCCGGGTATCTGGTCGCCCCCCAGATCGATATCCCACAGGAGCCTTCCGCTGGAGCTCTCTATGGCCAGTAGTTTTCCAAAATTGTCCCCCAGGTAGATGCGGCTCCCGTCAGCGCTGAGTGATGGTGTTGACGCGGACCCGCCCGCGAAATCGACCCGGTATAAGATACTGAAGGCGAATTTTCCCTTCCCGTCAGGCTTTAACTCAAGCCCGTACAGGGCCCCCATTTCGGAAACACCGTCTTTCGCGCCGTCAATTTCGTCAGGGGCCGTCCCCGCCACAATGATGGTCCCGGTCACCGGATCAACGGAAAAGAAGTTGGCCACCTTGACGCCGTTTCCGAGGAGGATGCGGGCCATGGTCAGGGGGATATTGTTCTTTTCAGGCAGGCCTTTTGAAAACCGTTTATACAGGGGCAGGAGCCTCGGCATTATCTTCAATATGGGGGGATCTTTTACCGGAGACCGCTCTCCGGGCAGCATGTACGGCTCATCAAGGAGGCTTTTACCCGTGGCCCTGTCAAGGGCGTACACGTGTCCGTCCCCGGTCACACCGATCAGGGAATCGGTCTGGGGATGATAATTAATGCCGTAGGAATGCGTCTGGGTCGGATCGTCGTCCGGTTTCACGGTATCAAGCCCGGTCCGGGCGTCCCAGACGACGGTGCCGTCGGTCCGCACGGCAAGGGCCCGGTGGTATGAACCGAGATACACGATCTGGCCTCCCTTTCTCAGGGGATCGTCAAGCACCATCGGGGTGCCGTTCCCGAAACTGAAGCCCGGGACCGCCCACCTTCTCGCGCCCTTTCCCGGTTCAAGGGAGACAAGAATCACCCTCTCCGGGCTGAACATGGGTGAGAAATAAATATTCCCTTCTCTGTCGAAAACCAGCCCCTCATACACGTACATGTCCGGTTCCGCGATCCAGTCAAGCTCCATCACGGGGGCTATGGCGTTCGACACCTCGTCGCTGTTTCGGATATCCGCATGCTGAAGGTAAAAACCAATATTGTCATTTGGCACAAGATCCGGATACTGCGCGGCGACTTTACATCCTTCCGGTTGCCAGGCGTGCCTGGGGGGTAACGCCATCTCCTTCAGCTTCGGATACCGGAACTGGGCCCACAGGCACCCGGCAAAGCCGGCAAACAGTGCCAGCACAAAAATAAGCGGTATTCGCTTTTTCATTTTTTTTCTCTGTTATTTTTATTTGTCTATTAAACAGTTCGCTGTATTATTGCCAGATTATCATGTGCTCTGAGCGGTAAATCAAAATAATCACCGCGCAATAACCCCGGGCATAATCCCAGCAGGGCCGGCGCCGGCCCTGATTTGAGGCTGAACCGGCGCCGGTTACGGTAATCATAAGGCCTTACTGTTGCCTATCTCCAGTTACGCACCCATGGAATATTGTACGGATCCGGACTGGCTCCCAGGCCCTCGAAATCCGACACTCCCGCGTAGTGAAGCACCGGGTGATACTCGTCCATGAAGCGTTTATAATTATAGATACTGTTGTTGAAAAGAAGGTTGTCATCAAAATTATCTTCCGTCCACCCGGCCGTATCCCATGGCATATTGTCATAATCAGGGGCATATGTTGGGTCATGCCAGTCCGGCCCAACGGACAGATACCGCCATACCAGGTCCTGCTTGCTGATATCGCCCCAATCAACCCAGGTGACGCCGTTTTCCGGATTGGCGTTGGCCGGCCTGTCCGCAGCCCTGGAGAAGCATATTATATAGTTACCGTTCGCGTCGGTGACAATTTCATCATCCATTACAGTGCCGAGATTCGTACCCATAAGGAAACGATCAGAGTTGTTATCCGAATAGGGGACATCCGCATAGTGCGTAAGCGAAATGTATCTCATGTCGGCGCCGCTCATGATAGCCGCACCATTGCGGGTATCGGGAGTTGAAAAGAGTTTTCCCGTAATAATGAGCACATTCCCTGATTGTATAGACGCCTTACGGACAGTATAATTAATGTAGTTGCAGGCGGTAGCGCTGCATTCCAGGCCGCCGGGGAGTTCCTCCCCATTCCCCCTCCCCGTTGTTTTTAAATCAAAGTCCCGAACCATGCTTTTCGTCACATACAACTTTTCCCGCGCCTCCATTTCCAGTTTGATTCGTCCTATCCCGAACATCTTCATCCAGCCGATGCCTGATTTCCAGGGATATGCCGGCCCTTCGTTCGGGTCTCCGGAAGTGATCACTGGGTAATACCCGTTTCGCCTCCGGTTGAAAAACTGGTTTACCGATTTTCTTTCGGCCACGAGCATGAATTTTTCACCGTTTGGCGTCAGAAAATAGACCTTTGGCAGGGGGACCCCGGCCATCCCGTAGGGATCGGAGGCATTGTCAGGGCCGTAATACCGTATCCATAACTGCCCGGGCAAGAGTTCCCCCCGGGTAAATGCCCCACCACATCTGAAAGGCCCCCCAATGCGGGTATTTTCAGTGGATCCAGGACTTCGATACGGTGCGACCGTGTTACGATCCGTCATGGACCCAGGATAGAGGTTTTCATTCAGCGTGCAGGCGTTGCCCTCGCTCATTTTATAATAGACGCGATAACTTCGGTCTGTCGCGTTGCGGTTCGCGCCAACCCGGAACGGATTGGTATGGCCCGGCAGGGGTTCAATGTCTGCATCAACAATAGGCACCTCGGCCTGCCCGTTGCCTATTGAAGCCGGGAAATAGGGGTCAAATGGTATAGAAGCCTGAATATCAAAAAACCTGGTGCGGGGAAACTCCCCTTCAATTACCATTGTTGAGCCGAATGGCGCCATATAAAGCAGACAGATATAGCTCGCGTTATAATCCGAATAAAGATACTGGGACCGCGACATATCATCCGGTATGTCGCTTTGCTTGCGAGCCAGCCTGCCGTAAAAAACTTCTTCCATATCCGGCAGTTCATCAGGATGATAGAGTTTCCATTTCAGTTTGTAATTCTGCAGGCTCGGTTCGAGAAGATTCTCGGGCAGTTCAGGGTCGGCGTTGCCGTCAAGCCAGTCTTCAATGTAATCCGCAAGGGCGCTGGATGCTGCATGAGCCCGGGTGGTCTGATCATTCCACCAGGCAGAGCTTTTAATGTCGTTTTCATTATACCATGCCATTAGTGCCGACTCATCAAAAGGATCTTCCTGTAAAACGGTATTGAGCATGTAGTTATGGGGAATCGGATGGGCGGCGTTCGGATTGTTCGTCGGCTTGTAGGCTGTCAGATCGACAACGGTTTCCAACCCCCCGTAAGACACGGTAATTGTTCCGGTGTCGGCATCACCTCTCCGGGTGTCAAATTCCGAACTCCATATCACTTCAGGTCCGCTTTTTACCGCGTAACGGTTTTCCGGCTCGGCAACCGGCACGTTCATCCGATTTATTCCTGACGGCTCGTCCTCAAACCAGCCGTAGGTGCAGGTCCATTGCGGCTCTTGCCCGGCGCGGTTGCAGTCAGGATCGGGAACACCGTCGCTCCAGGTCGGGGTCACCGAAAAATATACCATATCATGGACCGCCCAGCCTGTCCATGAGCCGGGAGTCACCGCAAGACCGGTAATCGTGGCGCCGTTCGGCAATACCATCGCGTTCGCGGAACTTCCGCCAAACAACCTGTTTGCCGACAACGGCAGACCACGGTTAGCGGAACTGACATCGGCGCAGCCGAGTGCCGCAAGGGTCAACGACACCGGTATAAAAACAGACGCCAGGACCATCGACTTCGCGGCCGCCGCAGTTGTTTTCCTTATTTTTTTTTGAAGATTACGAAAAAAGTTTCTCATGAATTGTCCCTCCTTAATATAGTAACAGCATTTTTGACATAGATACTCGTAAAACCGCCCGCTACTGAGTTGCAACCCTGTATATGTTAAAAAGGAATCGAGGGATATTTATGTTCTTTATATATTGTCATGTCGCCGAAGAGAGATTGTGCAAGATCTCAACCGATGATGCGACCTCTTCGGAGGTCCCTGACAGCTCCTCGGCTCCCTGGGCTATCTCCTGCGACGACCTGTTTACCGTTACGATGCTCTTCGATATATCGTCTATCGCCTCCTGCTGTTCTCCTACTGCGTGGGAAATCCTGCCCGACTCCTCGAGGAGAAGCAGTATCTTATCACGGACTGTATTGTTTAATTCCATGTCTTTCCGGGAAAGTGCAATGACCTGATCTATTTTGCCGCTGAAATCATTGATGTAATCAATCATGCTGGTAAGAGAGTTTTCCAGCACCATGAGCTGGTCGCTGGCCTTACCCGCCTCATCGCTGGAAACCGTAAATATGTCATTAATCGACTTGACGTTAAACGACGTGCCTTCAGCGAGCTTGCCGATTTCGTCGGCCACCACCGCGAAACCCCTCCCGTGCTCCCCGGCCCTGGCCGCTTCGATGGACGCGTTCAGAGAAAGAAGATTGATCTGGTTTGAAATACTCTCGATGACATTCACCATGTCACGCACCTGGCTGTACTTGTCCGCCGAACCGGCCATCAATTCGCTGAAATCGGCGATCTCATTCTGTGACTGTTCAACAACCTGATTGAGCCTGTCCCTGGCTTTGAGGGCGATTTCTATGTTCTCTTCAATCATTTGAACGATTTTGAACAGGTCGTCCATAACGCCGTTTGATTCACCGGCGAGACGTACCTGATTAGCAGTGAGTGTGTTAATACTGGCCCCTCCCGCGGTTATCTCCTCAAGCACTGATGAAATCTCTTCAAGGGACGACGCCTGGCTCTGTGTGTTATCGGAAAATGACGAGGCAAATGATGACATCTGTTCGGTTGTGGCGTAAAGCCGCTTGGCTGTTTCATGCATCTTCTCGAGCATACCGGCAATTTTCTCAGCCCCCTCCCGGGAACGGCTTGCCTCGTCATGGGCCGTCCTGAGAGCGCGATCCGATATGGTGACAATTAAAATGAAAACGATATATACCATGATAAATGACAGGCTAAAAGCGGTAAGGGACCTGGTTGCCCAGAGGACTAAGTCCTTCTCAATTCTCCCTATGCCTGTAGCATAAAACAGAATGAAACCGGCGAGGGTCAAGATCAGAAGCACCGATATGGTCAACCGAGAAGTCAAAAGGGCCGCCAAAGCAAACGGTATAAAGAAATAAAACACAACACCGACAAATGGGGCAAAAGAGCCCGACCGCTGCACTAACAGAAGCACAAGAAGAAGGGCACTGCTTATGACCATGGCATTAGCCGCAATAGCAAACCTTCCCGTGCGCAGTATCCCTAAAATGGCCACATTAATTATTATTAATATGAGATAGGTCATCACCATGGAAGAAAAACTCCCGGCGTATTGCCCGGCAATGATGGTAATGCTTCCCGACACCGCTACAAACACAAAGACAAAGAAAGATATGTACATCAGGGCCGCTGCCTTCTGCTGGACAAGGAGAGGAGAGTCATGATACGCGGATAAAAAATACGATCGCAATTGAGTGAACATCAATCCCTCCTGGAATATATACGGCTGCTTACGGCCCCCACGGCGGTCTTTCGCGTCACGTTTCGAAAAATCATACGCTCCTACTGAACCCGATCCCAGATTTTTGACCGTCCGGCCGCTTCAAGCTTGAGAAAACCGCGCATTTTCAGTTTTTCCCCGCCCTCAATCAGCTTCATTTTGCAATCGTAAATCTTTCCGTTGTTGACATCGAGTATCTGGCCGTTTTCATATCTGTTCTCCCCCGTTTTCTCAATACCCCAGATTATTTCCGAACCGAGAATTCTCTGGTTTTTATATTTTCCGGTACAATTCTCACAGACCGGGTTCGGTTTTCCCGGAGGGTGCTGCAGCAGTTTAATTATCCTGCCGCGGTATTCGTTGCCCTGCCTGTAGATTTTAATCCAGGCGTTCGGCTTACCATTTCTTTCCGCGTAATTCAGCCAGATACCTTCCGGGGTGACCCCCTCCGGTATACTGTCTGTATCTTTTGATCCTTTCTCCATGTACGCGCTCCGGTCATAGGTCTCGTCAGATTTCCCGCATCCCATAACCGCACAGACCGTGATAATACTTATCAGTACTACAACTGTTCCCGCTGTCTTTTTCATGAACGGCTCCTCTGAACTTTAGAATGTATCCTGTTACGTACGACATGAACAGATCCACGGGCGCGGCTCGACACTGAAAGCGCGGCGTTTTTGACAATCCCGGCTAAATGAATAAACCTGTATCCCGGGATCCTGAATCCCCTGCGATAGGCAAAGAAAAATAACACCGCCGCGGCCGCGTTGCACAAAAGAAACCCGAGCCAGGCGGCCCGCCCCTCGTGTTCCGCGCAGGAGAGTATAAATATTTCAAAGCCGAGTATAACCATAAAGAACCCCGCGATGACAAGGGCCCATTCCCATAGTCCCGCTTTAACGTCACTCAACAGGTAAAATGCCAGTATTCCGGCAATCACACCAGATATGAAAAGTATCATTAGCATTATCCTTTTTTCGTGGTATCTATACCATAGGTGGGGAGATCCATGTCCCACCATTCTTTTAGATCTTCAGGGTCCTTAGTCGTGCCGTAGCCGAAAAGATTGTCTATCGCTGTCCAGAGCCCGCCGCCCACCGGCGCGTTGGAGCTCAACACCTTGGCGATATCATGGAGGGCCGTCTTGTCCTGCTTTGTCCAGGGGCAGTTCGCGAGACAGAGCGAACACTGTGTAGCCTGCACCGCCATGTAGGAACTGCACCTGGGCGAGTTTTCATAATAGACCTTTTTGCCCGGCGCGTTCCACCTGCCTTTCGGTTCCCAGGAAGGTTCATCATCGAAGCTTATAGTCCCCGACGGACAGGCCTCGGCACACTTTTTGCAGTATTTGCAAAACGTCTGAAGGCCAAAATCAATGGGCTTGTTCACTGCCAGGGGCAGGTCAGTCACGAGGCAAAATATGTCAACGGCCCCTCCGTAAACGGGTGAGATCATCCGGTTCATTCGTCCCATTTCACCCATTCCCGAGAAAACACCGTATGCCGGCCAGGGCGCCTGTAAATAGTCACAGGTATACCCGAGCATCCGTATAAAATTCATTGTCGCCCAAACGGTTATGTTTTCCCTGACAATCTGCATGCGGTTGCCGGCAAGTCCAACAGGGGTATCGGCCCGTTTCATTGACTCAGGCGCCCACTCGGTGAGTATCACGATGACATATTTAAGTTCTGGGGAATATTCAACTCCTTCATATAAAACATCCGGATCGATTGTCGTGAACCCAACCTGGCTGGCCCCGTAAGAAATAACCGCCTTTTCAACAATTTTAGAGGCGTCGGTCGAGCTTCCCGCCCATTTTTTCCCATACCTCTCGGCAAGCGGGGTAAAATTTGTGTTCCCCATCATTTCATCAAAATCAAAGTACGGCATAAACCAGAGGGCGTCAGCGGCGCCTGCCAGGGCCCAGTCCTGGATAGAGTGGCCGGGCACGTCGTTCCTGATGAGTTTTCGCAGTCTCTTCTGTCTTCGCCTCCACAGTTTGTTCAACTCTTCCCTTCCGCCGACATATTTTATAATACCGATATTGGGAAGCTCCATCGTCTCAAAATCTTCCCTGTGAAGATACCGGTGTAGATTGGCGGTATTGTCCAGATACTCGAAGTGTTCAATACTGTCCCGGTCAATTTCTGTTGTAATAGTGTTCCGTTCCCTGACCCACCAGGGGTATCGCCCCGAATTGTTTTTTGCCACGTATATCTTGTCTTTATTCTCTTCCTGCGCACCGGCTGACAGACCGGCGGTCGACGCGATCATGGAACCTAATACAAGCCCGACACCCTTGATGAATTTTCTTCGATCCATGGACAAGGTATTCTTCATAATGCATTTCTCCAATCACCGTGTAATCGATCATACGTGATATTCATCACATATGGTTCCATAGCGGAAAAACTGAATCATATAGTAGTATTCGCGAACATTTGATGAGGATCATCTGTTAATAATACGTGTGAACGCAAAAGATGTCTTCATTATTCAAGAATCACTATTTCCTTATTCAAGAATCAGGAAATATTTTTCGGCTGGAAGAACAGGTTTCCGTTTAAAATTATACGGCAATGTATGCAGGAAGGCAATGGGAAAGACAGAATGATTAGAGTTACTTTTTATTACGATTCCGCGGCTTTTCGTCTCTTTTTTGTTTTAACGTTTTTTTCCCTGAATTTTTTTGGATTGGTTCCTGATATTTTTGAAAACCAGCTGTAAAAGGCGGAGAGTGAATTAAAACCGACGCTGTAGGCGATTGACGTAATTGATCTCTCGGGTTCGTCAATCAGCACCTGCTGTGACTCCCTGATGCGGAAACCGTTGATGTAATCGTAAAAACCGGAATCAAGTTTGTCGTTCAATATTTCCGATAACTGGTACGGGGCAATTGATAATTCATGAGCCAGCCTCTCAAGATTGAGATCTTCATCCAGGTATATTTTTTCCTCTTCTACCAACCTGTTCAGGAGCTGAAGAACGGAATCAATATCAAGATTGTCAATCTTCGACCTGTCATAATGGATTCGCTTAACCTCTCTCTGCAGTAATTGCATGTAAAAGGGATATCGTTTACCCATGAGATAGATGACAAACAGTATCATGACCACAAGCAGAGAAAAAATCCTCACAACATCAAGATGGAATGAATAAGGATATTGAAACACTTTATGAAGCATTAAACTGATAACATAAAACGTAATGACCATAAAGGTTAAAGCAAAACATATAATCGCATATTGAGAGAGAGGATTCTGCTTCCGGTACCGGCTTGTAAACATATATGAATGTTTTATGAGGAAATACATGTAATATATAATCCATGTGATAATCATGAACACCATGATTATGCTGTACCGCAGTTTCAGCCCGGTTGGATCAGCGTCAATATTTAACGGGTCCTTAAGGAACTCCACTTTCAACGACGGTTCCATCGCGTAAAACGGCATCAGGAGAATCAATACCGCTACACCAGGAAGAAAATGATAATAATTGACTATCTTGAGAATAAAATTCCTCGTTGAAATTGATTGAAGAAAAAAAACAAACAGAGGCGCAATGAAATAGTAAACGGGTATGACAACCAGCCCCGTCCCCGGGTATTTCAAGACCAGACCGGTAACGAGCAGACCATGGTAGAAAAGAAAGACGCTGATGCATATTAGAAGAAAAAAAAGTATTATATTTCCCGGTTTTTTTCTTCTTTGAACGAGCTGACCAACCGCCATGAGCAGCGCCAGAGTACCGCCGTGAAATATCATGAAGTTCAATATCGATTTACACATACGAAGACCTGCTTACTGGTAACCAGAAAAACCATGTCAGCAAATGACTATTCACTTTATGTTGATGCCCTGAATCACGATTTATACACGACCTCCGGCTTTGTGGAAGCATTAAAATATTTTTAACGTTTTGGAAAATCCATGCTATCATTCAGAATATCTGCTGAACCGTTGAAAATTATAATGCAGCCGTGTTAAAATGTCCACAAATATTTACATATGAAATGATCATACATGATGAATGAAAAGAAAATTTCCGGTTATTGTACTCTTTTCATTGCCGGTATAAATATAATCTGATATATTGCACGCATGTTCAACCGGATAAAGACAGTGAAATTACTCATTCCCGTAATTGTGTTAATGACTTTCGTGCTGACGCAGCCCCCCCTCCAGGGCCGCATCTACACGAAAGTTCACCCGGACGGGACCATCGAGTATTACAATCGGCCGGTGAAGTCCACTACCCCGGTGAAGACCCGAAAGGTCAACCTCATAAGCACGTATGACCAGATCATAAAGAAATATGCCGCGAAGGAGGGAATCGACCCTCAGCTCATCAGGTGCCTTATCAAGGTGGAGTCAGATTTTAACGCTGACGCGGTGTCTGTTGCCGGGGCCATGGGGCTCATGCAGCTCATGCAGTCCACGGCAGGGTATTACGACGTGAAAGACCCACTGGACCCGGACGAAAATATCCGGGTCGGCACCAGACACCTGAAGCAGCTCCTGGACTATTTCAAGGGGAACGTGCCCCTGGCCCTGGCAGCATATCATGCCGGCCTGGGAAGGGTAAAAAAGCGGATGGCGGTTCCCCCGATTAAATCAACTATAGACTATGTCAATAAGGTCATGTTTCTCTATACCGGGAAAAAACACCATGATACTGTCGTAAAGCGGCTGTATCAGCGGATTGAGAAGGATGGGACCATCGTAATTTACAGCAAATGAGGCTCTGACCCCATTTCCACCGATAAGAATCGGTGTTTCGAGGCTCTGACCCTTATTCAGCCACCTGCCTGGATACCACCGGTTCTGCTTTAGAGTATCATTTTTGTTCAAAGCGCAATAATATCATTGACAATATCTGTTTTTTATACTACTTCCATGAAGAAATTCATCACAAAAGAAAGGAGGTTTACTCATGTCCATAACCAGGAAAGATTTCATTAACAGGTCAGCCGGGATCGGCCTCATCGCTGCAGGACTGACTCCCTTTCTCAAGGGGTGCATGCCCGGAGAAAAGCTCCCGAAACTTGAACTACCTGAAGGTGATCTCTCGAAACCACTCCCTGAAATGCCCTATACCATCAAAGCCCTGGATCCACACATATCACATAGAACTCTTGCCTATCATTACCGGAAACATCACTACGGATACGTAAAAAAAGTAAACGGTTTCATCAAGGGCACCCAATTCGAGAAAATGAGCCTTGAGGAGATAATACGAAAGACATACGGCGACAGGAAAAACGTTTCTATTTATAACAACGCCGCCCAGGTGTGGAACCACACTTTTTACTGGAACTCAATGAAGCCCGGCGGCGGAGGTAAACCAACCGGCAATATCGCAGAAATGATAGATAAGAGCTTTGGCGGGTATGCAGGTTTCAAAGAGGCGTTTCTCAATGAAGCCGGTGTATTCGGTAGCGGATGGGTCTGGCTTGTCCAGGACGGAGACCGCCTTGAGGTTGTCTCAACCGAAAACGCGCACAATCCCCTCACCATTAATAAAAAGCCCCTTCTCACCATGGACGTGTGGGAGCACGCATACTACCTGGATTATATGAATGAACGGGGCAGATACGCCGAGGTATTCATCGATTACCTTCTTAACTGGGAATTTGCGAATAAAAACCTGGGTTGATTCTACGGCGTTACCCGAAAAAGATTCAGAGAAATACCATTGCCGGCGAATAATAATTTCTTCTCCAGCCAAACCTGGCGATTGCTCAGCAGAGCCCCGATACCTCCGTAAAAACTATAGGACCGGAAGTTCCGGTAATGCTCGCCCCCGGCGAGCCATTCGATAAAGGTGATCACCTTTCGCGCGTGAAATTTCGTCAGGGGGGAAAAATCAAAATCGACAAAGAGGAGATGCCCGCCGCTCTTCACGACCCGGAACATCTCGTCGATGATCATACCTGCGGTTTTCCTGTCCTTGTCGTGGATGGCCAGGCTAATCATGACCAGGTCGAAACTCCGGTCCCGGAAGCCGAGCCTGGCCGCGTCCTGTTTGAGGCAGAGGGCGGGGCTCTGACCCCTCCTGGCAACAGCCAGCATCCCGTCTGATATATCCACCCCCACGGGGCGGTACCCTTTCCCCACGAGGGCCTTCAGCTGTATGCCGGTTCCACAGCAGACGTCAAGTATCGTCTCGAACCGGTATTTCTCGACCAGGTCCCTGACCCCGGCGCGGATCTCTTTCAGAAATGGGTTCAGCAGGGGATCATACAGCCATGATGAGAGATCGAGCCCCATCATTTACCGCCGAGAAGGGACCCGAGCACCCCCCGGGCGATCTTCCTTCCCACGGTGCTCCCGATTGACCGGGCCGCGCTCTTGAGCATGGCGTCCACGATATCGTCCTTCTTCCTGCCGCTCTTCTTTTGCTCCGACTCAGCCTTTTTCTGCTCTTCCTCGGCCTTTTCTTCGACGGACGCCTTTTCAGCCCGGGTTTTCAGCATCTCATAGGCTGACTCCCGGTCAACGGTCTCGTCATAGACACCGTTCAGAACCGACTGTGCGATTATACCTTTTCGCTCTTCCGGGGTCACCGGCCCTATCCTGCTCCACGGCGGGCATATGAGGGATCGTTCCACCATTGCGGGCTTGCCCTCCTCATCGAGAAACGACACCAGGGCCTCTCCCACCCCGAGCTCGGTGATTGCCTGCTCAGTGTCGATATCAGGGTTGGGGCGGAAGGTCCCGGCAGCGGCCTTGACCGCCTTCTGTTCCCGGGGCGTGAAGGCCCGGAGGGCGTGCTGTACCCGGTTACCGAGCTGGCCGAGGATCTCATCCGGAATGTCCCGGGGGTTCTGGGTCACGAAGTAAACCCCGACCCCCTTTGACCTGATAAGACGGACCACCTGTTCAATCTTCTCCTGCAGTGCCTTCGGGGCGTCTTCGAACAGGAGGTGGGCCTCGTCAAAGAAAAAGACCAGTTTCGGTTTCTCCGGGTCCCCCGCCTCCGGGAGCTCCTCGAAAAGCTCGGATAAAAGCCAGAGGAGAAAGGTAGCGTAGACCTTCGGGTTCTGGATGAGTTTATCTGACGCGAGGATATTTATGATGCCGCGATTGTTATCGCCTGTCTGGATAATATCGTCGATATTGAGCGCCGGTTCCCCGAAGAGGAGGTCCCCTCCCTGGCTTTCCAGGTTCAGGAGCCCCCGCTGGATAGCGCCGATACTGGCTTTCGAGATTCCTCCATATTCGGTGGTAAACTCGGTGCTGTGATCCCCGGCATACTGGAGCATGGACCGGAGGTCTTTCATGTCAAGGATGACCATGCCGTTGTCGTCGGCTATTTTAAACACCAGGGTGAGGGTCCCTTCCTGGGTATCATTCAGGTTCAGAAGACGCGAGATTAGAATCGGCCCCATCTCGCTCACGGTGGTCCTGACCGGGTGCCCCTGTTCGCCGAAGATGTCCCAGAAAACCACCGGTGACCCTTCGAACCGGTGGTCAGCGAGCTTCATTGTTTCAATCCGCTCTGATATTTTCGGATGCTCTGACCCCGCCATGGTGATGCCGGAAAGGTCCCCCTTCACGTCGGCAACGAAGACCGGCACACCGATCTCGCTGAAACGCTCAGCCATCACCTGGAGGGTCACGGTCTTGCCCGTGCCCGTGGCGCCGGTTATGAGGCCGTGGCGGTTCGCCATGGAGGGATAGATATACTGCTCTATTTCGCTCTTTGCGATAAGAAGGGGATTGATTGACATGAAGGCCTCTTATGATTGTTTTATTTTGTATTAACAGAGTATCCAAGCACAAGGCTCTGACCCCTGAATTCAGCTACAGGGTGGCCCCGCACTGGCTGCACTTCCCGCTGATACCGGCAATCACCAGTGCGCTGCAGTACCGGCACCGAACCGTCCCCTCAACCCCGGCCTTCAGGGCCGGTTTCCCCTGGATGTAGACCTTCGGCTTGGCATGGACCTCCCGGTTCCCCGATTCAAGAATCCTGGCGTGCGCGTCAAGGATGGTGACACACTCTGGAACGATATCAGTATAATCGGCCTCGACGATGTCCCGTTCAAATTCAAGATCAATAACCATGGAATCGTACAGAATAGACGATGCCTCGTATTTTTTCATCATCCCTTCAACCTCGTCTATAAAGGATTCAGGAAGACTCCTTATCGTGCTTACCATATCCTCGAGTTCGTCATCATATTCCTCAATGTACAGACCCGGCTTAAGGAATAACCTCTTCTCCCTCCTGTCGATAACGTCCCAGACTTCAATCTCCTTTTCTTCGACCGGTTTCACTTCAGGATCATACTTTATGGAGAGCACACCGGTTCTGTTATCGATGCGGGCATGAAGTTCGGGGTCCCCCCAGCTGAGATAAATGTATACCCGGAAGGGGCGTTCTTCATGTGTGAATGCCAGGAAAATATTTTCGACAGGCTCTTCCGGGTCATCACCAAACCTCTCGAAAATCTCGCCGCCGGTACTTTCTCCAATTGTACCGAGCACCTTTTTGCATAGTTGTACCTGTTCCCTGTATTCATAGTCATAATATTCTTTTGTTTTCATTTCAGATAATCCGTCATGCTTTTTATTTCTGCAAATGGTATTATTGTATGATAAGTAAAAAATCAAGCAGTTTTATGGGCAAAAAAAAACCGCCGGGGTCAGAGCCCTCGACGGTTTTTTTAATAAAATGAATAAGCGCGTCAGCCTTCGTTATTCGGTATTTTAAACCGGTACACGAGGCCAAGTTCCAGAGAATATTGCGACATGGTTGACGTTGTCTGAATCACCTGCGGCACGTAGGTAATCGTGAGAGGAGGACTAAAGGAGAAGCTGGCGGCGTAAATGCCTGATCCCTTTACCTCCGCCTTCGGCGAATACATGGCCCCCAGGTTTATGCCGAAATTCTCGCTCAGGTTAAGAGTGAGGCCGGCGGTGTAATGAAACTCGGCGATTGCCGGAAACGCGGCATTCTCGAATGAACGGGTCTTGTTAACCGGCATTTTCCCGTAATTGAAGCCAGCCCTGACAGATACGTACTTGTTGATTTCATAATCGACACCGATCTTGTAAATGAACTGGTCTTTCCAGGCAAGGCTCCATGCAGAGGTCGTAAGCGCGCGCATGCTGTATTTCGGCTTATTCACACCGTTCGTTGCTGTCCAGTCAATCCACTGGAATTCAAGGCCGATAGTGAGGGCATCTATCGGTTTTATACCGAGCCCTGCTGTCGCGGTCATCGGCTGGTCAAAGCGTAGTTCCTCTTTGCCAAGGAAGGTATTGAAGGCGAATTTCTGAAAGTAACTCCTGGATTCATACGCCACACCAATAGTAAGCTGCTCAATCGGGGTGAAATTAATCCCGACGGTTCCGCCGACGCCGAACGAGGCGGAGTTCATGTGAGCGTACTGGGACGGCAGGGGATGCAAACTGTCATAGTTACCGCCAGCCTGATACTCCATGGTGGCATACATGACATTGATCACCGCGCCGATTGAAAACATATCATTGATCTTGTAGGCGAATCCCGGAGCAAACCGCATCTGTGAATATGAGGAGTAAATAATCCCGTTGAACAGGTTCCTCCGGTAATCGACACCCATGCCGGCCACGCCGTAGGCGCCTATGCCGAATGACAGGTCTTCAGTTATCGGCACAATAAGACCGAATGCCGGCAGGGGGGAAGCACCCTTGTCTGACGTTGATTCAACAGGATAACCAAAAGCTGCATAGTTCAGCAACACGGGCTTATAGGTAACCTTGGGAGAAAAATAAGACGCTCCGAAGTCGATCCGCCCTCCAAGGTCGGGCATACCCGCCGGATTCGTTAACACAGATGCAGCGTCGAGCTGGGCCGCCACGCTTATGCCGCCCATGGAACGCTGTATCGGCCCAAATCCGATAAGCCTCATGCCGTTCGTTGCGTAAAGTGGTGTTATAAAGAATACCATTATTGCAAAAACGGCAGAGACAGCGATTCTCTTTTTCATAAAATCCTCCAGTTTTTTAGTATTTAACAATATTTTAAAAATACTAGATGCTTTTTGTCAATACAGTTTTGCCTGGAAAACCTGTTTCCGATTAAAAAAGTGAACATTTTTCCAGAAAAATCAATTTTCTGGAATTTTACACAGAATGAGGGGTTAGTTTATGGTTAATTCAACCGAGTGGATAATCAGAGAAAGAACTCCGGTTCTTTTCTGGAAACACATGCGCTGCTCAGTTTTCTGGCTGTTTCAAAAATCGGCCCCTGACCCATGGAACGGGCACTTTCAGGGCACTTCTTTATGCACGCGCAACATAAGATACAGGAAGTAAAATCGGTTATTATTGTGTCCGTTTCAATAGCAGAAACCGGGCACGCTTCAGCGCAGACATTGCACCTGGTACAGAAATCCGAGGTATCAATGAACTCAATGACCGGCAGGTTAAGGTGATCCTTATAGGGGCGGTTACCGGGAACAGACACTGCATCCATTTCATCCGGGCTGGATAGTGATTTCAGCTTCATTCTGACTCTCCTTCCAAAATCTATTGCCGCTGTTATATCACTACTGTCCGGCCTTCCAGCGCCGATGGGGGCATTATCTATTGAGAAGGAGTGTTCCCCGATGAAAGATGCCAGGGCTGCCGGAACCAGGTCCGATTGCACGGCTATATCATGAAGCTCAACCAGGGCGTCCTCGTATTCCCGGTTCCCGTAAACCGCGATCAGGACCGCGGGACAACCGCCACCGCGGATCCCCGAAAAAAACCGGGCAGCGTCTTTTTGTATCCTTCCACCATATACCGGGGCACCAATGATTACCAGTTCATCTTCCATGGATAGAATGGGTTGCTTCCTTATTTCAGAAGGAGTAATATCGGTAACCCGTGATATTGGGTAATTAATGCCCCGGGACACCGCTTCCAGTACCTTTTTCGTGGTACCGGTGGGTGAAAAGTAGACGAGATGTGTTTTATTGATGTCCATAATGATTCCCGGGGTCAGAGCCTCATCTATGCTCTGACCCCACTAACATCATCACGTTACCCACACGTCGTCAGCGCCCCTCTTCTGGAAGGTAATGGCGCCGTTATCATGAAGTTCCCTCGCGGTGGCAAGTATCCTGTGCCGGTAGAAGTCAACCTCGTTAAGATGGACAGGCCCCATGGCCTTCATTTCATTTATGATATCGGTGGCCCTGTTCTGGCTCATATTCCGCAAAAACCTGAACCTTATTTCGTCGCCGCTCCCCTTCAGGGCCTTGGCGATTGTCAGGTCGTCGTTTACCTCGTCAATAAGGATCCGTATATCACGGTTCGAGAGCCGGGCGATATTTTCAAAGGTGAATACCTTCTCGCGAATCTTTTCGGACATATCCGGCATGGAGGTGTCCAGGTTGGCCATGAACCGCCGTTCATCCTCGGCGTTCATGTGCTGCAGTATGCCTATCAGGGAATCGATGCCGCCGGCCAGAATACCATTGTCAGCTTTTTTGTATTCACGGTATTTTTTCCTGATGACCCTGGCGACCGACACGGCAGCCTCGGGGGTAACCGACTGCATCTTCGCCAGCCTCAAGGCCACCTCTTTCTGGGTTTCCAGAGGGAGGGATTTGAGGATTGCGGCTGACGCATTCCCGGGAAGAAAACTCATGCAGACCGCGACGGTCTGGGGCCCTTCGCCCTTGAGAATCTCTGAAAGTACAGGGGGTTCTATCTCCTGGAGGTATTCGAATTCACGGTCAACGTCCTTACCGGAAAATCGGCGGAGCACCTCCTCGGCGCGGTCCTCGCCAAAGGCGTCGGTCAACAGTTCCCTGGCCTTACCCTCACCGGCCTTCAGGTTGCTGCTCTCGCGCCGAAGCCGGATGATAAACTCCCCGATCAGGTCTTCCCGTTCAGTCGGATCGAGCCGCTCTATCCGCGCTATCTCCCCGGAGAGCCGCTCGATCTCATCTTCATCCATCTGCTTCAGTATGTCCGCGGCGATATCCGGGCCCAGCGCCACCAGCAGGGCGGCGGACCGTTCAATCCCGTTCATCTCATAGATGGACTTCATGCACCGGCCTCAGCCTTCTCCTGCTCTTTTTCCTGTTGTTTTTTATACTTTTCTGAAACAGTAACCGGATCAATCACCGGCACCGGGCATACCTCGGCGCACTTCAAACAGTTTATGCAGATGCTGTAGTCAATTTTCGCGATAAAGTCGTTCACCTCAATTGCGGTCTCATGTTCAGGATGGTCTTCAAACACCTGGCGGCACGCCTTCTCACACCGTTTGCACCCGATACAACCGACGGTGCACCCCTTTTTCATTACCGGGGTCTTCTCCCGGTTCAGGCACATGACCCTGACCTCGAATTCTTCCGGGGCCAGGGTGATAATGTCCCTCGGGCACGCTGTTACGCACTTGCCGCATCCGACGCATTTTACCCTGTCGACAACGGGAATGCGGTCATCTCCCATATGGATGGCGTCAAAGGGACACGCCCGGACGCAGTCGCCAAAACCGAGGCACCCGTATTCGCACACTTTGAATCCCCCCATGAGATCGTTGGCGGCGGCGCACTCTTTCGGCCCCCTGTACACGAAACGGTCATTAGTTACGTCAACCCCTCCCTGGCAGTGGACCAGGGCCTTGAGGGACACGCTCTGACCCCGGGCTTCCTTTCCCATGATTTCAGCGATCTTCTGTTCGGTCTCCTTGCCGCCGACCGGGCAGAGATCTATGGCGTAATCATCTTCAACGATCCTGGTGGCATAGGCGGAACACCCGGGAAGCCCGCAGGCACCGCAATTCGCCCCGGGTAGTGCCTCATTCACGGCCTCGATTCGGGGGTCCCGTTCAACCTTCAGCTTGAGTTTTGAAACGGAAAGGATCAGTCCGAACACAAGGCCTATCGCGGTCAGTGTCAGTATAGAAGTAAGTGACGGAATCAGTATTTCAAGCATCGAAAAATACACCTCATTTTATGAACGAAAAAATTTAAATGGTAAATATTAACCAAATCAAGCCGTTAAAACCGGCGGAAACATCATTTTCAACACTTTCAGTATAAAAATATAAACAAATGTTGCGATTTCGTCAAACACTTAATGGAAAGATAATTCAAACATAAAACGTTGTCTC
>CAZEPS010000058.1:0-5688 GCA_964514165.1 uncultured Leptospirales bacterium
GGATCGACTTTGTCACCTGCGCGAGGCCCCGCGCGGGCCTGCCGTCGTCAATCCTCGAGATCTCGGTGAAAGGCCAGGGCGGCAGGTTCGTCACCATAGATTCCGTCCCCCTGAAGGAGTTTACCGGCCTCTACCGGGTCGACATCCCCTATGAATACACGGTTTCCGGCACGGCGGAAATCCGCTTCTACGACACGTCCCTCTTCCGGGATCTCTGGGGGATGTGGGACATCATCGTTACCAGGGAGGGCGACCTTCCCCGGGTGCTTGAACCGGAGCCTGACGCCGGGATCAAACTCCCGGAAAGCGACAAAATCATCGAGTAGTGAACCGCCCTCGCACGGGAAATTAATACAAAAGCACCAAGCCCCCCTGTCCGGAGAAAAAATTCTGGCACTTTTCGCAGATGAAATCCGCTGATTATTCGCCTTTTTGATCCTTCATCATTGACGATTCCCCGTTTTTTTCATATGTTAATCACATTGAAAAGGACAGGCCGTAAAGGCAGCTGAAATTGTAAATACTGAATTTTTTTGGATTTTTATTTTTGACAAATTGATTCGGTAAATATTCTCTGATTTCAGCATTTCCATTTCATTGCACAGGAAACAGGTATTATGAGCAACGAACATCCTGAAAAAGATTTTGAAGACGAAGTATACGAAGACGAATACTACGAAGAACATTACGAGGAAGAAGAACTGGTGGACGATTCCATCGAAGAACTGGATGCGGACGACGGTGACTGGGAGAATGAAAAGAAGGTTTCCCTCAGTTTTGCCTGCGAGGACTGCGATTACCGCTGGGACGATGTCGTGATAAAAAGAAAGACCGACATTGACGAGGAAGACGACTATTCTGACACGGTCTGCCCCATGTGCGGCTCCACGAACGTTTCCCTGATATGAGCGGCCGCACCATCGTCATCAAGGGCGCTCGGGAACATAATCTAAAGAACATCTCGCTTGAAATTCCCCGGGACAGGCTTGTAGTCATAACCGGCCTCTCCGGATCAGGCAAATCTTCCCTGGCATTCGACACCATTTACGCCGAGGGCCAGCGCCGTTACGTCGAGTCCCTCTCAGCCTACGCGCGCCAGTTCCTCGGCCTCATGGAGAAGCCTGACGTTGATCTGATCGACGGCCTGTCGCCGGCCATATCAATCGAGCAGAAGACCACCCACCGGAACCCCCGATCCACGGTGGGTACCGTTACCGAGATATACGACTACCTCCGCCTCCTCTACGCGCGCGTCGGGGTCCCCTATTGCTACAAGTGCGGCAAGAGAATATCCTCCCAGTCCCTGGACCAGATCGTCGAGTCCCTCATGACCTACCGGTCCGGCACCAGGATCCAGATCCTGGCCCCCCTGGTGCGGGGGCGCAAGGGGGAGCACCAGGACCACTTCGACATGGCGAGGAAAAAGGGGTTCATCAGGGTGCGGGTCAACGGCGAGGTTCGCGATCTCGAGGAGGAGATAAAGCTCGACAGGAACAAGAAGCATACCGTTGAAATCGTGGTGGACCGCCTCGTGATAAAGGACGGCGTCAGGCCCCGCCTCACCGATTCCATCGAGACCGCCATGGACCTTACCGAAGGGCTCATAACCGTCATCATCGACGAAAAGGACGGTACAGATGAGGAGCGACTCTTCTCAACCAGGCTGTCGTGCACCGACTGCGGGATTTCCATACCGGAACTCTCTCCCCGGATGTTCTCGTTCAACAGCCCCTTCGGGGCATGCGAGAAGTGCGGGGGCCTCGGCTTCATCATGCGGTTCAGCCCTGACCTCATAGTAAACGACCCGGACAAGTCCCTCTATGACGGGGTCCTGGAGGTGTGGGGGAAAACCACCAGCTACTGGTATCTCGAGCAGATCCAGAACCTGGAGCGGGCCTTCGGGTTTGACGGCCACACCCCATGGAAAGAGCTCCCGGAAAAGATACGGAAGATTATCCTCTACGGATCCGGCTCTGAGGAGATCGATTACCAGGTGAAACGCCGCAACGCCGAGTACCGCTTCTCACGCACCTTCGAGGGGGTCATTCCGAACCTGGAGCGGCGCTACCTGGAAACCAGTTCCGAAGACATGCGTGAGTGGATGCACACCTACATGATGAACGAGACCTGTCCGGCCTGCGAGGGGAAGCGCCTGCGGAAAGAGAGCCTGGCGGTGAAGGTTTCGGGATGGACCATTGACCGGGTCACGTCCAAATCGATAAAGGAGTCCCACGGGTTCTTCCAGGATATTGAGCTCACCGAGACCGAGGAGATGATCGCGAAACAGATATTAAAGGAAATACGCACAAGGCTCAGTTTTCTGAACGACGTGGGCATCGAGTACCTGACCCTGGACCGCGCCGCCGGCACCCTCTCCGGCGGCGAGAGCCAGCGGATCCGCCTCGCCACCCAGATAGGATCGAGCCTCACCGGGGTCCTCTACGTCCTGGATGAGCCGAGCATCGGCCTGCACCAGCGGGACAACAAGCGGCTTTTGAAAACACTCAAGCGGCTTCGGGACCTGGGGAACACGGTCATCGTGGTGGAGCACGACGAGGACACCATCCGAGAGGCGGACTACGTGGTGGACCTGGGGCCCGGCGCCGGCCTCCACGGGGGGTACGTGGTGGGTACCGGCACCCCGAAGGAGATAGAGGAGAACAAAAAGTCGCTCACCGGTAAATACCTCACCGGCGAGGCCTTTATACCGATTCCGTCGAAGCGGCGGGAGTTCACCGAGTGCCTGGAGGTCCGCGGGGCCGGGGAGAACAATCTCAGGAACATCGACGTATGCTTTCCCCTGGGGGTTTTCTGTTCCGTGACCGGGGTGTCAGGTTCCGGGAAGTCGACCCTGGTCATCGAGATCCTCTACAAGGCGTTATCCTCCCTCATCATGCGATCAAAGGAATACCCGGGAAAGTTCGACGAGATAAGCGGCATCGAGTTCATCGACAAGGTGATTGACATAGACCAGTCCCCCATAGGGCGAACGCCCCGGTCGAACCCGGCCACCTACACCGGCGTGTTCACCCCGATAAGGGACCTTTTCAGCAGGCTTCCCGAATCGAAGGTCAAGGGGTACAAGGCGGGCCGCTTTTCGTTCAACGTTTCCGGCGGTCGGTGCGAGTCGTGCCAGGGTGACGGGGTGAAGAAGATTGAGATGCACTTCCTTCCGGACGTATACATAACCTGCGAGGTCTGCAAGGGGAGGCGGTACAACCACGAGACCCTGGAGATCCGCTACAAGGGGAAGAACATCTACGAGGTCCTGGAAATGACCGTGGAGGAGGCGAGGGAGTTCTTCGAGAGCATCCCGGCCGTCCATTCGCGCCTCGACACCCTCTTCAGGGTCGGCCTCGGCTACATCAAACTCGGCCAGCCTGCCACGACCCTGTCCGGCGGCGAGGCCCAGCGGGTCAAGCTCTCGACTGAACTCTCAAAGAGGGCCACGGGAAAGACCGTGTACATACTGGACGAGCCGACAACCGGCCTCCACTTTGACGACATACAGCGCCTGATAGAGGTGCTTCAGAGCCTGGTAGACAAGGGGAACACGGTTGTCATCATAGAGCACAACCTGGAGGTCATAAAGACCGCTGACTGGATAATAGACCTCGGCCCTGAGGGCGGGGACGGCGGGGGCACCGTGGTGGTTGCGGGAACCCCGGAAGAGGTCGCCAGGGTGAAAGAATCACATACCGGAAGCTTTTTAAAAAAGGCCCTCAGATCCGGGAAAAGGGCAAACTAAATCCTTGACAAAACCGGGACTTTGGTATATCTATGTAAAAATTTTTTTACAGAGATATAAAATATGGTTTTACGCAAGGTTTCTTCGAAAAATGATATAAAGCTTTTTCACCGGGTTCCATGGATCATCTATAAAGACGATGATAACTGGATTCCTCACCTGATGCAGGACATCGAGGCAAAATTCCACCAGAAATCGAACAAGTACTATGACGGCACCAACGCAGAACGGTGGGTTCTTTTCGACAACGACGGGAACCTTATCGGGCGTATCGGGGCTTTCGTGCACCCGAAGACCGCCTATACGCAGAAACAGCCGACCGGGGGTATCTGTTTCTTTGAGTGCGTAAACGACCAGAAGGCGGCGGACCGCCTATTTGACACGGCGGTGGACTGGCTTAAGGGAAAGGGGATGGAGGCGGTTGACGGTCCCATCAATTTCGGCGAGCGGGACCAGTTCTGGGGGCTGCTCATCAAGAACTTCACCTCCCCGCCGACCTATGTCATGAATTACAATCCCCCCTACTACGTGAACCTGTTCGAGAACTACGGGTTCCAGATCTACTTCAAACAGTTCATGTACCACCGCTCCCTGTACGTCCCGGCCCAGGAGGTGTTCGTGCGCAAGGCGGAGAAAGTCAGGAAGGACAAGAAATTCTACTGCGAATCGGTCCGGGGCAAGAGAATCGAGAAGGTAGCACAGGATTTTCTCACCGTATACAACAAGGCCTGGGGCAAGGCCCATAAGGACTTCAAGGAGATGTCGCCGGAACAGGCCCTGAAGATTATGAAGGCCATGGACCCGGTGAAAGATCCGGACATCACTATTTTCGCCTATTACGACGGTGAGCCGGTCGGCTTTTATATCAACCTCCCGGAGCTTAACCAGATCTTCAAGCACGTCAACGGCAACCTTAACCTCGTCGGCAAGTTGATCTTCCTCTGGCACAAGTGGCGCAAGACCCCATCAACCATGTACGGACTGGCGTTCGGTGTTGTCCCTGAATGGCAGAACAGGGGCGTTGAGGGGGCCATGATTAAATACGCGGAGGAGTACGTGGTGCCCCTGAACCGGTATCATGACACGGTACTGACCTGGATAGGCGACTTCAACCAGAAGATGCTCAAGGTTTGCGAGAACCTGAACGCCGAGCAGTACCGGACCTTCGCCACCTACCGGTATCTCTTCAACCCGAAGGCAAAATTCGAGCGGGCGCCGCTGATCTAACAGATCGAGACCCGGGACGATACCAGGGTCACAATCCCGGCAGGGAAGGGGGTCTTCATCCCGAGAAACGGCACCCTGACGAAACCCCGGATCTTTGAATGGACGAAAGACCTGAACTGGAACATGGACCCGGACAAAGGGGACGTCCGACGCCTCTTTAAAAACAGCGATGCCGACACCATCGAGATCGAGGACGAGGATATGTACCGGTAGTTGAGTTTCTCAGAGGCCAGTTTTAAACGACTGTTATCCCGTCTTCTCCATTTCGTCGATTCTCTTTTTTATTTCCCCGTACATCTTCCGGTCAATCGGGTAGAGCCAGAGAAAGACGCAGCCGAGTATAAAGAAAAAGGCAGTCAGGGGACCGATCAGGAGGCGTATGCCGAACAGGGTCGTCGCGGACTGGGCAACGTCCGGTATATAACCGAAAAGATCCAGCACCACCCCGACGAAGAGCCCTGCCGTTGCCTGTCCTATCTTAATGACGAAGGTCCAGAGGCCGAAATAGACCCCCTCGCGCCGGACCCCGCTCTGGGCGTACTCGTAGTCAATGGTGTCCGGGACGATAGACCAGGGCATCACGTAGTGGGTGGAAAGGCCGGCACCGGTAAAGAACATTATTCCGTACACGACTCCGATGCTGGTGAGGTGTCCCACGGCGAAAATGGCGATGCAGGCCAGGCTCACAATCAGCATCCCCAGTATGTAGGTCC
>CAZEPS010000058.1:5698-19185 GCA_964514165.1 uncultured Leptospirales bacterium
CCGCCACCGGAATGAAAACCATGGAGGTGATCAGCATAATGGCGGACCCGGCGGTGACCAGGTTCTGGTTTCCGAATATGTACTTGAAATAGTAGACCAGGGTGGCGGTAACCACGGTAAAGCCCATGGTGTTGAGCATCCAGGTCATGAGCATGTACACGAAGGGCCGGTTTTTCAGGGCCAGGATGTTGGATTTCAGGAAGTCATCCTTCTTGATATCGAGCGGGAGTTCTTCTTCACGGACCGTGAAGAAGGGGGAAAGAACCGATATGACAATCATGAGGCCGAACACCCCCCCCATGGCGATAAATCCGGCTGTCCTGCTTTCGAAGGATGATATTATCGGCATGGCCGCCACGGCACCGGCGATGGTGCCGAAAACAGCGAAGAGCGATTTGAAGCCGGAGAGGCTGGACCGGTCGTTGAAGTCCCTGGTCAGCTCGGGGAGAAGGGAGTTGTAGGGGACGTTTGTCACCGTGTAGGTTGTGCAGAGGACGATAAAGGCCAGGGTCACGTACACGAACAGGAACCCCCTGCTGTCGATGTGGGGGTTGGTAAACATGGCGAGATACGCGAGTCCGAAGGGAAGGGCGCCGAACAGGAACCAGGGGCGCCGTCGCCCCCACCTCGACCTTGTCCTGTCGGACATAAACCCGACGGCCGGGTCCGTTACCGCGTCCCAGATCTTTCCGATCATGAGGGCCGCCCCCGCCATGGTCCCCGGGAGTCCCACTTCGTCGGTAAGATAGTTCATGAGCCAGAATGCTATGGTTATCCAGAAGATGCTGCTGGCGAATTCTCCCGCGCCGTAACCGAGTTTAATCCTGAACGGAAGTTTTGTGTTGCCTGCCATACCGCACCCCTTGGAAATCTGTATATTTAAGCCAATTAAGCGATATTGTTGTTTATCCGATATTCTTTCAACGAAAATATTTATCGGGGAAAAATGTAGAAGTTATCTCGAAAATATTTGTCATTGCAGGTCCCACGCAATGACTGGAAAATATTCAACCAGTGCTGAGATTCCCTAAAAAGATTTACAGAATGAATTTAACAGATCCCAATATACTGTTAAAGAGTATAAATATTATAGTAAGTTCTCAAAATTTGGGGGCACTATTATTCCCCCGCAGGCGCGGGGGAAATGGAAGTCTCACCCTCAAAATGAGAAATTACATAGTATAAACCAGAAAAAACACTTGAATATTTGGGAGGGATATGCTAAAGAGGGATATTATGTCGCATAATGCGGTTGTATCGGTCCCGAAATAATCCTGATATCTCTTGACGCGAAACCGGCCCTGGTGAAAGGGCAGAATCGAGAATTACCTGCTGTGGTGCATGGTGATGGCAAAAATAAGATCTGATGTTTCAGCGATAAAAAAGTACGCGGTTACGGCCCTGGTCGTGGTATCCTTCCTGTTCAATACCTACACCATCTACTCCCAGACCGCGAGCCTCGCCACCTTCCAGCTCGCGAAGAAGCACTTCAAAAAGGGCATGAAGTTCTTCAACGACATGCATTACCTGGCCGCGGTCGAGTTCTTCCGGAAGTCCGTCGAGGTCTACGGGGAGTATCTCACCGGCAGGGAGTACCTGGCCCGGTCATACAAGCTTGCCGGTTTCAAGGACGCGGCCCTGAAGGAGTGGGAAAACCTCCGGGAAATCTACCCGGAGAATGTGTCGATCATAAGCAAGATTGACGGCCTCCGTTTCCGGGACGCCCTGCCAAAGAAGCGGGACATGGAGACCGAGTACATACCCCAGAACGCCTACCGCTCCATAGATTTCGACCGCTTCGCCTTCAGGCACCCGGTGGACATGACGGTGGACGACAGCAAGAACCTCTACGTCACGTCATTCAAGACCGGGGAGGTCATAAAGATAAGCGCCAACGGAACGGGCAAAAACACCTTCCAGCCGAGCCTGAACGGCAGGCTCTACGGCATCGATCATCACAGGGGCAGGCTTGCCGTGGCCGATTTCGGCGTGGATCGGGTTTACATCCTCTCGACAACGGGGAGGAAACTGATGACCATCGGGGAGACCGGCTCAGGGGAGGGGAATTTCCACGGCCCCGAGGGCCTCTGTTTCGACCGGTCGGGGAACCTCTTCGTGGTGGATTCCGGGAACCACCGGGTCCAGAAGTTCGGCCGTGACGGCGGGTTCATCCTCCAGTTCGGGGAAAAGGGCGAGTACGAGGGGGATCTCCATAAGCCGACCGACATCGCCGCAATGAAAGGGAAGGTTTACGTGACCGACACCGGCAACGGGCGCCTTGCCGTGTTCGACGAATGGGGCAACTTCATCGAGAACCTTTCCATGGAGGGGGTCACCTCTCCCCGTGGGATTTCCCGCTCCGGAAACACCCTCCTCGTATCGGACATGAAGGGGGGGCTCCTCTTCTACAATCCCGAAACCGGGGGCAGCCGGTGGTTCCGTCAGCGGGACGACGACGGAACGAAGTTCTCCATGCTGGTGTCCTCCATCGTTGATCGTGACAAGTACCTCTACTGCCTCGATTACAATTTCCAGACCGTGTACCTGTACTCGCCCCTGGAGAAGCGGTACACGAATCTCGACGTTGAGATCGCCTCGGTCGACACGGACAGCTACCCGGTCGTCGCCTACTACGTGCACGTCCGCAACCGGGACGGGAGCCCGCTCTACGGCCTGACCGCCGAAAATTTCTCCGTGACCGAGGACCGGGCCCCCATATCGAACCTCTACGTGGACTACCTCAAGAGGATGCGGAAATCAGCCTCCATCGTGTTGTGCGTGGACCGGTCCCGGGAAACGGGAAAATACCACAACGAGATTCCCTGGGTCGCCGATTTCATACTGAGAAAGCTCAGGAAGAACGACCGGGTCAAGGTGGTCAACTTCAACAAAGACTCCTGGGGAAGCAACTTTGACTGGAGCAGGCGCAGGACCGTGAAGCTCCTCAGGGAGCGGGAATACGGGAGCGGCAGGAATGTCGGGTCCGCCCTGTACAACTCGGTGAGCGAACTTCTGCCCCAGGTGAACCGTCGGGCGGTGGTCCTCATTACCGACGGGTCCATCGACGACAATTCGTTCCAGAATTATACGCCGAGGAACATAGTCGAGTACGCCCGGAACCACTACGTGCCGGTTTACGCGATTTCATTCAAAGAGGCTGACCCGGAGCTCCGCCGCCTCTGCGAGGAAACCGGGGGCGCCCTGTACCGGGCCCACGAACTGGACAGCCTCCGGGGGCTCTACGACAGGATCAGGGAGGCCGAAGAATACCGGTACGTCCTCGTCTATTCCACCTACAAGGCCCCCGCTTTTCGGGGATGGTGGTCCGAGGTACGAATCGAGGTTGATTACAAGGGGCAGAAGGGATACGAGTGGACCGGTTACTTCGTGCCAGGGGAGTAGAAGAATGGATTACGCGACCAACAGCTTTCTCGAGATGCTGACTGCCGAGGGGATTTACTCCACTTCAGTCCTCCATGTCATGAGCCGGGTGAGGCGCCACGATTTCATCTCCGAGGCCCTCAGGTACCGGGCCTTTGACAATGTCTCCCTTCCCATCGGCTTCGGCCAGACCATATCAAAGCCGTCGATTATCGGAAGGATGATCCAGGCGCTCGGGCTCAGGGGGTGCGAGCGCGTCCTCGAGATAGGGACCGGTTCCGGCTACCAGGCCGCGATCCTCTCCTTTATGGCCGGTTCCGTGGTGACCATCGAGCGGATACCGGACCTGGCATTCCGGGCCGAGGCTGTCTTAAGGAAGCTTCGGTGCCACAACGTGACCGTCATCAACACCGGTGATTACAACGAGGTTGAAGGGCTCTTTGACGCGGTAATCGTGGCGGCCGGGGCCGAACTGTTCCCTGCTGACCTGATGGACAAGCTGCGGGTGAACGGGGTCCTGGTGATCCCCCTGGCCGAGGACGGGAAACATCACATCAAGCGGTTCATAAAAGAGGCGGACAGTTCGTACCGGGAGGAAGTAATCGGATCCGCCACCTTCGTGCCCCTCATACTCACCTGTTGATCTGGTTGACCAGCCAGTTTATCGATTTAATGAACTGGGCCTCCCCGCCGGCTTCGTGCCCCTGTTCCGGGTATACCTCGATATACTTTTCCGATAAAATGTGGTTGAAACAGGCCATCACGCACTCCGGCGGCGACTCGGAATCCCTGAGCCCCATGGTGGCGAGGACCGGGCACCGGACCATGTCAGAGAAATTGATTGCGTCGAAATAGGTGAGGTTCGTCTTGACGTCCTTTTTTTTCGCCTTGACCGCTGACACGAATTCGTTGATTTCGTTCGCCAGGTCGCTCACCGCCAGGTTCTGGCCCAGGACCAGGTTGCAGAAGGCCGGGCTGTCGAGGACGAGCCCCCTGACCCGGTCGCTGTAGGCGGCGGTAAAGAGGGCCGCGGCGGCTCCGAAACCCTTTCCCATGACGCCGATGTCGCTGCAGTTTATCTCAGGTACGAGGCGGAGCATGTCTATGGCGCGGATAGTGTCCAGGTACACGGCCTTGACGTAGTAGGTCTCCGGGTCCATGATGTTCTCTATCATGAAACCGGGGGTGGTCTGCTCTTCGGCCGGGAGTTCTAACAGGGAATCGTGCCCCCTGAGGGTCATGAAGTAATAGGCCGCGGAATCGTTCAGGATGTTCCGGTTGATTTCACCGAGCCTGTTGTAGTCGTGGACGTGGATGATGACCCTCGGTTTCTTCACACCCTTCGGAACGTGGAGGGTGCCGAAAATCCTGGTCTTCATGAACCCCTGGAACGAGATGTCATAGACCGCGAACCTGCCCCACGATTTCCGGGAGCTCTTCTTCGTGACCGCGTCCAGGGGGACCTTCCTGACAGAGTCGATCCCCTTTTTCCAGAAGGCGTGAAAATCCTTCTGCCTGTCCAGTGGGGGGAGGTTGAGAAAGTATTTATCAAAGGATGCTATCGCCATCGTTATCTGGTCAACATGTACAGGAAGTAGTAGTTATTGCTGAGAATGGCATATACCGTCAGGACAACGCCGGATGTTATTATTAAAAAAATGACACCAGCCGAAAGGTAGTAAAAGGGACGGGTTAACATGTACCTGGATATCTCTTTTATCGAGAGTCCGTTTTTCCTGAGGTTGTATATCCGCCGAAAAATGAGAAAAATGACAACAATGATGACAAGAAGCGCCAAAATGTCGGTCATGATAAAATTGAACAGTTTCGTTTCATTTATGGCGAAGAGGGTCACCGGGTAGACGATAAGGTTCATTACCAGGGTGGAGAGGGCGGCGATAGCGATAATAAACAGGGCGAGGACGAGCATTTCCCTTGCCCTGTCCCGGAGACGCCCCCGCTCATAGAGATTGCCGTGGTTCATTGGCTCGATTCGCCCTCCATGCCGTCATCTTCTGTTTTCACACCGAGATCCTCGAGGGCCTTTTTCGCCGCTTCCCGGACCTTGGGGCTCGGATCATTGTTCAATTTGTATTTTAAAATGTCAATAGTTCTTTTGTCCTTGAATTCACCGAGGAGCCTGACGGCACGGTACCGTATCATAGTGTTGTCGCTCCTGAGGGAGTCGATGAGCCGTTCCACCGCCTCTTTGTCCCCGAGTTTCGCCAGTGCAGCGATTGAATAGATGTAGAGGGTATAATAGCGCTGCCTTCGCTTGAAGGGATAGGTCTCTATGGAGTCGAGTACTTCTCTGATTTTCTCCCCAGCCTCCGTGGCTTTCAGCTTTGCAAGGGAGTTGACCGCGAAGGACCTGATGGTCAGGTCCTCCTCCTCGTCGGTATAGAGCTTCAGGAGAAACTCCTTCGATTTCTCGGAAGAAAGTCTGCCGAGAAAGAGAACCAGCTGTTCCCTGTTTCCCCGGGACGTGTCATTTTTCCCGATACCCTCTATCGCGTAATCGATGATCTCCGTGGCTTTGAAATCGCCAAGGGTCTGGATCAGGGCCTCGATGTAATTCGACGGTTCGGACAGGTCCTGTTTTTTCAGGAGTGCGATGAGTTTTTCCTTCGTCGATCTCGCGTCGAGCCTTTTGACCGCGTAGACCGCCGCGATACGCACCTCTTCCGTGGGGTGATCCAGGTGCTCCGTTATCGGGGATACCGCTTCGGAGACATTATGGTCCGACGCTACGATGATGGCCTTTTCAAGCACATCGGCGTTTCGCTCTGTTTTGATCATCTCCACGAGTTTTCCGAGGAGCCTGTTCCTGATACTGTCGGTTTTGATGGTGTGAACAGCGTTGATTGCCTGGATCCGGTCCTGGTTAACACCATATTTGAGGGTGGCCTCGATGTTATCAGCCGCCTTCTCCTCGTGTTTTTTCAGATCTTCCCTGTATTTTTTTTTATTGTCAACCGCGGCCGGCTTTGTTTCCGATTCCTGCCCCCATGAGGTTTGCAGCGGCATGAGAACCAGAAAAAGGGCCGCGGCGATGAAAACCGCCCGGTGGCGGAAAAGAGTCCGAGCCGCTGGAGTTCTGTGCATACACTGAATATTCATGGTACATTCTTCACGTGTGATCTTTCCCTACTCTACTATCGGCAGAATCGGTGTCAAGATAAAGGGATTCACCGGCCTCATAATAATAGGGAATGTCCAAAAATTTGTTTTAAGACCCACCCCATGTTTTATTCTTGATTAATCAATGATAAAACCGATTTATTGATGTACCCTGTATTGAAAGACTGGATAAAAATGAGATCCCAGAATATACTTGGAAATACCATATTGAATAATGCGCAATAAAGATAACGGCGGATGATTGAAACACTGGCCCCTGTGCTGAAACGGCTCCTTGTGTCCGGAAAGGGAAAGCCGGTTTCCGGCATCGACCCGGCGGAGCAGTTCCGACCGGCTGAGAAGGATCCCTGCTCCGTGGCGCGGAACATCAACGCGGCATTCCTGCTGATGATGTCAGACCCGGCATCCCCCGCGGCGGAAAGGGCCCGGGGGTTCGTCGACACGGCCGGTTCAGACGAGAAATGGGCCCCCCTTGTCGAATTCTACCGTTTCTGTATCGCCGCGGCCGGCGCCGAGATCGAGGAGCGCAGCGTGAGGGACGATGCCTTTCGAAGCAGCCTGGAAGCCCTGAGGGAACTCTGCTCCAGGAAGGAACAGGCCGTTGATCGGAACGATCTCCTGGAAGCCCTGTACCGGGTCTTCTTCCCCGAGGGTTCTTTCGCTTCCCGGGACAGGAAGGCCTCGATCGCTGACCTCCGGGAGAAGAGGCGGGTAACCGTGACCTCCCTGAATGAAAACCCCGTACGAAATCCGGCCCGGGAGATACTCTTCACGGCAAACGCCCTCATCACGGTGCCGCCAGACGGCGTGGATCCCGGCAGCCTCGACGTGAGCCCGGCCATAAAAAAGGATCTCGCGAAGATACTCGAGGAGGAACAGCTCTTCTGGTACGATCACCCGGTACCGGTGGGGACCCCGCCGGACGGGAACGAGGTGATCTACGGCCTTGAGCGCCTGGACGAGGCCCTGGAGTACGAGGCGGCCCAGGGGAACATGGGAGAAGATGAGACAGTGGATTGCGCCGTTTCTGTCACCGTTACCCATAACGGCCTTCACCGCGTCGCCAGGCCCTATATCGAGGAGGAACTCGCCGGCCACGGAGACATCAGGCGCCTGAGGGTCCACGTGTTTACCGAGACCGACACGGGCAGGATAATAGACGAGGTGCTCATGCCCGCGGCCCGGGAATTTCTCGGTATTGATGACCCGGAGCCGCTGAAAAGGGTCTTCGGGGTGGACGGCCGGTACGGGCGCCACTACAGCTTTCTCAAGGCCATAGCCCCTTTCTGGAAAATATTCATTTCAGACAGCATCAGCGCCACCTTCAAGATTGACCTGGACCAGGTCTTTCCCCAGGGGGCGCTGAAAAGGGAGACCGGCTCCACGGCCTTCGGCCACTTCATGTCCCCCCTCTGGGGCGCCCGGGGAACCGGTTCCGACGGCCGGCCGGTGAGCCTCGGGTTTCTGGCAGGGGCCCTGGTGAATGAAAAGGATTTCGGGGAGTCCCTCTTCACCCCTGACGTCGCCTTCCCTGATAGTGAACCGTATGGTGACGAGATGATCTTTCACAGCAGGCTCCCCCAGGCCCTCTCCACCGAAGCGGAGATGGCGGCCCGGTACGGCGGAACCGGGGGCCTGGACGGGAAAAGTTCATGCATCCAGAGGATTCACGTGACCGGGGGGACCAACGGCATACTGGTGGACCCGTTGAGAAAATACCGCCCCTTTGCCCCGACCTTTATCGGCAGGGCCGAGGACCAGTCCTACCTCCTCTCCGTGCTTTACCGGGAGCAAGACGGGGCCGTTCTCAGGTACGTGCACCGGGACGGGCTCATCATGCGCCACGACAAGGAGGCATTTGCCGGGGAGGCCATCGAGGCGGCGAAGATCGGCAAGCTCATCGGCGACTATATCCGGATACTCCTCTTTTCCTGGTACGCTGAAGCACTCCCCTGGCCGGTGGAGCGGATCAAGGACGCGGTGGACCCCTTTACCGGCTGCTTTATCTCGTACCTGCCGGTTTCCGTGGTCTTTCTTCGATTTTGCCTTAAGACGGCGGCCTTTTATGAAAAGGGCGACGAACAGGACGGGAGGGAATTCTCCCTGGAAGGGGCGGAGCGGATCCTTGAACTGCTTAAAGAAAAAGAAACGAACCCCGGCTTTGTCCGCGACATGTATGAGTACGAAAAAAAGGGGTGGGACCTCTACTATGATATACTCGACGCTGTGGAAAAGAAAATCAGAGAGGGTGACGGCAGAGCCAGGGAACTGGCCGAACAGGCAAAGGGAATTGTTGCTGAGTGCAGGCTGAAATTCAACAGTGGGTCATGAAGGCGAGCGACTGACCCGATGAGATGAGAACTGGCCATGATGGACGGCATCGGGCACCGGGGCTTTTCGTCTGATATTTTTATCGCTATATTCATTGCTGTTTGCCTTGATAGTATAAATATAGGGTTGAACGCCTCGCCGGCAAAACAAAAAAAATGAAAACCTGCTCGAATCTGGACAACTTACCTGTATGTAATATTTCTGAATAAAACGGAAGGATTGTTCCGGATCAGTGATTAGTTCGCGTGTTTTTCGGCACAGTCTGCATGAAATTGAAAAACCCCCGGACTTGCAGTATTTTAAGATCCGGTGCCTGCGGTATATACCGTGACATCGAATTATATAACTGAAGGAGTAACCTGTTTCCATGATTGAACTTATTCTGGTAATCGCCGGCCTCCTGGCCGTGTCCTTCACCTGCTCGATCCTCGAGTCGGTGATCCTCTCCACCACCAGACCCTATATCCAGAGCATCGTTGAATCGAACTCCCGCATCGGGAAAATGCTCATGAACATGAAGAACAATATCGAGGAGCCGATTGCCGCAATCCTCACCCTCAACACCATTTCCCACACCGTGGGGGCCGCAATCTCGGGCGCCATGGCCATGAAGATTTTCGGCTCAGAGTGGATGGCCCTTTTTTCCGCGGTGCTGACCTTTCTCATCCTGATACTCTCTGAGATAATACCGAAGACCGTGGGGGCCCTCTACTGGAGGCAGCTCAGTTACCCGGCGGCACTGGTCTTGAAGGTAATCATTTTTATACTGAAGCCCGTGATAGTCCCGGTTAACTGGACATCCCGCCTTTTCTCCGGGAAGAATATGAACAGGCTCGTAAGCCGCGGCGAAATCGTCAATTATGTCCGGTTCGGTTACCGGGAGGGGGTCATCAATTCTTCGGAAATGGCGATACTGGAAAACCTGTTCAACCTTCAGGCTGTGCGTGTGAAGGAGATCATGACCCCGCGCCCGGTGGTCTTCTGGCTCCCTTCGGAGATCAGGGTGGGGGATCTCATAAAAAAGAATATCCGGCTCGAATTTTCCCGCATACCGGTCTATAACAGGAAGGAGAACCGGGTCGAGGGTATTGTCCTCAGGCGGGAACTGATAAACGCGATTCAGGAAAAGAAGCGTTCTAAAACAATCATGGAGCTTTCCCGTAAACCCTATTTCATTCCGGAGAGCATATCAGTATTCCAGCTCCTGAACGAACTCGTCAGGAAGAGGACCCACATGGCCATAGTGGTGAACGAATACGGGGACTTCAGCGGCGCGGCCACCCTGGAGGACGCCATGGAATCTCTCATCGGGGCGGAGATTGTGGACGAGTTCGACACGGTCGCGGACATGAGAAGCCTCATCGAGAAGAAGGACCGCCTCAAGCCTGACGGAAAGGATAAGTCAAAATGAGGATCTGCTTCATCGGAGATTCCCTGGTGAACGGCTACGGTGACCCGGAATTTCTCGGATGGACCGGCAGGGCCTGCCGGGCGGCCCGGGAGCGTGGAAACGACCTGACCTTCTACAACCTCGGGGTCAGGGGCGAGACCTCCTCCGATGTCCTCGCCCGGTGGGAACGGGAGGCGGTGCTGCGCCTCTCCCCCGACACCGACGGCAGGGCCGTGTTCTCGTTCGGGGTGAACGACATGAAATACGAGGATGGAAAGTGCCGGGTAACGGCTGCCGAATCTCTCTCTAACCTCAGGAACGTCCTGGTGAGCGCCGAGTGCCTCTACCCTGTTTTAATGATCGGGCCCGCCCCGGTCGACAGCAACGAACAGAACCTCCGGGTCGAGGAGTTGACCCGTGAATACGGGAAACTGTGCGACGAGATCGGCGTTCCCTTCCTGGACCTCTTTCACCGGCTTATCAATTCCGTGGAATGGATGGATGAGATTAAAAGATTCGACGGCACCCATCCCGGGGCGGCCGGGTACGAGCTCTACGCACGTCACGTGTCCGCCTGGGAGCCCTTTCGGCACTGGTTCTAATTTTTTACCCCGGTTAACTTTATGAGAATCATCACGTAAAGTTTCGGGTATATCATCTTTTTCCTCCTGAAATAAACGTGGAACAGGCAGAACTAACGGCCGATGTAGATCTGGCCCAGCGCTTCGATGTACAGTTTCGCGATCTTTTTAAAAAGCCCTTTCATCATTATTACCTCCGATTGTTGATATTCATTGACCGGACGAACCGGAATTCTGATGACACATGAAATGAAAAATTTACTATAAATTCAGCATTTCATTGTATCATTAAAATTGAGTGTGCCATATCGGGACGGTTTTTCTTTTTTGCAAGATTATTTTTGTAAAAAGTGAAGTACGTCCGGACGGATATTGACCGGTTGGACGGTATCAGTTGCAAGAAATTATATCAAATAACAGCTGTTAGTCTAAAATTTTTTCTTCCAGGGATTCGAGCTTTTCCTTCATGCGACCGCCGTCGCCCTCCCGGTGATCGACCTTGAGGGTCATGTAGACCCTGCGTGAGTTTTTTTTCACCGCGCTCATGCACCCGGTGATCACTGCCATGACCTCGTCCCATTCCCCTTCGATGCAGGTGCCCATGGGGCCGACGAGGTAGTCAAGGCCGCTCTCCTCGATGACCTTTACCGCCCCGGCCACGTGGCTGCTCACGCTCTCTCCCTCACCGATGGGGAAGATTGAAATCTCGGCTATGGTGCTCATGGCAAACCTCCTTAAATAGCGTGTTCCACGTCAACCGAGAAGGACTTGTCTTCCCGGCTGAACCCGGCGTAAAAGTGAATCACCGCGGCCTGGTTCCAGACAACGAGCATCCCGCCCCCGTACCCGATGTGGTAGTTGCTCCACACCGTGAAGGCCTCATGGGCGTTGTTGAACACGCTTCCGGCGTCAACGAACCCGAGGAGCCTCAGCGAAAGATGCTGTTTTAACAGGGTGAACTCGTAAAATTCCCACCGCAGTTCCAGGTTGCCCAGGGTCATGGTGTCGCCGATGAACCTTGTCTGGGGGTACCCCCGGAGGGTCCGGTTGTTGCCGAGGGCCTGCTGCTCGTCATACATGAACGAGAAACTTCCGAGCTTGTAAAAGGGGACGTTGCCCGCGGTGGCAGTGAATGCCAGGCGCAGGGCGAAGGTGAGGTGAGTGACCGGCGAGTAGTAGCTCCGGGCCCCGAAGGTGTATCTGAGGTAGTTATACCCTGACCCGAGGTATTTTGTCGAGTATTCGACCGTGAAATCAATAAGGAAGCCGTCCCTCGGGTCCGGGCCGTAGTCACGGTTGTCGAAGCCAATTCCGGCCCGGAACATGTTTATCCAGGTGTGCCTATTGTCCCGGGCCGCTGCCGGGTCGATGTCAATCAGCGTGGGAGCGGATAAAACGTTCTTCGAGTCAGGTGTGTTGAATTTTTTCGTTGCCCATGAATTGACGTCGATCTTCTGGAAATAGACACCGGCCAGGATTCGCAGGTACTTTATCCCCTCGAGGTAGAGGTTCAGGTACGCCTCGGGCCTTTCGATGATATACTTGTTGAACTTGTAGTTTACCGGTTTCGGGTAATAGATAAAATAGGGGTTGAAGGGATCGTACGCGTCAAGATAACGCTTTTTGTATAACGCATATGCTGAATACCTGTTCCCGAACCGGGTTGTCAGCTTCCGGTTCATCCTGTTGCCGATCCCGTAGTAGTTGGCGTTGATCTGCTTGTAGTACTTGCCCGTGGCCCGTATTCGGAAGGGGGTGTCGAGGAAGTAGGGCATGTCGAGCATCAGAATATAGGTCTGCCTCCCGTAGGTGGTGGCGTAAGCTTCGGCAAAGAGCCTGAAATAGTAGGGGGCGTATTCGAAGTACCGGTCGCCCTTTTTCCCGTTGTTGAAGAGGATAGCAACCAGGCCCCCGCCGAAACCGTCGTCGCTGTTGAAACTGACGATCGGGACGAACCCCGGGAACCATCCCTCTTTCTTGCGTTTCAGGACCTCGCTGTTCAGCTTCCTCGCCTTCACCTTCTCCGGTACGATATCCTTCTCTGTCTTTCGGATCTTCCCTTCCCGGTTTTCCTCTTCCTGGCAGCAGGCGCTTCCGTTCGGAATTACCCGGATAGACGCGGCCAGGGCCAGGAGGATTACTGACAGGGTCAGGGTGAGGAGAACTGGTTTGCTGTTCATAGGGGGCATCCGTGGTTCGTTACAAGGGTTTCAGCCCGGCCCGGGGCGCAGGCCGGTATTCTCTGACGGGAGTAAACCTCCGGGCCCGAAACCTGTAAAGAAATAAACCGGTACCAGGCACGGTTTATTTGAAGCGGTAGTGTTTTCTGACCGGCTCCTGTACTTCCCAGCGGCAGTCAAGGCCCTCGGGGAAGGTCACGAAGTCCCCGCTCCCGAATTCAACGGTTTCCCCGTCGTCGGTGGTCACAACGACCTTCCCTTCAAGGAGGAAACACTCCTCGGTGCTGTCGTAGTGCCAGTCAAAGTCTGAGATCTCCTTCTCCCAGATCGGCCATGAGGCGACCTTGAGGCTTTCGAGTTCCTTTTGATCCGGCTTTTTAACTGATATCTTCATATTTCCTCCATAAACCTGCTGATGCCATGAAAGATAACTTCACTGAAAAGACAATAAAAAACCAGTAATTATTCCTAAACTATTTTTGT
>CAZEPS010000059.1:0-19180 GCA_964514165.1 uncultured Leptospirales bacterium
AAACCGGAAAATCCACATATTACCATGGCTGATTACCTCCTGTCTGATTTTACCCAGGATGAAAGGGAGGCTGTTCGGGATCTCCTGCCGGATATCGAAATTATCATATCTGACATCATTACCGGGAAACTCTCCCCTTCAGACGTGAAATAAGGTATGCTTTTGCGCATAAATCCAAAAATGGAAAGCAGGTGGTATTTTATACTTGAAAAATACAACCCCTGTGATTTGAATAATGATCCCCGGATCCTTTCCGGTTTTAATCTCCTGGAGGGAGTGTGTGATGCGCAACTTTGTCATATTTCTGCTCGGCCTCGCAGCCTTTATCGTATGCCTGAAGTTCACCCCCATCGGTTTCTGGCTTTCGTTGATCGTCGGCACAGGCTCCCTCATTCTTCTCGGTTCCCTGTCGAAGTTTCTAAGGCGGGAGTCCTCGTCCTCATCAGGGCCGGTTACCCACGAGGAGGTCAAGGCATCGGAGGTCGTCAAAAAGGGAATGAATTCTCTCAGGGAGATCAGCAACCAGACCCGGTTCATTCGGAACAACGAGGTGGCCGGCAAGATTCGGGAAATCTGCAGGATTGGGGTGGAAATATTCGACGAGATCAAACGTGAACCGAAGGACCTCCGCAAGGCGAGGCAGTTTATAAACTATTATCTCGACACCACGGAAAAGATCGTCAAGCGGTACGTTGAACTCTCCTCAAAGAAGGAAAGTAACCCTGAAATCGAGGAAACCATGAAAAAGGTTGAGGAGTCCCTCGATTCGATAAAGGACACCTATCAGAAACAGCTCAACAATCTTCTTGAGGATGACCTTCTCGATATCAACACCGAGATCGAGGTTCTGAAGAAGACCATGAAACTGGAGGGGTAAAAAGTACCGCCTTCACAGGCGTTACTAATTAAGGAGGAAAGCATGGAATTAGAAAAGGTTGACTCTCAGGCCCTGCAGGCGCAGAAGGTACCGGGAGAGCTTCAGGAAAGCGATTTGACTGAAGAAGAGAAAAAGCAGGTCGAAGATATCAAGAAGGAGATAGATTTCGACGACACCAACAGCATCATCCAGTTCGGGGTCAGCGCCCAGAGCGGCATCTCGAATTTTTCAGACACCATCCTCGGCGAGATAAAAACCAAGGATACCGGATACGTGGGGGAAATGCTGTCGGAACTTCTCGTTGAAGTGAAAAGCCTTAAGGTGGGGAATCTCTCGACCGGCGAAAGCGTCATGTCCAAGATTCCGATCATCAGCTCTTTTGTGAAGAGCGCGAAGAAGTTCGTGGTCAGTTACGAAAAGGTCAGCATCAATATCGAAAAGATCGTGGACGAGCTGACTAAGGCGCGGATGCAGCTTTTGAAAGACATCACCCTGTTCGACACCCTTTATGAAAAAAATCTGCAGTACCTGAAACAACTCGATCTCTTCATTCTCGCGGGCAAGATGAAGATTAAAGAGCTGCAGGATACGGTCATTCCCGAGGCGAAGAAGCAGGCTGACGCTTCCGGGGACACCCTGGACGCCCAGAAGGTGCAGGACCTGGTCCAGATGCTGAACCGGCTGGAAAAGAAGATCCACGACCTCCAGCTTTCCCGCATGGTCTCCCTCCAGACCAATCCCCAGGTGCGGCTCATACAGGGGGGGGACCAGGTCCTGGTGGAAAAGATCCAGAGCTCAATTCTCAACACCATACCCCTCTGGAAGAACCAGATCATCATCGCCATAGGCCTCTTCCGACAGCAGAAGGCCCTGGAGCTCCAGAAGGAGGTCTCTGACACCACCAACGATCTCCTCAAGAAGAACGCCGAGATGCTCAAGGACGGGACAATCGGGGTAGCCAAGGAGTCGGAACGTGGTATCGTCGAAATTGAGACCCTGAAGAAGGTGCACGATGACCTGGTGACGACCATCGAAGAGACCATGAAGATCCAGCAGGAGGGCCGGACCAAGCGACAGCAGGCCGAGGTTGAACTCTCCAAAATCGAGACCGATCTCAAGAACAAGCTCAAGGAGATTAAGTCAGCACCGCCGGCAGAGGGGGCCAGCCTGTAGAAGACACGCCGCTGCTGCCTCAAAAAGGAACGATTGACAAAATTTCTTATGGAATAAGTACGAAAGGGGGTGTCCCAACAGGGCACCTTTTTTTTCACCGTTGCACAGTGTTTTTTTCGGTACCATTAGTCTATACAAGTGGCCGGGAGTCACCGCCGGGTGGCCTGAAATGCGACAGTGCTGAACCTGCTGTTTACACCCTGAAGAGCGTCATCCTTTCCAAAACGCAGACGATTCGCCAGGTTATTCATCCTGCGCTGTTTTTATTCGCAGGTGATAGCGATTTGACTTTAGCTGAAAGTACTATCCGGTGTTGACATTTTGGTGAAATTAATGATATTTAATAGATGACGGGTTGTTTTTTAGATGCTCCCTTTATTCAAAACCTATGGAGGTATACACCATGAAGGTCCTTGTTTTAATGGCAGATGGCCTTGAAGAGATTGAGGCAATCACGATTATCGATGTCTTACGAAGGGCCGGGGTCGACGTGACCACGGCCGCGACCGGGGAAAACCCTGTCATGGGTTCCCACAAAATAGCGATCCAGGCTGACACCGGTTTAGACGAGGTCAGGGAATCTGATTTTGACGCGGTAATCCTGCCTGGGGGGATGCCGGGAAGCGCGAATCTCCGTGACAGCGACAGGGTTATTTCTTTGATAAAGACATTTAATGACGATAATAAATACGTTGGGGCGATATGCGCCGCCCCCATAGCCCTCGGCAGGGCGGGGCTGGTTAACGGGAAAAAGGCAACCTGCTTTCCCGGTTTTGAAAAGGAACTGGCCGGTGCTGAGTACGTTCCTGAACCGGTCATGCAGGACGGCAGGATTATTACCGGCAAGGGTCCCGGTTGCGCCATACCCTTCGCCCTCAAGCTGGTGGAGAATTTCGTCAGCCCCGAAAAATCGAGGGAAATAAAGGAGGCCATGCAGGTCTACTGGATGTAGCATTTCTGGATTTATGATGAAAGATCACGTGAAAATGGTTTTTAAGAAGGGATCCTATCTCTACATAGAGGGAGACGAGGACTCGGACGAGGTTTTTCTTATCGAGAGCGGGAAAATCGAGTACGACAGTGACAACAAAAGGCTTCTCAGGTTCAGGACAGAGGCGGGGCCGGGCGACATAGTCGGATTTGTCACTGCCCTGAGCAACAGGCCCCGCATGGAATCTGCCTACGCTGTGGTGGACACCAGGGTCATAATATTCACCAGGGATGGGTTCCTCAACCTTCTACAGAAAAATTCATCCATAGCGGTGAAGGTAATCAACACCTTTGCCGAGGATCTGAGGATGTACGACGAGATGATTTTTTCCACTCACTCCAGGAGAAATCTCCTTCCGGAAGAGGTGGAGCTCTTCAACCTCGGGAAGTTCTACAATGACAATAATTCTCTCGAGCATGCCTACTATGTCATTATGAAATACCTTGAACTTTATCCCGGCGGTTCGCGGACAGCGGAAGCTGGCAGGATGAAAGCGAACATCGAAAGCGCCGGAATCAGGAAACTGCCGGTCCCGAAAAAGAGCGGCATCTACCGGATCTTCTCCCCGAAACAGATCGTCTTCTGCGAGGGGGAGCAGGGCGATGAACTGTTTATTATTAAAGAGGGGAAGGTGCGCATTTTCAAGAATACCGGTAACTGCGATATTATGCTCTCCATACTCCAGAAGGGGGACATCTTCGGTGAACTCGCCATTGTCACCAACAAACCCCGTAACGCCACCGCCATCTGCGAAAACAGGACAGTTCTTCTCCCGATAAACAAGTCCTTTCTCACCACCCTGATAGAGAAATCCCCCTCGATCCTGAAGCGGATATACATGGCCATCAGTCAGAGGGTATGGTTTACCATGATACGGGTTGAATCCCGGCTCTACGCCAAGCCCCTGACCAGGATCTACACCTTTCTCGAGAACAAGCTTCTGGAGGAGAGGGTTTCTCTGAAGGGCGGCACCCCGTACATGTTTAACTTCGGCATCGAAGAACTTCTTAAAATGGTTGATTTGAAACAGGAGAATCTCGGTGATGAAATCAACGAACTTCTGAGCGATCAGAATATCGCGTTTAATTTCGGACAGATAATGATTTACAGCCCGAAGTACCTGAGCCTCAAGGCGAAGTATTTCCGTTCACGTGATCACCTCTATGAATCGGACGAGGAAAAGGTGTTCACTGGCGGGGAAACAAACATCATAACGCCGCGGACACCCCCCCCTGATATTGATGAGCTCGAGGAAATCGAGGATGATCTTTATAATGAGTTGATAAAAGAAGTGGAGGAAAAGCAGTAGTTGCCTTGACATTTTTGAGTCTGTTCCGGTTTTTGTGATTGACGGGTATTTATCTGCTTCTGTAGATTCTACTGATTGATATATTCTCTGGAGGTTTCCCTATGAGATATACCCTGGTTAAGCAGTTTTCCAATGCCGCCATTGATAACGCATATACCTTCGTTTTTAAAATAGTTGATTTCGGTAAGGTTTTGGTGGAGTTCTTCTTTGCCTTCCTCGAGATCTGGATTGCCTTTTTCCTCATATTCTATAACATCTTTATGTATATTTACTACCTGACCCTCTTTTTTATTGACCGGGGCACGGAATCGAGCGGTTCGATGATCCGCTGGAGAGGGATGCGTCCGATGACGACCCGCGCTCCCACGGTTAAAGTTTCCAAGGGTGCTACAACTGTTCCCGGCATGTATGGCGCTCGGAAAGCCGCGGTCAGCGCCGCTGCAAAAACCGCTGATGCTGCCGGCGCAACGGTCGAAACCGTGCGGTCATTCGCAAAGGTTAAGGGGAAGGGGAGTTTTTTTAGGAGCGTCGGGGATTTTTTCGTGGACCTCTTCAAGGATATTGGACGGATTATAGCCGCCCCCTTCAAGGCACTGGTTCTCTTTTTTGAGAAAATCGTCCAGTCCAGGAAGGAGAAAGAGACGGTATCGAAATCCGGACAGGAAGGCGGTGGCAAGAAGAGCCTTATCGACGAATATATCAAAGAATACGAGCAGAAACGAAAGAACTAATAAACTATCTGCACTATTATTTTCCTGTTCCTCGGCCTGGTGTCGCAGTCAATGAGCACTAACTGCTGCCAGGTGCCGAGTGACAGCTCCCCGTTTATAAGAGGCACCGTTATCGACGGGCCAATCATGGCCGCCTGGATGTGGGACGACCCGTTGTCGTCGTGCCAGGTATCGTGATGATGGTATTTCGCGCCGTGGGGGATTATCTTTTCGAGAAAAAGGTCTATATCCTTCTTTAATCCCGGTTCGAATTCAACCGCGGTGATCGCGGCGGTTGAACCGGGTGCGAAGACCGACACAATACCGTTCATCACCCCGTTTTCCACCACCACGTTTCGTATCTCCGGGGTGAGATCGATCATGTCCCTGTTGCCCCTGGTAGAGAGGTTAATGTAACCTGTTTTAGCCGCCATGATCCCTCCTAATGCTTGAAGGCCCGCTGGCCGGTGAACACCATGGTGATCTGAGGACTGGCCTCGTTGCACGCCTCGATCGATTCGAAGTCCCGGAGGGAACCCCCGGGCTGAACAATGGAGGATATTCCCTCGTTGATGATAATGTCAACCCCGTCCCGGAAGGGAAAGAAGGCGTCGGAAACGGCACAGGCCCTGATGAGGCCCCCTTTAACTGACCTGGTTTCATTCAAGATCTCGTCTATCTCTGACTGGCTTCGCTCGCCCCGTTTCACCGCCAGTTCGAGCTCCTTGAAAGAAATGTCGTTCCTGTCGTGGCAGAGGAGGTCTGCGTACTTGGTGTATGCCTTGTGGATGGCTATTTCTGCGACACCGACCCGGTCCTGCTCTCCGGTGCCTATTCCCACGGTGGCACCGTCCTTTACGTAGAGCACGGAATTGGATGTCACCCCCTGCTCGACGGCCCACCCGAAGATCATGTCCTCGTACTCCTTTTCCGTCGGCTGCCGCTCAACAGAATATTCCTTTCCCCTGTATTCAGTTCTGGCTGGTTTGAGGTCCTCTTTTGTATTCACCGCGTTCAGGGGCGACTGCTGCACGATGATTCCTCCGTCAATAAGGGATTTGAAGTCAACGAAACGGGCTGAACGGTATCTTTCCAGGGAATCGATACCCTTTATTCGAACGATTCGCAGGTTCTTTTTCTTCATGAGAATGTCCATCGTCCCCTCCTCGTAGTCGGGGGCGGCGACGACCTCGAGGTACTGTTCGGCGATGAGCTCAGCCGTGGCGCGGTCAACCGGCCGGTTCATGGCGGCGCACCCCCCGAAGGCGGCAATCCGGTCGGATCTGAACGATCGGTTGAAGGCGTCGGCAATGTCAGAGCCATAGGCAACCCCGCAGGGGTTGTTGTGCTTCACGATAACCGATGCCGGTTTTTCTGAAAGATATTTCAGTATGTTCAGGGAATTGTCTATGTCGGTGAGGTTGATCTTCCCCGGGTGCTTGCCGAACTGTATCAGCATGTCCTCGTCGATACCGCTCACCAGGGAATTTCCCGGCTCTATGAAACGGCACTTCCCGAGGACAAGGTTGCCGTTCACCAGTTCGTACATCGCAGATTCCTGGCCCGGGTTTTCCCCGTACCGGAGGCCCTTTTCTATCACGGTACCATCCTCGTTTATCTTCCAGGTCTTTTTTCTGTATACCAGCTTCTGGTCCCCGAAGGTAATGGTCAGTTCATCGGGGAAATGATCATCCATGACTGTTTTATAGGCCTTTTTTAAGTCTTCCATGTATACCTCTTTGAGATTCGTGAAATTATGAAAGAATTATTTACCGCGAAGGGATAAAATGTAATTGATAAATTGCAATGACTGTTTTAATATAATGACAATGCGGCACTGCAGGTGTATCGAACAGGCATTATACCTGTAATGCAAGTGTTTTTTCATCACACATAAACCAGATGGTTTCTCTACAGATACGGGAGAAAGGGATGAAAGGGTATTTATCATTGTTACGAAATCTGTATGATACCGGCTCCATGTCCGCGACGACCAGGGATATCCTCGAGCAGGAGGAGATCAACGGGGCGGTCATGTCGAACCGGTTCAGGTATGTCTTTATCGTGTTTCTTCTCAGCGTTTATATATTCAACAATCTCAACATCATCACGACCGGTTCCCTCGAGGGGCTGGTGGTCAACACCGTGGCCCTCGCCCTCTACCTTGCCGTGGCCCTTGTGTATTCTGCCGTATTCAGATGGGGCAGCGAGAAATACATTATCGCCTACAGCTATCTCGCCGTGATATTCGACTTCCTGATAATAACCTACCTGATTGTACGGTGGACCCAGCTGGTGAGCCCGGAAAATTTCGCCTACCAGCTGAAAAATCCGATACTGATACTCTACCTGCTGCCGATTGCCATTACCGTGTTCCAGTTCCGGATCCGCCTTGTCGCCCTGTCAATAACACTGTTCATAATACTGTACTTCTCTTTCGTTGTATACGGGTTGGTGGTGGGGATACCGGTCACCTCGAGCTGGTATGAATACGTAATGGGGGACAAGGTCGTCATCGCGGACATGGTGACCATGAAACCGGCGGTTTTTCTCTGCGTCGGGGCCGCCATCGGATACGCAATCTACCGGTCGTACCGGATGATGATCCGGATCGGGAACATAGAGGCCCAGCGGAGGTCCCTCTCCCGCTACTTCTCACCGGCCGTCAGGGATGAAATCGTGAGAAATCCCGATACCCTCACCAGGGGGAAACGGCAGAAGGCAGCGGTGCTCTTCTGCGATATCCGCGATTTTACCAGTATGTCTGAGGCCATGGACCCGGACGAGGTATACGAGTTTTTGTCAGAATTCAGGGAACGGCTCACCAACGCCATCTTCGAATTCGGGGGCACCATCGACAAGTACATCGGTGACGCCATTATGGCCGTGTTCGGGGCCCCGAACCCCTTCCCCGTTGAGGGCGACGACTGCAGAAACGCCGTGCACGCCTCCTTCCGGATGCTGGAGCTTCTCGAAGATTTAAACCGCCGTCGGGAAGAGGCCGGGGAAGAACCGATCCGTATCGGGATCGGCATCCATGCCGGGGATCTCTTCGCCGGGAATATCGGCTACGGTCAGTCTGATCGGCCGGTGGAATACACGGTAATCGGCGACGTGGTGAACACGGCGTCCCGCATAGAGGGTCTCTGCAAGCGCTTCCAGGCTGAATTTCTCATTTCAGACGATGTCTACCGGGAGGTGCAGCGTTTGGTCAGGGTTCTGCGCGTTCCGAAGGTGGTGGTCAAGGGGAAGGATGAGCCCCTCCAGTTGTACAAGGTCATTGAACTCCGAGAGGAATCGAAGTAGGGATTGAACCTGCAGTCCCCCGGCATGGATACGACAACAATCCTCATCATCGTTCTCGCCGCCGTTCTCCTCGTTCTCCTTGTCCTGTTCAGGGGGATATTTTTCAGCAGCGAACCCCGGGAGATCCAGCCTGTGCCGGAAACCGAATCCGGTGAAAAACGGATACCCTGCATTCTCTGCGGGTCCCTGTTGAAACGGGGGGAAAACCTGAAGTCCGAGGAATTCAAAGGTGAAAAGGAGAGCATCGTCCACATCTACGGGTGCCGCAACTGTTATGGAGAAACCGCCCGCACACCGAGGCAGTGCCCGGTATGCAAAAACTTTATTTTGTCCGGGGGTTTTCTCATCGGAAGGATGTGGATAACCAGGAAGGGGAAGCGGCACCTCCATGTGTCCGGGTGTACCGCCTGTTCCCGGTTATACAGAAATATGACTACTTCTTCCTGAGGGGCTGATTGCAGCAGAGGAATCCGCACTCACCGCCGTCGTCATGGCAGGCGCAATCTTCGTCGCTGTCAGTGTGCTCGCACTCCTTGACAACCTGAAGTTCAATGCCGCAGTCATCGCAGACATAGATTTCATCCTTTTTCATATCGTGGCAACTGGACATACTCTTCTCCTGATTTAAAAAATTTGCTGACTACAGGGAACCTTCGGCTTAATTAATAGAGGCTCCATGTTTGTTATCTCATTACAGGTCTGGACTTCTGCGTCAAACACTATTTTATTATCTGCACTTTAATGTAACTGAAGAGTTTTCGCACCAGATTCATTGTTTATCAGGATTAAACCGGTCCTGAGATAAGCAGATCGTTTCATCGTTCTGAAATACAAAGTTCAGTTGACAGGGCGCAAAACTCCAGTTACAGGTCATATAAAAAATGAAAAAATATAATGGAGGCTGTTATGAGGAAGATACTGCTCGGTATAGGGGCAGCTGCCGGCATAATCGTGGCCGTGGTGTTAATCCGTACCTTCACGGTATCGGGGATAAGCGTTGAGGCGGGCGAAAAGACGGAGTATCCCGTCGACAGGGTCAGAGCCTTCGAGAACCTCTCCAGGGCGGTACAGATTAAGACCATTTCCTACGACGACCGGGAGAGAATGGACCGGGGGGCCTTTCTCGATTTTCACGCCTTTCTAAAAAAAACCTATCCGAAGGCCCACCGGGTCCTCAAGAAAGAGGTCATTAACGGCATGACCCTCCTGTACAGATGGGAGGGGAGCGATAGTTCAAAGGATCCGATCATGGTCATGTCCCACATAGACGTGGTCCCGGCCGAACAGAGGACACTGGATAAATGGACCAACGGTCCCTTTTCAGGGAGAATTACCGACAACCATATCTGGGGCCGTGGCACTATGGACGTTAAGCTCGGGATAACGAGCATCATGGAGGCGGTGGAATACCTCGCCGGAACCGGATTCATCCCCGAGAGGAGTGTGTACATGGCTTTCGGACACGACGAGGAGATCGGCGGCCAGAAGGGAAACGGCGCCATAGCGAAAATTCTCAAATCACGGGGGGTGAAACTTCACAGCGTTCTCGACGAAGGCGGGACCATCACCATTAAGATGATGCCGGGGTTGGACAGGCCGGTCGCGCTCATCGGGATCGCCGAAAAGGGCTACTGTACCCTTATTCTGAAAGCGGAAGGCGCCGGTGGCCACTCATCCATGCCCCCGAAGAAAACGACCGTGGGTAAGCTCGCCAGCGCAATCCACAAGCTCGAGAAGAACCCCTTTCCTGCGAAACTCCAGGGGCCGCCCCGTCTCATGCTCAGTTCCCTCGCCCACGAGATGCCATTCGCTCTGCGCATGGTCATGTCAAATATCTGGTTGTTCAAACCGGTATTGAAGGCTGTTCTCAGCGGGAAGCCGTCGACCGACGCCATGCTCAGGACCACTACTGCCGCGACCATGATTGAGGGGAGCAACAAGGAGAACATACTGCCGAAGATGGCCATGGCGAGAGTAAATTTCCGGGTCCTTCCCGGGGAGAGCATCGATTCGGTGTTGAAGCGGGTGAAGGACATCATCGACGACGAATCCATTTCCATAGAACCGACAGATGGTTCGAGGAACCCGTCAACGGTTTCGGACGTGGAATCGGAACAGTTTAAAGACCTTGTAAAGACGATACTGGAGGTTGACCCTGAAGTGGTCACGGCCCCCTATCTCGTCATGGGCGGAACCGATTCCCGCCATTACCAGGAGATTGCCAAACAGACGTTCCGGTTTCTCCCAATGCGCCTGGAGCAGGAAGACCTGAAGCGGATTCACGGCATCAATGAACGGATTGAAAAAGACAACTACATGGAAAATATATACTTTTTCATTACATACCTGCAGAACATGCAGTGATTCATCGGCGGGAGATCGGTCTGATGGAGATGCTCCGGAAGATGAAGAAAAAGGGTATGACCGGCTAGCGGATCCAGATTCGCTTCAAAAACTGGTCCCGCCCCGAGTTCTTGCGGTAGATATTGTACCTGACCGTGTTGTTCCGGTAGTATCCCTGGTGGTATTCCTCGGCCCGGTAGAAGGGGCCGGCTTCCCGTATCTCGGTGACGATGGGGCTGTCATACAGGCCTGATTCGTTCATCAATCTCAGGGATTTTTCCGCTTCTTTCTTTTGATATTCGCCGTGGTAGAAAATGGCGGTCATGTACTGGTGGCCACGGTCAACGAACTGCCCGCCGGGGTCGGTCGGATTTATCTGGCGCCAGAACACATCCAGGATGTCCGAATACGCCACCCTGTCCGGATCAAACACAATCTGGACCGCCTCAATATGTCCGGTCATACCTGAGCAGACCTCGTCATAGGTCGGGTTCTCCTCTTCGCCGCCGGTATAGCCGACGGTCACCTCCAGAATACCGTCAATTTTATCGAATGGATGTTCCATACACCAGAAACATCCCCCGGCAAAGGTCGCCCGCTCTGTTTTCATGTCAATATCCTTTATGTAAAATATTGGGGTCTACTAAAAACTATATTTCAGAAGACCCCTCGTAGGCGCAAAGTTTAAGGGAACCCCAATTAATAAAACAGGAGGTTCCCTTTTGGGCACATATATTGGTTTAATCGGCCATCATTATTTTTTTATTGAAAATGGTGATGGCCGATTTATAGATCTACCCTTAAATGTGCCCTGTTGTACAACATCCTTTCATGCGTCGGTGCTTATCAACCAGACCCAGGTAAGGGATCGCTATTTACATACAAAGACAGCTTTTTCTGGATTTGGTTACTCGTTGAGAAGGTCCGGGAGAAAATTACTGAAGTCCGAAAAACCGTGATACATGCATTATTTTCAGGGTGTCCCTGAGGTCCGGGGAGAGGTTTGCAATGGTGACCTTGTTCTTCGTGCTCACCAGGTACTTGTAGAATTTTACCAGGGATGCTATGGCGGAGGAGTCCATCGAAGATACGTTTTTCATGTCAAGGACGACGTCCTTGTTATAGGCTGCTGCGGTTTCTTTCAATTTCAACAGAAGTTCATTGGAGTTTTCGATGCCGATCACCGCGAGTTCTATGGTGATGGTCAGTTTCCCGTTGTCTTCAACTGATAACATGTTCTTCCTTCCTGGTGTTTTTTACGGTTATATCTGTTGAATTATAATTTTGTCAATTAAATAAACAGGAAACTCGGGGAACTGTTTCATGAGATTTCCCTGACTAACTCCGGGTGTAATGGCTTCTTTCGCACAATCCATCGTAGTATTTTTTGCCGAGGAGATACTCGTCGGTTTCGAGAATACTCCTGGCCCGGGTCAGTTTACGGTTTATCAGCCTCACGTTGTCCTCATCCCTGATGATGATCTTGTAGCTGCCGTCGGTTTGCCGTTCAGGAGCCGGTTCCGTGAGATTGAAGAAAAATCCTTTGTAAAAGACGATGAAATCATCATCGCCGGGATTTCCGTTCATGATTCGTTCCATTTCTTCCTTGTCGATATAGGAATACTGGTTCAGTTCAATGCTTTCGTTCACCATCATGGCACTGTCAAAGAGATTATCATCCAGGGTATTGTAAAACTGCTCGATGAGAAGTTTTGACAGAATGGTGCCGTACCTGTCGTGAAGTTCTTCAGTCAGTTTTGATGCGTCGTTATCCGCCATTTCGCCACGGGAGTATTTCATTTTGAGGATGTTGTACTCCCTTCTGTAGTTTTCCCAGAGGAGGCAGATCTCAGTCGCGTAGAACTTGATTATCTCGGTCATCTCTTCACTGGTGACTTCCGGATGATAGTTGGATATGTTTATCCTCTTCATGGTCATGGCCAAATAGTACCTTTTCAGGGTTAGGTTAGTAAGATTACCGGATTTTTGTTATGTTACCATAATAAAAAAAACGCATTTTCAAAACTCTTGACAGTGAAACATAACACTGTTATGTTGACCTAAATTTTCTGTTGCAATATCAGCCTGCCAGTATCACTGTTCCGCCAGTGAGAATGACAGGCAGTCGGGAGGAACCATGTTCGAATATCTTTTCAGCCCCATAACCATTAATAAGACCGGGATACGAAACAGGCTGGCATACCCGTCCCTGGGCCTGCTTTTTTCCTATGACAAGAAACTGAATGACCGCTATTTCAACTTCTATGTTGAACGGGCGAAGGGGGGGGTCGGTATCGTTACTGTCGGTCCGATCGGCGTTGACGAACTGGGGGCCGGCATTGCGGCACCGTCCCTGGCGACAGACGAGGCCATCCCCTCGTTCAGGGATCTGGCAGGGGCAATAAACAGCGAGGGGGCTGCGTCGTGGGTCCAGCTATTTCACGCCGGTGGATACGCCTACTCCTTCATGATTGGCGGCAAAACGGCCCTGGCACCGTCAGAGATCTACTCCCGGTACACCAAGGAGACCCCGAAGGAGATGACCATCGAGGAAATAAAAACGGTGCAGGAGTCCTTTGTCAGGGCCGGCGAGCGGGCTAAAGAGGCCGGATTTAGCGGGGTCGAGATTATCGCTTCGGCCGGTTACCTGGTGACCCAGTTTCTCTCGCCGCTGAAAAACCAGAGGACCGACGAATACGGGGGAAGTTTCGAAAATAGAACCAGGTTCATCAGGGAGATAATCCTGATGATGCGCGATCGTCTCGGACCGGATTACCCGATTACCATCAGGATGGCGGGGAACGATTTCGTTTCCGGAAGCAACACCAGTTTCGACACCCCCCTGTTCGCGAAGCACTACGAGGAATGCGGAATAGACGCCATCAACGTGACCGGGGGATGGCACGAGTCCCGGGTGCCCCAGCTCTCCATGGAACTCCCCCGGGGCGGGTTCGCCTATCTCGCCCGGAACATCAAGCAGAACGTATCGGTTCCTGTCATGGCATCGAACAGGATCACGGATCCGTACATGGCGGAACAGATCATCGTGGACGGCATGGCCGACATGATCAACCTGGGCCGGGTTCTTATCGCTGACCCATACTGGCCGCAAAAGGCCATGGAGGGAAGGATCGACGAGATACGCCCCTGCGTGAGTTGCTCCCAGGGGTGCACGGACGAGCTCTTCAGCGGCAGGCCGGTCTTCTGCCTCGCCAACTGCCAGGCCGGGTTCGAGGGGAGCCGGGCCATCAATAAAGCGGAGTCCCCGAAGAAAATAATGGTCGTCGGCGCCGGCCCCGGGGGCCTCGAGGCCGCGTACCGGGCTGCCGAGGCGGGCCACCGGGTCAGTCTTTACGACAGGGAAGAGGAAATCGGGGGCCAGCTCTGGATAGCGGGGACACCCCCCCACAAGCAGGAACTGTGGGAACTGGTCAGGTTTTATGACACCATGATGGACAAATTTGAGGTGGATGTTTACCTCGGGCAGGAGGTGGATCTCGATTTCATAAAGAATGAAAAACCGGACCACGTCATACTCGCCGAGGGGTCAGAGCCGGCCGTGCCCCCGATCAAGGGTATGGACAGCGGGAAGGTAATTTCCGCCTGGGACATTTTACGGAACGACCCGCCCCTGGGGAAACGGGTCGCCATAATCGGAGGCGGGGCGGTGGGCCTTGAAACCGCCCAGTTCGTCGCCACCAAGGGTACCATATCCCCGGACACCCTGGCTTTTCTTTTGAAATACAACGCAGAATCTCCGGAGCGCCTCCGGGAACTCCTCCTTAGGGGAAACAAGGAGGTGGTGGTCTTCGAGATGCTCGAAAAGGTCGGCAAAGACGTTGGGAGGTCGACAAAGTGGATTCTCCTCGGCAACGTGGAGATGCACGGGGTCAAGACCATCACCAGCGCGAAGGTTACCTCGGTGGAGAACGGGGTCGTGACCTGTGAGATCAACGGAAAGGCAGAATCCATGGAGTTCGACGATATCATCAACGCGGTCGGATCAAGGCCGGTTCGGAAACTCGCGGAGTCGATCGTCTCCATCGCAATCCCCCACACGGTCATTGGGGACAGCGTCAGGCCGGCCAAGATAAACGACGCCATTCACGAGGCGTTCCTGGCGGTCCAGAACCTGTAGATGAACAGATATAGAAAAACAGGAGCAATCCTCCCCGCGCTGCTGGCAATGGTACTGCTTTTTCCGGGTTTGGCTGGTTCCGAAAACAGGGATGATGGTGAGAAGATCATCTCCAGATTGAGGGATAAGTACGCTCCCATGTATAAGCGATACCTGGGGGTAAAATCCGTGCGTATGGTATTAATGAAGGAGTTTGACAATAAAAGCGGAGAACTCCTGAACACTTCCCGCGTGAAGGTCCTCAGGAAAGACTATTTCTACCGGAAGCCTGAAGTGACCCTGCTCAGCTACATCAAGGACGGAAAAGAGGCTGATAAATCCGAATTCAAGGGAGAAACGGCTGAGCCGTGGCATCCTCCCTTTGATGAACAAGGGTCAGAGCACTATGACCTTGGAGTGAAGGGGGTGGAAACGATCAGGGGAGTTTCCTGTTACCGTATTCGAGTCATTCCGAAAAAGCGCACTCCGCGGCATTTTACCGGGGAAATTTATCTTCGTACCGATAATCTCAACCAGGTGAAGGCAGTGGGGAGTTCCGCCAGGCTGTCGTTCCCTCTGAAAGAGTTCACCGGCACCTTTTATACTGAAGTCAGGGACGGGGTCGTGATGATGACCGGAGGGTCTGTACGCATGACCATTGACGTTCCTGTTGTGTATCCGAACCGCCGCTTTGAGTCGACGGTGACGGTGCTCCAGAGCGAACCGATTCCACGATAAGGTACCCTGCCAGACTACAGTTCAAAGCCATCCCCGATAATTCCGTCCTTCACCAGTATCTCGAGCTGGGTGTAATCGTGGTAAACCACCGGCACCACGCCTTTTTCCGGGAAGTAGATCTCGTCGTGGAGCCACCGGATCTGGTTTGCCACGTTTTTCCTGTTTTCGCTGAGAAAAAGACTTGCCAGAAGGGGCCTGTTTTTCAGTTCCCTCACGTTTGCAGAGTTCCAGACCGCGTCGCCGATGAGAAGGAGCTGCCTGCCGTTCTGAAGCTTTACGAAGATCATCTGGTGGCCGGGGGTGTGTCCCGGTGTTTTTATGAGAACCAGGCCGGGAAGAAGGCGGTGGAGCCTCTCGTACCGGAGGGGGGTCAGAGCATTGAGGGTTTTGTCGGTGAAGCCGGCCATCTTTGTCCACTTGCTCTGTATCTGTTCCTCAGTGAAAACGATCTTGTTGTTTATCTCTTCCAGGTAGGGGGATGCGCCGATACCGCCGATGTGATCCGAGTGCTCGTGGGTTGCTATAATGTACGCCGCCTTCCTCATCGACTGTTGCAGTTTTTCATAGTTATCCTTGTAAAAGAGGAATTCTTCGCCGGCCGCAATCTCCTCCCACTGCTCTGTATTGCAGGCTGGATCGATTATAACAGTCTTATCGCGGTACACTACCTGGTAGGCGGGTACTGAATTGGGGAAATCTTTATCCGCCCCGCCGGCAATAACCATCCACTGAGGGAAGGTGGTCTTTATTATCATGATACGGTTTATCCTCAATGGCAGGCTGTTCCCGTCATTGCCAGCCAGGCTGCTGATTTCATCCACGGTTATGCCAAGGTTTGATTTTTCGGGGATCGAGGACGAGTCGAGAAGTATTATCTTCAGCACAAAGATGACAACGGAAAGGCTGATAATGATACCGATTGTGAGTTTCAGTGCAAGTCTCTTTTTCATGATGGCCTCCATCCTGATTTTTCTATTTCAAGACGCTCTCTATCTGTTCGAGGGCCCAGTCGATCTCGTTCTTCGTTATTATGAGGGGGGGTGCGAACCGGATGACGTTTTCATGGGTCTCCTTACAGAGGAGACCCTTTGATTGAAGCTTCTCGCAGTACTGCCTTGCCCCGCCGGCCTGGTTCACCAGTTCAACACCGATAAACAATCCCCGGCCCCGGTACTCCTTTACGACAGTGCTCTTTATTTTTTTCAGCTCTGTGAGGAAGTACTCTCCCAGTTCGGCGGAATTACCTATCATGTTCTCTTCGACCAAAACCTTCATGGCGGTCCTGGCCACGGCGCAGCCGAGGGGGTTCCCGCCGAAAGTGCTGCCGTGTTCGCCGGGGAGAAAAACCCCGAGGACATCCGCAACGGATATGATGGCTGATACCGGGTAGAATCCCCCGGACAGGGCCTTTCCGATGAGGGTTACGTCCGCCTCGATTTCTTCGTGTTCTTCAGCGAGGAGTTTCCCGGTGCGGCCGAGTCCGGTCTGTATCTCGTCGAGAATGAGCATGATATTGTGTTCGGAACAGATGGTGCGCACTCTTTTGAGATATCCGTCGGGTGGTATGATGATTCCCGCTTCCCCCTGGATTGGCTCCAGGAGGAACCCGACCGTGTTTGGGGTAATGGCCCGCTCCAGGGCGTCCGCGTCACCAAAGGGGATGACGATGAATCCGGGGGTGAAGGGTCCGAAGCCGGTCCGGTACTGCTCCTCGGTGCTGAATCCGACGATGGTAATGGTCCTTCCGTGGAAGTTATTGCTGCACACGATTATTTCAGCCCGGTTCTCAGGGATTCCCTTTCGCGAATATCCCCACTTCCTCACCGCCTTGATTACTGTCTCAACCGCCTCGGCCCCGCTGTTCATCGGAAGTGCCATCTGCGAATTAGTCAGGGTGCAGAGTTCCTCGTAAAAGGGCCCGAGCTGGTCGTTCCGGAATGCCCGGGAGGTGAGGGTCAGCTTCTTCGCCTGGGTTATCATGGTCTCGAGTATCTTCGGGTGGCAGTGGCCCTGGTTCACCGCTGAGTAGGAAGCGAGGCAGTCGAGGTACCTGTGGCCGTCCACGTCCCAGACCCAAATACCCTCTCCCCGGGTCAGAACCACGTCCAGGGGCTTGTAATTCCTGGCTCCGTACCTGTTCTCGAGATCGATAAATTTCTGGGTTTCCATATTCAGCCTCTGGGATTTCAATACAGGGAATAATAATATTGACAAGAACATTTTTACATCAAGAAATAAAAGGAATCATAAACGGAAAACTAAACCTGATACGTATGTTTCATATATGATTATGTCGCTTAAAATCGGTTTCCAGCATTCAATATAACATTACCATCCCCCTTATTTGATATGCACAAAAGCCGATTATAGCTAATTTTCTGTTTTATTAACGTACCTTATAGTGTACGATTTTAAAGTTTTTTATTGGCAAAGAAGCAAAAAAATGTTCTTTTCTAATTATACCAAAGGCAAACATGCGTATCAGGACGAAAGTGGAGAGATGGACAATTATAAAGCCATAAAGTCCCTGTTGACTGCCGTATTAACGGGCTTTTTCTGTTTGATTTCAGCTGCAACAACCCTCGGTCAGACGGATTTCGATGAGCCGATAAACCTGTATAAAAAGAGGCCGAAAAAAACCGAGGCCCGTTTCAAGGCCCCCCTTTTTCATGACGTGCCGATACCGCACCGGGTGGTCCGTCTCGATTACCGCTATTCCCTGGTCAAGGGGAGCAACCGCCTCAGCAGGGAACGTATCGTGGCCCACGAGATTCAACAGGTTACCGGGTATGCTTTTAACAAGAATATCGGGATCGAGTACATGGTCCCCTATGTATTTCGGAATCGGGATTACGTTTTCAGTTATGAAAATTATTACGGTTTCACTTATTTCTGGATTGAAAACCGGTACAAAGACCGGAATGATTTCGGAAACATGAAGATCAAGCTGAAGTTCGCCCTGTATGAGCTCGAAACCGTGATAATCGGCTTTGGAATAACCGGTGAACTTCCCACCGGCAATCATCACAAGGACATCGGGAGCTGTTACCTGGGGAGCGTTGAGCCTTACCTTACCCTGGGTTACGCGGTTAATAATCTTGAATTGTCCATGTTTACGTCGGTTAATTCTCCGGTAGGGACCCGACCCGGTGACGCGATTGAGAACAGATTCAACTACGGCATGTATCTCCTCTTTCCATTCGTGAAATATATAGACATGGTCCTGGAGTTTACCGGCCTTACATACCTTAACGGCGGCAACAAGGGATTTACCACCCTGAGTCTGGCTCCTGGGGTCAGAGCCTATCCCTTCAAGGGGGGCATGTCCAGCATCGGCATTGGAATCAACCTGCCGGTGTATAAAAGGACCTATGAGATCGAGATTCTCAGTTCAATCGTGTATTATTTTTGATTTAATGTAAGGCTCTGACCCTGTTTTTTTTCCACAAAAAAATTTCTGACCATCATTTTTTTTCAAAATTTTCCAATCATCAATCGTATATCTATTAATAAATACTATTATCCAGGAGGCATTTATGCCTAGACCATTAAGAAAAAATGCCCAGGGATGTACTCACCATGTCTACACCAGATGCCATGGGAAAAGAAACCTTCT
>CAZEPS010000060.1:0-18967 GCA_964514165.1 uncultured Leptospirales bacterium
TCTTATGTGTTTTACACCGAGGCTCTCAAGAAACTAGAAGATGAAAACTTTAAAGAGATAATTGAAAAACTGGCACTCGAGGAGAAAAAGCACTTTTTTATTCTCGAAGGACAGCATGACGCACTGATGCGTTCGGAGAAATGGAATACAACCGCCGATGTTCTTCGTCAACCCGGTCTTCCAAAAATAAATGAAGAAATGGCATCCAAACACAAAGGGCTTTTGGATAATGTTAAGGCTGCATCGACCGAAAGAGAAATCCTTGATATGGCTTTGAAACTGGAAGAAGATGCCCGGGATCTCTTTTTGAAGATGTCAAAGGGAGCCGGTAGCGAGGAAGCCAAAAAGACTTTCGATCATCTGGCTGATTTTGAACAGGGTCATGTCCACCTTGTCAATAATATGATCAAACAGGTTGAAGAAAATAAATAAAATATCGGTTTCGTTAATTCGATTTCTTCTCTTCTTAAAAATTTGGGGCGATTTGGCCGAAGCGGCTAATCGCCTTAATTTTTTCTACATTTAATATAATCCAAGTTTATCGCTCATAATTCAATAACATTAAATGGCCAGACTCCCGGTCAAGGCCGGAACGGAGTCTCCTGAAACTTTCCGGTGACATGAACTGGAGCCCCGGGATTCCCTCGAAAAAATGCCCGGTGATGAGTTCCCCGGAGAGCTCCATGAGTCGGATCGTTCTGAAAAGTAATTTCCACTGAAATTCGGGAAGCTCGTAAGCCAGGAGTTCCCGGAAGAGAATCCCGTACCGATCGAGCAACAGCCTCACCCGGTCCTTTTTGATTTCCTCCTCTTCGATGAGGTCGCCGGGCGGTTCGCCGTAGTCGAGGCGGAACCAGCTCCCGGGGCCGGCAGGCTCGATCTGCCAATGCCCTAATCCTCTCCCCAGGTGCCGGCGGCGCCCGGCCCAGGGGGTTTCCTTAAGAGAAAAATCATCGATAATACCGTTACGGAGCGAGGCGAAGGTGTCGTTGGCCGCCCACCCCTCCCAGGCCAGGTCCCAGATCCTGGGGACAGCTTCCCGTGGCCTGATGCCCGCCCGCTTCGCCAGGTCCAGGGCAGAATACCGCCCGGTTTCGAGGGGGACCAGGGGTCCGGGGTCAGAGCCCTGGTGCAGGCATCCCCTGAAGAGGTCCAGGTCAGACTGGAAGGAGAATGCCGCCTTCCTGGTTCCGCACCCGAACCAGATAAGGTCGCTCTCCTGGTACAGGCTGTCGAGCCAGGTTTTATAATAGGGGGACAACCGCGCCGGGAGGATCACTTCCTCCCAGAGCTCCGCCCTGGCCGGGTACCCGAAGAGCTGCTCCAGCCTTTGCTTGAGGGTGTCGATGTCGCCCCCCCGGGAGGTGATACCGTGATACTCTGCGAGAAAGAGCTGAAGGTCTTCGATCGGCAGGGCAGTGAACGAGGGGCGGCTCGCCCGGCGGAGCATGCGCAGCAGTATCTCCAGGTTCTCCCTGAGACATACCTCGGCCTCACCGGCGCCCCGGGTTATCTCGTCGACGATGACCTCGCCGGCCATGTCAGGATCGGTCAGGATGGCGTCAAGGCTTTCCGGTTTAAAACCGAAGAGTTCCCTGACGCGGGAGATTTTCACCGGCCCGTAGTACTGGAGCCACCGTACCAGGAAACGCTCAGGAGCCGGATCGTCCGGTTCGATCGTGTCGAAGGCTTTCCGTATCGCCGTGCGAAGTCTCTTGTCATCGCGGGAGCCATCCACTGGCATGAGGCAGAGTTCTTCAATTTTCCAGTTAAACGCTGCGGTCAGCCAGGGGAGGTTCTCCACCGCAGAGATCATTTCCTGCCCGGTTACCGGTACAACCAGGCGGGCGATTTTATCGCAGACAGGTTTGAGGATATTCTCATCTGCACCGCGGTCACGTTCAATCGCGGCCATGAGAAGCTCCCACTCCCCTGCCGGAATGAGGAGACGTTCCAGGGCCCAGTCCCGGAGCTCAACAGGGGAATCGGGGGCGTACCCGGGTGCCGTTCGCTGTAGCCGGGACTCGAGGTCAGAGACAAGTTCCGCCGGGATATCGGGCCGTATAAGGGCGTTAGCCGCCACTTCCCTGACGAGATCGTCTGAGAGTGCGGCCCCTCCCCCGGGGCCCGGTTCGTCGTCCTCGTACATGTACTTGTTTATCTGGCGGTAGATGAGGCTCCCGGCAAAGGGTGACGGGGCGTCGGTGACGCACTCGGAGACCCGTATCTCGCCGGAGTGGACCTCGTCCAGGACCTTCTTGAGATTCGGGATGTCGAACTCGTCGTTCAGGCACTCCCGCCAGGTCTCGAGGAGAATCGGAAAGTCGCCGTACCGGCTCACGGCCTGGAGAAGTTTCTTCGACCGGAGCCGGTTGAGCCAGAGGGGAAGCCGTTTGCGGATCCCCCCTTTCGGGAGGAGGAGGGCCCGTCCCGCGTTCTCCCGGAACTTCGCACCGAAGAGCCCGGTCTCCCCGAGTTTCTTTCTGATGAACGATTCGACATTATCCGCAGTCACGAGCGAGAGAATGTCCCCGGCGCTGAACTCGTGGGGCAGGAGCAGGGCGATGCAGTCGTTCTCAGCGAATACCTCGAGGCGGTACCGGCAGGTTTCCTCCCAGGCGGCCTGGATGGCCAGGGCAAAGGGCCGGTTCACCCGGCCGCCCCAGAGGGTGTGGAGTATCACCTGCTTTGATCCGCTCCGATTCAGGGGATCATCGAAGTGTTCGATGACCAGGTGGTGCCGGTGCGGCAGGGAAACCCCGGTCTTCACCTTCTGGCGGTTCAGGAAATTGACGAGTTCCAGAGACGACGGACCGTCCAGAAAATAGTTATCTTTCAATTCAACGGCAAAGGATTCGTCGCCGGCCCGTTTGTCGGCATCTTCGAGGAACGCGCTGATTTTTTCCGAAAAATGAAAATCCCGGTTCAGCTGTTCCGCTTTCCAGAAGGGGAAGATCCCGGGACTCCGGTCCGTGGGGGCAACCTCCACGTCGTTGTGGCTGATCCCGAGGATGCGCCAGGTCTGGTTTCCCAGGGTGAAGGTGTCCCCGATGGAGCGCTCCCACACGAACTCCTCGTCGAGCTCGCCTATTTTCGCCTTCGTGTCCATCAGGCGCAGGTCGTAGTATCCCCGGTCGGGAATGGTACCGCCGGACATGTAAATGAAATACCGGGCCCCCTTCCTGGCCTCCAGGGTCCCGTCGATCCGGTCCCAGGAGAGACGCTGGTTCAGCTCCCGGATATGGGAGTCGGCGTAGCGGCCGGTCAGCATCTCAATGACCAGGCGGTACTGTTTTTCAGTCAGGTCCCGGTAGGGCCAGCAGGTTTTCAGGAAGCGGTATAGTTCGTCGTAGTGCCAGGTTTCGGCCGAGGTCATGGAGAGTATCACCTGGGCCAGTACGTCCAGGGGCAGGTCAACGGGGCGGATCTCCTCGATGTCCCGGTCGGCCACCGCCCGGGCGATGAGGGCCGCGTCGAGAAAGTCCCTGCCGTGGGTCGGGTAGATTATGCCCCGGCTTACCTGGCCCACCCCGTGGCCGGCACGCCCCACCCGCTGGAGGGCCGATGATATGGAAAAAGGCGACTGGATGAGGATGACGCTGTCGAGGTCGCCGATGTCGATGCCGAGCTCAAGGGAGGCGGTGGCCACGATGGCTTTGAGCTTCCCCTCTTTGAGTTTCTGCTCCACCACGTACCGGATCTCCTTTGAGAGTGATCCGTGGTGCGAGTAGGCGGTGATTGATCCTTCCTTTTCGTTGATGAGGCGGGTCACTTTTTCGGTCATGCGGCGGCTGTTGGCGAAGAGGAGCGTCGAACGGTGCTCGCCAATCCGTTCCCGGAACTCATCGACCAGCGCGGGCCACCAGGAGTCGTCCTCGACCCTGGCGGCAGCGTCTTCCGGAAACCGTACCGAGACCCGGTACTCCTTCGGGTCCCTCGACATGACGACGGTAACCTCGCGCCGGCGGTACGCGCCGCCGGTCTCGGTGAAACCGCCAACGAACCGCGCCACCTCCTCCAGGGGGCGCACCGTTGCCGAGAGGGCGATACGCTGGAACTCCCCGGAAAGGAGGGTTAGCCGCTCCACTGCCGTGATGAGGTGGGTGCCCCGCTTCTCCCCCACCACGGCGTGAATCTCGTCGAGGATGACCGTGGCCACGCCCCGGAAGAGCCCCCGGCCGTTTTTCGAGGTAATCATGATATTGAGGCTCTCCGGGGTGGTGATGAGAATATCCGGGGGGCGGCGAATCATGGCTGCCCGCTCGGATTGCGGCGTGTCCCCGCTCCGGGTCTGGACCCGTATGTCGGGAAAGGGCTCGCCGGCCCGGTGGAAGAGCTCCCGGAGGCGGCCGAGGGGCATGAGGAGGTTCCTGCGCACGTCGTTGTTCAACGCCTTCAGGGGAGAGACGTACACAACCCGTACCGCGCCGGCCGGCCAGTCCCCGATAACTATCCGGTTCAGCGCCCAGAGGAAGGCGGCCAGGGTCTTGCCGCTCCCGGTGGGGGCCGTCATCAACAGGTGTTTCCCTTTGGCCACCAGTGGCCATGCCCGGGTCTGGACGTCGGTGGGGGACCCTACCTCATCCACGAACCACTCACGAATCAGTGGATGGAACAGGGAGAGGGGATTGATATCGGCAGCCGGTTTATCCTTCATAATAAAATTACTATACATTTGTAGTGATGTTTCGTCAAGAAATAACCGTAATGCACGGTGATAAAAAATCTAAAAAAGGGTATGTCACCGGCAAAATCAACTACATGGACGATGTATAAATAACAAATCCCATAACTCGCTTTTTACAACCTGAACAAGAGAAACGTTTTTCATATAAAAATGCTTTGACTTCTTTATATTTTGTCACTACAAATAATAGAAGGGCACATCTAAAAACCAGCATTTCCAATTATCCTTAAAATTGCAAATGCTGGTTTTATCAGACTATGTACACATAAGGTGACTTCAAAAACATAGAGGTACCCTTAATATTTTTGTACATGGAAAGCAACCATGATGTTTTATCTTCGCACTAAATATTCTAAAGGCTGCAGTGTATGAAAGCGGCGATTTTTAACGAATACGGCTCGGTTGACGTCCTCGAAATAAAGGATATTCCCGTGCCTGTGATCGAAGACGGAATGGTCCTGGTGAGGGTCCACGCGGCAGGCGTAAACCCGAAGGACACCTTCGTGCGCAAGGGGCGCTTCGTGATGATGAGCGGCACGGAGTTCCCCCAGGTATCCGGGTACGACTTTGCCGGGATTGTGGAAGAGGTCGGCAGGGGGGTCGCCCATGTCGTTACCGGCGACCGGATTTACGGCTACATCGACGACGAATCCATGCGGGGAAAGACCGCGGCGGAATACGCCCTTGTCCATGGCCACCAGGCGGGGCGAATGCCCGGGACCGCCGATTTCCTCCAGGGGGCGTCCATGCCCTGCGCCGCGCTCACCGCCCTCCAGGCGCTCCGTGATAAAGGGAGTATTCAGGAGGATGATGAAGTCTGCATTAACGGCGCGTCAGGGGGAGTCGGTACCTTCGCGGTGCAGATTGCCAGCGCCTGTTACGGCGCCCGGGTGACCGCTATCTGCAGCGTATCCAACCATGATTATGCAAGAAAACTCGGAGCAGTGAATACCGTCGATTACAACCAGGAAAACATTTTCGATAGTGGCAAACGTTTTAACATTTTTTTCGATGTCTTCGGCAACCAGGACTATAAGCAGGTCATGAACATACTTCATCCGGGAGGTGCTTACATTACCACGGTACCGGGCAAGAGTATCTTGAATAAAAAAGAGAGTGACCCTGGTGACAAAAAGGCCGAACTCATAATGGTACAGTCAGCGGTACAGGACCTGGAACTACTGGCGGAATGGTATGACAACGGATTTCTAAAAACTGTCATAGACAGCGTTTACCCCCTGGACAGTATACGGGACGCCCATGAGCATGTGCAGACAAAGCATACCCGGGGAAAGGTAGTGCTGGAGATAGGGTAATTTTTACAGCTCCTTATTGAGTCTCTGACGCAAGTTTTCCAGAACCTTTAGGGACCATTCCGCGTCTTTGACTGATTGTTCCGCTTCGTTTTTATCTGACATATCAAAATCCCCATAATCGACATCGGTCCTGTGAGACAGTAGCGATTTATATATCTTGATGAATTCAACCGGCAGCATTTCTGTTTTGATAAAATGAAGGCTTACCATTGTTATAATACCGTCGTGGGTTTCAGGATTCAGCCCTTCAAGGATCAGCACAGAACGGACCCCGTTTAATACACTGTAGTATGATCGATTAATTGTTGTCCGATAACGGTCGTTTTTTAAATTATCTATTGCATCTTCAAAAAACTCCCGGGCCTTTTCCATGCGGATTTTACTTAAAGATTTTTTTTCTTCTTTATTGAGGGTCATAGTGAAATCCCCTCCTTCATGATATTCTGATAAAACGGGGTATTATACTGCCGCTCTCTGGTGAATGAATCAGAATCCTTAACCACTGGAATAAAAGACATATCGTATTTCATTTCTGTGTCGACTATGACGCTGATGACAGCTCGTGTCTTTTTATAGGTCCTGTTTTTCACCACTACGAGGAGATCAAAATCGGAACGGTCGTTATTGTCCCCCCGTACACGGGAACCGAAGGCGTATATTCCTTCTATTTCATCTCCAAATCTATTTTTTAGATTACGGGATATCTCATCCAGGACTTTTTGATAATGTGAAAACATGGTTCACAAGGTATTCAAATATTCAGGAAATGCAAGTACTATTCAACAGGAAGATATATACGGCGTGCATTTCAAAAATATATAACTTGACTGACGTAACCTGTAAAAGAAAATACGTATCTACTCAGCTATTGCTGAATAGATGTACATTTTTATAAAATTTGTTAATATAATTACATATAACTGAATAGTTACGAAAATACAACAATTACAGATACAGCACCTCTGTAGATTCTCACACAACACAGGATATCCACGGTTAGTACTATATGGAATTACAGCGTCAGATCGGCCTGGGCGGCGCGATAATAATTGTTATCGCCAGCATGTTCGGAACAGGCATTTTCATTACAACCGGCATAGTCCTTGAAATGACCCGAAGTTCAATGGTTATACTTGTACTCTGGTGCATTGGCGGTCTCACCGCATTAATGGGATCCCTCTGCTACGCGGAACTCGCGTCGATCTGGCCAGACGCGGGCGGAGAGTATGTTTACCTGAAGCAGATATTCGGGCTCCTACCATCCTTCCTGACCGGTTGGATTTCCCTGGTAGTCGGGTTTTCAGCGTCTGTGGCGACAGCGGCTATAACCCTGGTGGAATACCTGAACCAGTTTCTCCTGAGCCTGTCACCCGTAGGTAACGAGGCGTTTAATATTCAGGGTACCTGGATGCAGAAGACCATCGCAGCGTCTATTATTGTATTAATCGGGGCTGTCCATATACACGGCGTGCGAAAGGGAAGTATAATACAAAATTTTCTCACATCCCTGAAGCTCATCATCGTTGTTACATTCATTGGCATCGGATTCTATTTCCTGGACTGGCAGTTTTCTGAACGTCTTGTCACGGAATACACGCCGGATTCATTGAAGGGAGAGCCGGGGATTCCCGTTACCGGCCTGGCGCTGCTCATTATCATGTTTTCCTATTCGGGATGGAACGGGGCGGTCTATATGGCGGGTGAAATAAAAAATCCGGGCAAGAATCTCCCAAGAGCACTGTTTATCGGGACATCGATAACGATACTACTGTATATAGCGCTTAACGTTGTATTCATGGTATCCTCTCCCCCTTCCGAACTGATGGGACAGGAGGCTGTAGGGGCCATAAGCGCCAGAAATCTCTTCGGGGAGAATTTTTCCCTGTTTTTCACACTGGGGATCGTGCTCATCCTTCTCTCATCAATTTCCGTACAGGTCATGACCGGCCCCCGGGTATATTACGCCATGGCCAGGGACCGGATGATCTTTCAAGTTCTCGGAAGGATCAGCCCCCGTTTCCAGAGCCCGGCGGTATCGATTTCCATACAGATTTTTCTCGCGGTAATATATGTATATATCGGAACAGCAAGGACCCTCATGGAATATATGGGTTTCGCCCTCGGTATCTTTCCAGTGATAACTGTTATCGGCCTTATCTACCTTCGGATTAAAAACAAGCGGCTGAAACGGGAATTCTCAGTGCCTTTCTATCCGGTGCTGCCCATTTTTTTTATAGGTATTTCAGTCGCGATGCTGATTAGCGGATTCCTCGCCTGGACAAACACCTCAAAGTTCGCACTGGGTGTAGTAGCAGCCGGCATTCCAGTGTACTTTATCTGGAGAAGGATTCTCCTTAAACAGAGACAGGATTCTTAATTTTCATGTATTGTTATCGGTATAGTATTTCTATTGCAGGTATTTTACTAATTTTTTTTCCGGTGGAAAATTCCAGAAAGGAAACCTCTCAACAATCACCCGTTTCACATTAATCGTAGTATCAATCTTCATAATACAACCTCCCATTCGTTTAAAAGCTATACGATTGGGAGGTCCATTTTTTACGAAGTTTTTTACAAATTCTATCTTTCAAAAATCCGCTTAAATAACCACATGGTGTTGCCGTGGGGCGGATATCTGAAAGGAATATCAAAGATTAGCGATTTCTTCATCACTGCCTTGTGATGTGACAGTGTCTCGAAACCATGCTTTCCGTGGTAAGCCCCGATACCGCACGGACCCACCCCCCCGAATGGAAGGAAATGGTTGGCCACATGAAGGAAAGTGTCGTTGATAACCATACCTCCGGCTGAAACATCCCCCACAATCCTGTTTTCAACTTTTTTATCGCCGGTAAAGAGATACAGGGCCAGGGGCTTCGGCATGGTCTTGATAGTTTTCACCGCCTCATCAATGGAAGCGAATTCCAACACCGGCAGCAGCGGCCCGAAAATCTCCTCCTGCATAATCGGGTGGTTCAGGGATACATCCTCATATATTGTCGGAGCGATATAGAGATCCTTCTCGTTGACCTTTCCACCGATAACTTTCCTGCCGTGTTTCATCAATCCGCGGAGCCGCTCCAGGTGTTTCGCGTTTATTATGCGCGAATAGTCTTTGCTCTTGCCGGGATCCTCTCCATAAAATTCCCTGATGTGACGGGTCAAACGCACCATGAACCGGTCCTTTACGTCGCGGTGTACCAGGATATAATCAGGGGCAAGGCATGTCTGGCCGGAGTTGATAAACTTTCCCCAGGCCACCTTCCGGGCCGCCTTGTCCAGGTTTGCCGTTTTATCGATAACAACAGGGCTTTTGCCGCCCAGTTCCAGGGTCACCGGGGTCAGGTTACTGGCCGCGGCCTCCATGATGATCTTTCCGACCTGGGTGCCGCCGGTGAAGAAAATGTAATCGAATTTCTCCTTGAGGAGTTCCCGTGAGACCTCTACTCCCCCTTCCACGACGAAAGCATACCTCTGATCAAAGGTACTGCTGATTATTTTACTGATAACTTTTGATGTTGCAGGAGCCATTTCCGACGGTTTCAGCACTGCCGCGTTTCCTGCGGCAATCGCCGGAATCAACGGAGCAATCATCAGCTGAAAAGGATAGTTCCACGGAGCGATAATCAACACCTGGCCGTACGGCTCAGGCACCACTTTACTCCTCGCCGGCTGATATAGCCAGGGGGTACCGACCCGCCGGGGCCGTGCCCACTTTTTCAGATTGCGGATCGTGTGATCGATGTCCTGGAAAAGGATTGCAATCTCGGTTATGTAAGCCTCCACTGCTGACCGTTGAAGGTCCCGTGAAATTGCGTCAAGAACCTCCTCCTCGTGTGCGACAATCGCCTTCTTTAGAAGTTTCAGCTGACGTATCCTGAATTTTACGTTTTTCGTTTCACCGCTGTCAAAGTACCTTTTCTGTTCCTGAAGTTTATATCGAATCTCAATGATGTCCCTGGTCACATTACTGGACTGCTCTTTTTTATTCTCTTTATTCCTTTCTTTGGTCTTTGACATAATCATGGCTATAACTCCTGTTTGTTTTTACTATTATATTTAGATACTTCTAATATATTATATTACTACAAAATTTTCAAATGTAGGAATCCATTTCTGCTACATTTTTAACTTGATCTTTCCATGAATACATTACAGGATATTCTTGAAAAAAAAATCGGCAGGATATACAATGAAAAAGAAATTGACCTGGATACTCCTTGTTTTCATCAGCCTCGCGGCGGCCGGCCTGTACGGCGCGGTCCGCTACTACCTCTACAGCGGTCCCTATGTGCTCAACGAATGCGATTTGTCAGAAACATACGATCTGTCCGGATTCTACGGCCAGCTTGACGATTACATCCGGAGTTTCCATGACGACAGCTATCCATACGACCCGAAAGACATTCGGGGGCACTTTTCTATTGCGCCGGGTGGCAAGACGGACCTTTACGGGTCAGCTGACATGGCTTACGTCCTCTGGATACTGAATGAGCTTGACGACCGCACAACACCGGAAGGAAGGGACGAATGGGCCGCGGTGATACAGTCCTACCAGAACCCGGAAACCGGCCGCTTCGACCGGGGGAACCTCTCCGGCGAGAGCTCGACCCATGCCACGGCATTCGCCACCGCCGCGTTGAAGCTCCTCGGGAAGAAACCGAAATACCCGCACCGGTGGGCCGGGGAGACCTTCAACAGCCCGGAAGCGGTCGAAGCCTGGCTCGACAGCTTCTCCTGGGACGAGGTCTGGACCGGTTCCCACGAGGCGGGCGCCGCGGCCGCGGTCATCGACGCGCCCCAGGGGGTTGAACTCCCCGGCAACTGGACGGAGTGGGTCCTCGAAGAATTCACTTCACAGGTTGATCCGAAAAACGGTTTCTGGAAAAACGGCATCCTCGATCCGATAATTACTAACCCGACCACGGTTGACCTGGGGGGAGCCGCCCACTTCTGGTGGATATACGACAGCCTGGGAAAGCCGATCCCCTATCCTGAAAAGGTCATAACGAACATAATCAAGCTCCAGCGAAAGACCGGCCTCTGGGGCGCCCGGGTCTTCAACGGCGCCTATCCCCAGGGCATCGATTTCGACGCGGTGAACGGCATGCGCCTGGCTTTGAAAAGCGTTTCCGGAAAATACAGGGAAGCGAATAAAGATGAGATAATCGAGTCTTTAGATCGGTACGCCTGCGTTGCAGAATTTCATCTCAACAAAGAAGGATCAGTAAAGCAGGTCTACAAGAAGGCACATAAAATAGTTGGGACCCTCAACACCCTTGCCGAGATGAACCTCCTCTACCGGGAGCTCACCGGCCGGGACAAATTCATCACGCCACGGCCCTGGCGGAGCGCCCTTACCAGGGTCACCTGGCAGTAACACGTTTTCGATAATGAAATCCATTAAGGAATTATACCGCATCGGGGTCGGCCCCTCGTCAAGCCACACCATGGGGCCCCGCTTCGCGGCTGACAAATTCAGGAAAGAAAACCCCGGCGCCGCGCGGTTCAGGGTGACCCTGTACGGAAGCCTCGCTGCCACCGGCAGGGGACACCTCACGGACGTGGCCATAACCGAAGCCCTCTCCCCGGACCCGGTCGAAATAATCTGGAAGCCGGGCGAAACACTCCCTGAACACCCGAACGGCATGAAACTGGAGTCGATATCGCCTGACGGAAAAATAATCACTTCAAAAAATATATACAGTGTGGGCGGAGGTGCCATAAAGGAAGAAGGCAGGGATATCGATTCTCCGGAGGTTTACGAACTCAATAACATGGAATCGGTTCTCGACTGGTGCCACCGGGAGGGAAGGCCCCTGTGGCAGCTCGTTTCTGAAAGGGAAAGCAGTGACATCTGGGATTACCTCTCCCGTGTATGGCAAACCATGGAAGAGGCGGTAAAACGGGGCCTCAATTCCGAAGGGGTCCTTCCCGGGGAACTGAAACTGGAGCGCAAGGCCAGGTCGTATTTTCTGAAAGCAAAAAATTCCTCCCGGGACTTCCAGCGGACCGGGTACCTTTCAGCTTACGCCCTGGCGGTTTCCGAGGAGAACGCCGCCGGGGGAACCATAGCCACCGCCCCGACCTGCGGCTCCAGCGGTGTCATCCCCTCCCTGCTCCGTTACCTGAAAGAAAACATGGAGCTAAGCGTCGAGGTCATCCTCCGGGCCCTGGCCACCGCCGGAATAATAGGCAACCTCGTGAAGACCAACGCCTCCATATCAGGGGCAGAGGTCGGATGCCAGGGCGAGGTGGGGACCGCCTGCGCCATGGCATCCGGCGCGGCAGCCTATCTTTTGGGCGGCACCCTCCACCAGATCGAATACGCGGCTGAGATGGGGATGGAACACCACCTCGGCCTCACCTGCGATCCGGTAGCGGGACTTGTGCAGATACCATGCATCGAACGCAACGCATTCGCCGCCGACCGTGCCCTCGCCTGCGGCGAGTACGCACTCCTCTCCGACGGACGGCACCGGGTCACCTTCGATGATATCGTTGATGCCATGGCCCGGACAGGGAGAGACATGAATACCTCGTACAAGGAAACCTCTCTCGGCGGTCTCGCGGTGCTGAAAAAATTTTTCCAGCGATAAAGAAAGTAATTTACACCTGCCACAGAATGCCGGAACAAAAAACTCCGGAAATTATCTGTAGATAGATCAGATCATATTGTCATTCCGGCAAGAGGAATAAAGTGGATAGTTCGTTGAGAAATCACCCTTCAAAGCTGTAACGCTGTGAAAAAAACACGGCTAGAAAAATATCCTTCCCTACCGTATCAAACCGTAAAATTCTTCCAGTGATATTCTGTTGACTTCTTCCTGAGTTAAATTCCATTTGAACATTTCTTCCGATATGGTTATAGGCGACATCCCCGTTGTGCCTTTCATTGACCCTCATATAGGCACCGGCCACTGACAGGTTCTGGAGGTGGCACAGTATATTCTTATCGTTTAATTTCATATTCACGTTATCCTGAATGTCGTATCTCGGATGAGTACGTTGTTCTTCAGCCATGATCCCTCCCTTTGTTTTTATAGTGTAAATATAAAAGATAATGTATATAAAATCAACACGAGTTTTCCTCTTAATAAAAAAAAGAGTATTTTAGACTATGTTTCAAACGGCATAGTTACAATTCCATTTCAGGAATAAAAAAAGGCCCCGAAAGGCCTTTTCATGCTTTATTCTGTTACATCTATTAAGGATTTATTACGTTGTAGTTTGCCGCTGTCGGACAGCTCGCGGTGCCGGTCACATTGCATCCAGCAGCTTTACACGCCTTTCTCTGGTCGAAGGTATCGCTGCTGCCGTACCGGCAGTAGTGTATCCTTTCCCCGGAACTGTCCTTGCTGTCAGAGGTACAGATATAGCAGCCGTCTCCGGCTATGGCCATATTCTTTGACTGAAAACCAACCAGGAGAACAAACAACCCCAGGGTAAGAAAGAAAGAGATAACCACAATTTTTTTCATACAGCCTCCAAAATCAGATCAGTATATTGTAATCGCTTTAGAATAAACTTTGTTCAATACTGGATTCACCGTATTATGTCAATTCTTATTTAACAGAATTCAGTATTAATAACCCGAAATTGTTGGATGCACCCTTATTGCATGTGCCCTGTGATAAAACCTGCCTGTTTGCATCCTGGTCTTCACTAATTGAACGATTTACACGAAAAAATCCCGCACAATCTTCACGACGGTTTTGGGCTGTTCCATGGGAACAAGGTGACCCGCACCTTCCACGCAGAGATACTCACCCCGGGGGAAGAGTGAGGACGCTTTTTTCAGGTCGATATGTTCCCTGTTCTCGCTGTTGCCTCCTTCAACAACCAGCACAGGGCAGGTTACCTCACCGAGGAGGGGCCATGGATTATAGTGAGCACCCCCCATGAAAAGCGACGCTTCCCTGCGGGGATGACACGCCAGGGACAGGCCCCCTGCTTCGGTTCTGTTCATTCCATACTCTACGTAGAGATCGAGCATTTCGGGGTCCCAGTTTTCAAAGAGTTTCTTATTCTGAAGATATTCCCGAAGGTCCTCCTCGCTCTCCCACAGATGTTTTCGCTTGATCGATTTCGCGGCCAGGGGGTGATGCTCCACAGAAATCTCAATGTCATACACGAATTCGGGAAGATATATGGGCTCAATCAGGATCATCCTTTCCGGGCTAAAATCAGCACCGGTGGCGCCCGCCAGGGTCATGACCGTGCCCCCCATTGAATGCCCAACGAGAAAAGGATCGCTGATCCGGAGGGTTTCACAAAAGGCGCGCAAATCCTCCGCCAGGGTATACCAGAGCAGGCCGCCCTCTTCCGGTTCGGATTCACGATGGTCACAGAAATAGGGTGCCAGAACACGATAGTTATCGGTCAATTCCCGGGCAATCGGGTGCCAGAGCCATGGAAGAAATCCGGTTGCGTGAAGAAAAATGAGAGCCGGCCCCTCCCCTTCATAGGTGAGATAGGAGATTTCCGCGTCCCCGATGTCGCAGAACCGAATCTCCGGTTTCGATATCATTTTCATTGAATTTTTCCTGGTATCTATCTGTCTGGTTATCAATCCATACAAATTTGTTATATCAGTGTCAATTGAGTTTTACCCAGCCACGGTGCTGTTTTTCCCTGGATTACGGGACCAGTGTGCTGCTGTCATTAAGCCTGACAGGTTGTGCCATATACTGAAGAGTTCACCGGTAAAGGCGAATGCCGGTCTCTGTTTTTATCCTATAAAATACTGTTTTTTCTTAACGCGGATCAATCCTTCCCGTTCCATTGTTTTGAGCGCCTGTTCTACCCTCAAATCGTCATACCCGGTCAGTTCAATGAAGGATGCGGCGCTGAGGCCGGGGTTTTCCAGCAACAGGGCGATAATTTTCCCCCGAAGCTGTCGGTCGGATCCGTTAAAAGGGGGCTGCCTGTTGTGGTGCGCGCTCCTCCGCCCGGGATTCGGGTGATTCTTTTTAATCATGGTTCCGTAATCCATGAGGGCAGAATACCACCGGTTCGGGTTGTCCCGGTCCAGGGTCCTCTCCACCAGGGGTTCAATACTGCCGTCAGGAACCTTATCCTCATCAGGGAAATAGAAGTGTATAAAAACAGTCCGGACATTTGTTTCGATAAAAACGACAGGCCGGTTGAATGCGAAAACGGATATCGACGCTGCCGTGGCCCGTCCCAGGCCGGGGAGTTTCACCAGATCTTCCGGCGTATCCGGAACAAGACCACCGAAGTTCTCCATCACCTCCCGGGCAAGTCGATGCAGGTAGAGTCCCCTCCGGTTGTACCCGAGCCCCTGCCACTGTGCCAGTACTTCTTCGAGTTGCGCGTCAGCGAGTTTCTGCAGGGTGGGGAACCGGTTTATGAAAGCGGTATATTTCCCGATTACCCGGTCAACCTGGGTCTGCTGTAGCATCACCTCTGATACCAGAACATGATAAGGATCAGGATCATTTCTCCAGGGTAGTTTCCTGCCGTAAGTATCGTAATAATCGTATATGATCGCCCTGAAATGATCAATTGCTGCCCTGTTTGACCGATTGTTATCGGTATTAATCCTGTATCGGTCACGAAAATCCTGTACAATCCCGGTTACATTGTAATCAATTTCATATTCCATGACTCAACAACTCTGAATAGTACTTTTTTATCTCTTGGTTTTTCATGAGAGGCGCGATGCACCTCTCATTCAGAAACGATGAAAATGCATTATCATGCATTTTATGTTAACAAATAGATTTACCGACTGATTTGAATTCAAAACAAGTATCATATATCAAAAAGGCAGGTCAAATCTTTCTGAAAATTAATTGGTTTTTCGGATGCCGCTCCAGATTTTCCGGCAGATACGGAAGGGACTCATTCTTACCGATAACAATCATCCCTCTCTCGTGGACATGGCCGGTGATTGTGTCAAGGGTCCCGGCCTGGATAGATTCCGAGAAATGGGTGAATACCAGATTTCGACACAATATCATATGGTAGAGCCCCTCCGGTTCACAGGTCCTGATGTCTTTCTTCACAAAAGATATTCCCTTTTTAAACGAGTCTCACAGCCGGTATTCGGTACCGCGCCGGTTAAACGCTTCGGACAGGATCTCCCGGGGCAGGTCATTGAGGCTTCCGGGGGAATAGATCCATTCCCTGGCCCTATCGAGCACCACCTTATTCAATACGACAACGGGATAGTACCTCAAGAATTGTTTGATCAATTCACAAGATTCGTGAAAACCTGCATCCACGACCACGCGGCCAGGTTCAACACTTTACTGAAGAATAAAGGGGTTTCTTCCACGGTACTTGCTGAGTTCCGGCAGAAGGATGTTTTTATCAACGAGATATATCCTTCATTATAAAACCGTTGCAAATCGCCATTGCCGCGAGAAGGCCGGTTATTCCCCGGCTGTTTTACACTTCAGTATGGTATGGCTCAACCCCACCCGGTCATGGTCTTCCACCACGCGGAGGCCGGCTTCCTCGATGCAGCGAATCATATCCGCCGAATGATACATTTTACTGTTCCCGTTTGCCATTGCCGTGAAATAGAGGGACGTTCCGATGAGGCAGTATTGGGCCGCCTCGTATTCCTGGCGGTCCCAGAAGGTTTCCATAACGGCAACGGTCGTATTCTTATCCATCGATTGCCGGATCTTCTTTAAGATTATCACGATTTCCTCTTCGGAAAAGCAGTCAAGGAACTGGCTCATCCATATCAGGTCAAAGCCGGATGGAATTTCACTAACGGGTTCCAGTATATCGGCCTCATGTCCCCGGATGCGTGAACCGAATCCTTCCTCTTCAATATACCGATAGGCCTTTTCAAGCTGACCCGGCAGGTCGAAGATAACCATTTCAACCTCATCGGAGTGCCGGGCGCACCGGACTGCCCATTTCCCCGTGTTCCCGCCTATATCGAGAATATTTTTCGGGTTATCCTTGAACACGATCTTCAGGGCGTCAGGAAAGGCGTCGTCAGAGTAAAAATGGTCAAAGGAGAACCAGCTCTCCTGGACATCTTCCGGCAGGCGGGACAGTCCCTGGTAGATGGTCTCCCAGTTGCCGAATTCCTTCAGTCCCGCAGGCTTCCCTGACTCTATCGCTTCGTCCAGGTGAAACATCCCCCTGTAGCAGACGTCATTGACGAAATCCATGTTTACCCTGGTCATCTGATCCCCTGTAATGAAAAACCCGGTCTTGGTTAAAAAATACCTTCCCTCCTCCAGTCGCAGGAGTCCCATGGCCATGCCCGCTTCCGCCAGTACCTTTACCCCGTAGAGGGAGACAGAAACCTCGCGGGAAATCTCTTCCGGGGTCATCCCCCTGCGCCGGTTTTTTTTCAGGGTATCCAGGATACCGGTGTCCCGCAAGACCCGGGCGGCCTGGAACATGACCGGGCCGAAGACTATTTTCTGTGCCTCGAACTTGGCGTCCAGGTTGGATATTTCTTCATTATCAAAGAGACGGCTCATCGGTTGCTCCTCATGGGTGAATTATACTGGTAATGACTTCAGGTACCATATATGCTGGCTTGTAACTGGCAACAAGATAATTTTATATATTACGGGAACCTCTATTAATGAAACAAGAGGTTTCCATATTATACTTGAAATTTTCAACTCACAGCCCAGAATGAGCCGATAAACTGATTGTTATCGGAGTCCGCCATGATCGCACATCAACTGCTCATTCCAGCCGAGAACAAGCCGGGAAAACTGGCCGAGGTAACCCATATCCTGGCCGGGGAAAAGCTGAACATCCGGGCGATAACAATCTCCTCATTCGGAAAAGAAGGATTTCTCAACATCATTGTTGAGGATCCAAAGGCTGCTTTAAAAGCCCTGGAAAAAGCGGGAATATCGGTCTCACTGAAAGAGATCATCGCGGTTCTCATTGACGACAGGCCGGGAGGCCTCGACAGCCTCGCCCAGATCCTCGCTGACAACAAAATCAATATCGAGAACGCCTACGGCTTCGTCCTCGAGAGCTTCAAGCAGGCAATCTTCGTGCTCGATGTCCAGGAAATTGAAAAGGCGCTGAAGCTAATCGAAAAGAACGGATTCAAGACCCTGAGCTCGGAATACCTGAGCACAATAGAACCATTCCACTACATGAAATACTGACGCCACCGCTGTTATTGAATCAGGTTCGGCAGGAACAGGGCCAGCTGCTGGAAGGGAATCAGTATCAGGGTCCCGATTATCAATGCTATGAGCAACGGAACAACACCCTTGAAAATCACATCAAGCGGCACGTCCCTGGCGACCCCGCTCACCACGTACACGTTAATCCCCACCGGTGGAGTGATAACGCCAATCTGGGTCACCAGGACAATAATCACGCCAAACCAGATCGGGTCATATCCGAGCTTGATGACCACCGGGTAAAAAATCGGTATGGTCAGCATTATCAGGGCCAGGGCGTCGATAAAACATCCTCCCAGGAGGTAGACCAGTATAATCAGAAAAATGATAAAGGCGGAAGGGAGATTGAATCCCGATATCCAGTTGGCGATATCAAACGGTATGCGCGACACGGCAAGAAAATGACCGAATATTGTGGCCCCGGCGACGATAACGAGAATCATGCACGATATTCTCGTGGTCTCAAACAGGGACGCGGTAAAGCCCTCAAAGGTGAGGTTTTTGCGCAGCACCGCCAGGATCAGGGTCCCGAATGCCCCGATCGCCCCCGCCTCGGTGGGGGTGAAGAACCCGACAAAGAGCCCGCCCATCACCAGAATGAAGAGAAATATGGTCTCCACGAGGCCCGAGAGGGACTCAAGCCTCTCCCTGAACGAGGCCTTCGGCCCTTTCGGCCCGAGTTCCGGCCTCAGGGTTGTCCAGATGAGAATAGTTGCGACGAACAGGAGGGTCAGAAGAATACCCGGTATAATTCCTGCAAGGAAGAGTTTCCCGATGGACTGCTGGGTCATGATGCCGTAGATGATGAAGATAGA
>CAZEPS010000061.1:0-16512 GCA_964514165.1 uncultured Leptospirales bacterium
GGGTTATATCAAACTAAATTGAGAGATTGCTTCGCTTCGCTCGCAATGACAAATATTTCAAGATAACTTCTACCATGTTTTCTCTGCCAAATCTTCAGGGTCACTCTTTGGATTAATGAGAGGCGCCCTGTATCATCAATAAAAAACAAGAGGGATTGAACATCAACCCCTCTTCCCTGCCCGGCGGTGAATGATTATTAAATCAGCTTACTTTCGGATACGACAGTTCGATCTGGTTGCCGTCCGGATCGACAAAGACCAGGAGCTGCCCCCCGCGGATATTTTCAGGCCCGTAGATGATCTCTATTTCGGCGCTTTCGAGTTCGTCAATGGCGTCGTCGAAATCCTCCTCGTCAACAAAAAAGGAGAGCCTGTTCTTCGTGTCCGTTGAGTTTTTGTAATCTTCATCTTCGTAAAGGCCAATGATAATATCACCCATGCGGAGAAACGCGATGCCGGATGATCCCATTTTTTCAATGACTTCAAAATCGAACAGATCACGGTAGAACTGAATCGACTTATCGAGATTGGAAACCGTTAACCCGATATGATTAATTCCTTCTATAACTATCATTTCAACCTCATTATTATAAAACCGGCCGTGGCGCCGGCAGTATCTTTCTCTGTAATGCTTGTTTAGTACCAGAGCGGGGGGATTATGTCAATCAATATACCGGATGATTTTCAAAAAAATAATTACTCCTTGTAACCGGGTTGCTGATCCTTCACGGGACTCTCCTCCCGGCCCGTGCCGGGATCAACGAAAAAGATCTCGTTCAGGTAGAGGGTCACCACGTCGCCGAGCCTGTCCCTGCCGAGATGGTATTTCCGTATGGTCCCTTTCACCGCGACGAGCCTGTTCGTGCGCCACATGTTTTTCACTATGTCGGGATCGCCGGTCATGAGTGCTTTCATGGACTCCCGGTCCACCGGGCCCCGTATCCGGAGCCACCGGCAGTCCTGGACCTTGCAGATGATCTCGATCTTGTCCGGGTCAGCCGGTGAGACCAGCGTGTAGGAAGCGGTGGTCTGTATCCCGCTCCCCACGAGCCTGTTCAGCAGGCGGATAAGCATGGTCTCGTGGTACTTTTTTCCGCCGAAGAGGCCGAGCCGCCATTTCTCATACTGCTCGACGAGAAGATAATAATTCTTTACCAAGCTTTCGGTATCATCCTTTTCCTGTGCCTGGAGTGCTGGAGTAAAAATCAACAGTAACGCGGCAAGGCAGAGGGAAACGGCCAGGGCGCGGTACCTACTGTATGTTATCCACATCGCTGATTTCATTGATTATTTCTATCTCGCCGAATCTCGATTCATAATCATGTATGTTGTCCTGGAGGGTCAGGAGGAGCCGTTTCGCGTGGGCCGGGGTCATGATAATGCGTGACACCAGTTTCCCGAACCCCGGGGGCGGCGTGGGATGAACGAAGAGGTAATCGAAAATGAACTCCTCCGGGGAATGGCTGACATTGGAAAAATTCGAAAAAAGGCCTGATGCGATATCCTCGTCAACCTTGATTTCAATCTGCACGTCATTCTCACTGTCGCTCATGGCTGGCTCCTCTTCATGCTGTGATGTACATAGTGTATGTATTGTCACCTCCCATGTCCACCGTATTTTTTCCATAAGACAAGATATAAAACGGATGCACACGGAATGAAAAAGAGTTTCCAATAGTCTAATCACAATGGTGCTGGACAACGTATTTTTTTATCTATTGACGAATTTCACCTGATTATCACAGATAGAGCAGGATCCTCACAGATAAACCCTTCAGGATTCATCACCTGATCAGCGAAGGTTTAACCATGAAAAAGATAACACTCTACATTGCTTTAACGGCAGTTCTCATCACCGGGTTTTTTCATCCCGCGCCTGTTGCCGCGAACAATACCGCCGGCGGTGACTACATGGACCTCCGTTCCTATGCCAGGGCGGTGATAACCGACATACAGGTATCACGATACGACACTGTTCCCGGCGTCGACCTCGTTGAAACACGGGTTTCCATGAAAATCCTCTCCGGGGAGCAGAAGGGTGAAACAGTAACTGCGATTCTGCGGGGGGAAAGCAACCTCCCCGTGGACATGAACTATGAAAAAGGTGACACGGTTTTTATAGGATTATCCCTGACAGAACCGGTTGACAGCGTCGGGTACATCTCGATTTACGACGCGGACAATACCGGCGGCATAATCGTCCTCCTGATTCTGCTCGTACTGTCCATACTCATTATCGGAAGGTTCCGGGGCCTGGCGTCCCTCATGGCCCTGTGCGTGACCATCGTGCTCCTCTTCTTCGTGCTCATCCCCCTGACCCTGCGGGGCTATCCCCCGCTCCCCATCGCTATCGGTATCTCAGTTATTTCAGTCTGCCTGACCATGCCGATTATCGCCGGCTTCAAAAAGAAAACCCTGTCCGCCATACTCGGGGCGTCGGGTGGAATAGTCATGGCGTCGATTCTCGCCGTATCGTTCGGGTATATTCTCAATATCTCGGGGATAGTGACCGATGATATGCTCGCCGTTTTCTACGCGTCAGACGTGACCATCGATCTGCGGGGACTGGTGCTTTCCGGCATGATAATCGCGGCCCTGGGGGCGATAATGGACATCTGCATATCAATCTCTTCAGCCGCAAACGAGATATTCGCGGCGAACCCGAACATTTCCGACCGTGACGGCTTCCGCTCGATACTGACTATCGGAAGGGACATACTCGGCTCCATGGTGAACACCCTGATTTTGGCATACGTGGGGAGCTCCCTCTCCCTGGTGCTCTGGATCGCGATGAAAATACAGCCGGAAATGCCGGTATGGATGGTACTCAACTATAACCCGGTCCTCAGCGAGATAGTCAAGTCAATAATCGGGAGCATCGGGATGTTCGTTTCCATCCCCCTGACCGCGTTCATATCGTTAAAAATGCTCCGTTCACCAAAGGGGTGATGGGCGGCTAAAAGACGCTGATCGAATCGATAATACCCGATACGATTTCCCTGCTCCTGGCGCTCATGGATAACCCGTTCAGCCGCTCCCGGGACGAGCGGATAAAATCGCCCTGTTTCTGTTTCACGCTCTCAAGCGCCCCGGAATCACTGATGTAATTGCGGATGACGGCAATATCCTTCTTTGACTTTTTCTGTTTCAGGAAGAGTTTCTTGAAATTCCCCTGTTCCCTCTTCGGGAGCTTTTCCAGGGCCTCCTTGACCAGGAGGGTAAATTTCCCCTCCAGTATGTCCGTCTCGGAGGATTTTCCCGTATTGTTATCGGTCTCGAAGGTCCCCAGTATGTCGTCCCTGTACTGAAAGGCCATGCCGAGGGGGATTGAGAAGTCCTCGATGCGCCGCATCTCGCCGGCATTATATCTCCCGGTCAGGACGTATCCCATCACTATCGGATAATAGATTGTATAATATGAAGTTTTCATTTCACTTATTATGGAAGGGCTTTCCGATGAGGCATCGAGGTCCCGGGGCATGGAATTAAGGCTGTCCAGAATCTGCCCCCAGCCGGTCATCTCGTAAGTCTTCGCAAAAATCTCGAGGAACCTGTCCTTCCGTTTCGGGGCCATCCTGACACCGGAGATGATTTCCACGCAGTTTGAATAGAGGACGTCCCCCAGGACAATGGCTATGTCATTCCCGATATTCTCGTTTAATGAATGCTTCGAGAAGGCATCCCGGGCTGTCCGGTGCAACGTCTTTCCTCCCCTCCTGAGTTCCGACCTGTCGATGATGTCGTCGTGAATGAGAAGAAAGGCGTGCATGATTTCTACGGCGGAGGCCAGTTTTACGAGTTTATGCTGTTCCGTCCCTATCCTGCCGTACCCCCTGCAGGAGGCGATGAGCAGCAGGGGGCGGATCCGTTTCCCGTCCCGGAGGCAGAATTCCAGTAGACAGGAATAGCAGTCCCGGATAAATGGAAAACCTGCCCGGCGAATCTTGTCCCGATAGAAGCCTTCGATGAAGTCGTCAATCTTCGGGGTATAGTGTGATGAAAATTCTCCCAGGGCTGTTTTATTGTCTTCGGGCATTCGGTTCATATTTTTTTTCCGGGTACTTCTGGACATGCTTTTTAAGCCCCTCGCGGGCGCTAAGTCCTGTACCTGCTTGTGCCCTTCAGTCGAATTTCGCTTTTATATGATACCGATAACAATCTGTCAAATGAAATTAGTTGCGGTTTTTAATCACTTTCTTACCATGGGCACATCAAAATAAAAGCGGGGATTTCATGTTAGCCAAGAGAATTATCCCCTGCCTGGATGTTGACAACGGCAGGGTCGTGAAAGGGGTCAATTTCGTCAACCTCGTGGACGCCGGGGACCCGGTCGAGAACGGCAGGTTCTATGACGAGGAGGGGGCGGATGAACTTGTCTTCCTCGACATAACCGCTTCATCGGACCGGAGGGAGATCATCCTGGAGATGGTAAAGAACGTGGCCGAAACAGTGCACATTCCCTTCACCGTGGGCGGGGGAATACGGACCGTTGACGATGTGCGCCTGATTCTCGAGAACGGGGCGGACAAGGTTTCCATGAACACCGCGGCGGTTGAAAACCCGGAAATCATAACCGGGTCGGCGCAGCGCTTCGGCTCCCAGTGCATACTGGTTGCCATTGACGCGAAGAGAAACGACCGGGGAGGCTGGACGGTGTACCTCCACGGGGGCAGGACCCCGACCGACAGGGACGCTGTAGCGTGGGCCCGGGAGGCGGAGGAGAAGGGTGCCGGGGAGATACTCCTCACCAGCATGGACAGGGACGGAACAAAAAACGGTTACGATATTGAGCTGACACGCACCATCGCGGATTCGGTCACCATACCGGTAATCGCTTCCGGGGGAGTCGGAACCATTGACCACATGTACGAGGGACTCACCGCTGGCAGGGCGGACGCGGTCCTCGCGGCGTCAATTTTCCATTTCAGGGAAATTTCCATCAGAGAGGTAAAAGAAAACCTTCACCGGAGGGGCATACCGGTGCGGCTCGTATAGCTTACTGGATAAAGGCGATAATAATTCCGACCAGGGCAATAAAGACGATAACGAGGATAACAATGGTTATGATCCTGGCTGCCATTCCCGTTTCTTTCTGATTGTTTACGGGAAGGGTACCGGGGGTGTCAATAGCGACCTTTATGCTTTCTTCCTCTTCTTCTATAACGACGTAAATACCCTTCGCCACCACGCAATGGACAACAAAACCGCCGTTAACATGGTGAACGATGGAGATGATCCGGCCGCTGATCGGCAGGAACTCGCCCTCCCGATAGGCGTTAAAGGCCTTGGCAACCTGTATCGCCTTGGCATGGCGGTCGATTATGCTGATACGGACCCTGTCCCCGACCTTGAGCTTGCTTATCTCGATGCCCTTTATCGGTGAGAGCAGAAGGCCCCCTTTCAAAACGAGTTTCACTTCCCGCCCGGCGAGGGGGTCATCCTCTTCGACGTTTATATTCTCTTCGCTCTTCTTTTTTTCCTGCTCCTTCTTTTTCTCAAGTTCCTGGAAATCTAACTTGTTGCTGATCTTTGACCGCTCCTCCATGTCAATGGAGGATATCTCTTCAATGTCGACGCTGATGTTGACGTTCTGATATCCGAGCCTTTCTTTAATGAGCTTCTGAAAAAGACGGTTTACGGCAATTTCATCACCCTGTTCCACGAGCTTCTTCATATCGTTCTGAAACTGGAAGGAAAAGCCGGACATGAGCCCGTCCCTAAACTGCTTGCTCAGGTCAATGTCGTAGGCCTTTTCCTGGTAGACGTCGACAATGCTCATCTCAAAGGTGTGCCAGTCCTGGTTTGTTTTAAAATCATCGCTGTCCATGTCATTTGAGAGGAGTACCAGGTCTCCGTTGAGGTAGCTGTAAATATTGTTGAAAAAGAGTATAAACGCGCCGTCCATGGTGGTAGAGGAGAAGTGTGCTTTGATCACGTAAACATCTTTATAGGTGCCGGCGATCATCTGTTTGGCCCTCTCCGTGTCGCCATGGGCGTAATGGGTGGCTATCTCGAGCTTTCTCGTGTGTTCGGATAATGAGCCGACCGCGTTGTCAAGATCTTCAGACATAATACTACCCTTGTGTTTCAATAATTACGCGCAATTTTTGCATCATCGTCATGGTATGTCTATAAAATATTTCCGATATGATGCTTTTTCTACCATAAGTATACAATATCAGGCCGCCAAAGAGAGAGAGAATTCCGCTAATCAATTATTGCAATCACTTTTGTATGGCCTTTTTTACCCTGTCCAGAAACACCCTTCTATTAATTGGTTTCAATATGTAATCAGCTATTCCCATGGAGAGGAGATCGGTCATAACCCCCTTCGTGGTCTCATCGCTTACGAAGATAACCGTCGGCCTCCTATCCTTCTGATTCAGTTCATACAGTAAGGCGTATCCGTCCATGATCGGCATGTCAAGGGACGTGGTAATGAAATCCAGGTCTTTGCCTACCTTTTCGTATTTTTGAAGCGCTTCCTGCCCGTTTGAGGCTGTCGCAATCACCTCATAGCTTTCGGACTCAAGAATCTGGACGAGCTGCTTCCTCTGGAATTCCTTGTCATCCACTACCATTGCCCGGTACGGTTTTCCCCCGGGTTTTAACCCGTTAGGCTGTTTCAAATTAAGATTCGGAAAATCAGACTTTCTCCTCATCAGTAACAACTCCTGTTTAGATATGAATTAGTGCGGATATAACCATTCCGATAACAGTCCATGGCAACCATTTTTTATACCAGAATGATCTTTTCCACTGTGTTCCTGTTCTGGTGTAAAGCATTTAAATACGCACTAACCGGGATATATGATAAATAGTGTAATGGATGAACAATACCTGTCAACATTAATAATTGCCTGCCATTACAGATAACGGTTTTGTTATTGTATTTTTCAGGGAACCTCTTTTAAGTAAACATGAGGCCCCCTTATGGGCACATATTTGGGGTTTTGACAGACTTTGTGCCCATAAGGGGATTTCAAAAATTGTTTTTTTAGAAGCCCCCTACAGATAAAGTACTTGATCATTTATTATTATATGGGAGAATTACCGATAATAAAAAAAAACTAATCAATTTGCCGCGCCCGTATATTGTTCTATTTATTACTGTCCGGCATTTTGTTATCGGGTGCATTTTTTGAAAGCCATAGAAGAAAAAGAGTATATCCTGAATCCGCCGGATTACAAGGAAACAATAAAAAAAAGCGAGGACTTTTATCTTCAGTTTCCGCTCCTCACCCCGGCGGTAGACGCCCTGCTCATCAAGATTATTAACCGCTACCTCCAGAGATTCGACATTCAATATATCAAGGACTCCGTCATCAATATTACGAAGGAATTGATCAACAACGCCATCAAGGCGAATATGAAACGGATCTACTTCAAGCTTCAGGAGCTCGACATCAATATGACCGATGATTACCGGAACGGGATGGAGACATTCAAGGAAGACGTCTATTCCGGTGATGACAGTGAATTAAAAGAGCGGCTGAAGAAATCGAACCTCGTCGTGAGGGTCTCTTTCAACCTGAGCGAAAGCCACCTCCACATTAACGTTATTAACAACATCCCGATCCTCGAATCTGAACTGAAAAAGATACAGTCCCGGATTAACAAGGCTTACAGCTATACACACATATCGGACGCTTTCGAAGACGTGCTGGACGATTCAGAGGGAGCGGGACTCGGCCTCATCATGTCAATGATGCTCCTGAAAAACCTCGGCATGCCGAAAAATTCCTTTACCATATACCGGAAGAATGACCTCACCATAGCGGGGATTTCCATACCCCAGGAGTTTACGGAATCTGAATCAAAGACCCAGGTCGCGGAGGAGCTCCTGAAAGAGGTTGATGAGATTCCGGCCTTCCCGAAGAATATCGTGGAGATTCAGCGGCTCTGCAGCAACCCGGACACGTCCATGAAAGAGATCGCTGAAAGCATATCCCACGACCCGGGACTGACGACATCCATGCTCAAGCTGGCTAACTCGGCCGGGTATCTCACCTCGAAACGGGTCGAGTCGATCGAGGAAGCGGCCAAGATAATCGGCATCAAGGGTATCAACACCCTCCTCCTGGCGACTGGTGTCCAGAAAATCATGGGAGACCGGTATAAAAAATTCGAAATCATCTGGCAGAACTCGTACAAAAAGGCCTTTTACGCCCACAAGATAGCCATCCAGATGAAAAAGACCAAGCTGAGCGAATTTTCCTATCTCGCGGCCCTCCTTTCCGATATCGGCTACATCGTCATTATTAATATGAAACAGGACCTGATAAAACGCCTCAGGGATATCGCGGGAAGAAAAGGGCTCGACGACACGGACCTCCTGGAAGAGATCAGCCTCGGCATGAGTCACAGCACCCTGGGGGCGATGATATGCAGAAAATGGCGCTTTAACGACGCCCTGATCCAGTCAATAGAGTTCAACCACCGGCCCCATATGGCGCCGGACAAGCTGAAACAGCTGATCTATATCGTGTACCTCGCCGATACCTTTGTAGAGATAGAAAAGAATAAAAGCAGGTTCGAAATCATTGACGAGGATGTTCTCGACTATTTCAACCTCAATGAAAAGAAAACCTTCACCATGCTCCATAACGTGTTGAAAGAAACATACGAAGCCCAGAAGACCATGGCTGAGTCCTGACAGCGCCGGCCCGGCCTCTCCCCCGTAATAACGTGGTGGAATTAATTGCTTGACGAAGAATTGATTAAAGGGTACAGCTTAAAATTTTATACATCCTTGATCAATCAAGGATGTATAAAATTTGAACCAAAATACGTACCCAAAGGGGAACCTCTTGTTTATTTTTTAGAGGTTCCCTTACTGATTATGAGAGTAACCACGAATTGACAAGGAAAAGGCATGTATTTTCAAGATATTATAGCGAAACTGAATGAATTCTGGGGAGACCGGGACTGCATTATCGTGCAGGGATACGACCTGGAAGTAGGGGCCGGAACCTTCAACTACGCCACGTTTCTCAGGGTACTCGGCCCTGAGCCGTGGAATGTCGCCTATGTGGAGCCCTCCCGGAGGCCGACGGACGGCCGCTACGGGGACAACCCGAACAGGCTGCAGCACTACTACCAGTACCAGGTCATCCTGAAACCGTCGCCGGTCAACGTGCAGGATCTCTACCTCGACTCCCTCAGGTACCTCGGCATTGACCTGACTGAGCACGATGTCCGTTTCGTTGAAGACGACTGGGAGTCCCCGACCCTTGGAGCGTCCGGCCTCGGGTGGGAGGTATGGCTCGACGGCATGGAGATAACCCAGTTCACCTATTTCCAGCAGTGCGGCAGCATCGAATTGAATCCGATTTCCGTGGAGCTCACCTACGGGCTTGAACGGATCTGCATGTACATCCAGGGGGTTAACAGCGTATTCGACATACAATGGAACGAGTCGATCAAATACCGGGACGTTCATCACCAGAGTGAGTTCGAATTCTCACACTACAACTTCAATATCGCAAACATCGACCTTCATTTCAAACTCTTTGACCTGTTTGAAAAGGAATGCCTTGCCATACTCGACACCAAGGAGGTCACCGTTGTCCTCCCCGCTTATGATTACGTATTGAAATGCTCGCACGTGTTTAACATGCTCGATGCCAGGGGGGCCATATCTGTCACCGAGCGGGTCGGCTATATCGCCAGGGTGCGGAACATCGCCCGGCGCTGCGCTGAACGGTATGTGGAAATTCGCCGGGAAATGGGATTTCCCCTGCTGAAAAAGGATGAAGCAAAGGTCACTTGATGCAGTCACAGTACCAGAGCCTTGATGACTACATAAACAGATACGAAAAATTCATCATCTCTACCCACGAAAGCCCGGACTGGGACGGCCTTGGTGCTGAAATAGCCTTTAATGAACTCCTGAAAAAACTCGGCAAGGCGACGATAATACTCAATTCCGATCCGACCCCGGACTCTATCCGCAAACTTGACCCTGACGGTGAAATAAACGTTCTTGATGAATCCTTCGAGATCCCGGAAGACATAACCGACTACGCCCAGATAGTTCTTGATACCAATGACTACGACAATATCGGGGCCGCGTACAATCACCTCCGGGACAAGGTCCAGGACCTGTTCATCATAGACCATCACGAGGGGGCGATCGATAAAATCGACACGAATTTTATAAAAGCTGACGCTTCTTCCGTATGCGAAATTGTCTACGATATTTTTTTTCATTATACTATAGATATGAGCCTAAAGTCGGCTCAGGCCCTGTTCGCGGGGATAGTTTTCGACACCGGTTCATTCCGGTACGCGAAGACATCCCCCGAGACCTTCAGGATCGGCGCGGACCTGGTGGAAAAGGGGGTAGTGCCCTTCGAGGTCTACGAGATGATCTACGAGCAGAATTCCCTCTCAAGCTTCGAACTGAGGGGGCTTATTCTCGCAACCATGGAGGTCTTCTACGACGGCAGCATGATTGCCATGAAGCTGACCCGGGAGATGCTTGAAAAGACCGGGGCCTCCTTTTCCGAGGGGGAACCGGCGATAAACCTTCCCCTCATGGTGAAGGGGGTGGTCGCCAGCCTCCTCGTGAAGCAGGACATCGACGGGCCGGTGAAGGTGAGCATGCGCACAAAGGGGGATTACGACGTGGCGGAGATTGCCATGGCCCAGGGGGGCGGCGGGCACAAGAACGCGGCGGGTTACAAGTCAAAGCACAGCTTTGATGACACGTACACAATGGCGGTAAAAACATTCGATAAATTCTTCAAAAAAAACCAGGAGGAATAAAATGGAAGAAAAAACGAAGGAAACATATCTTCAGAAACTGGCGTCTAAAATTCTTGAGTGGGACAAGAAGTTCGATTCATTCTCGAAGGATTTTAACGTGAAGGCTGAAGGGGAGTACAAAAAGATTTCAGAGGACCTTAAAAAGAGGAGCGAAACGGCCAAGGACAAGCTTCAGCAGCTGAGAAAGTCAAGCGCGGAGGGGTGGGAAGAGTTGAGCTCCGGTACCGAGAAGGCGATTGATGAACTGTCCAAAGGGATTACCAACGCCATAGACAGGTTCAAGGCAAGGCAGGCGGAACAGGCCGAAGCCGCGGGCCCGGAACCGGAGAAGCCGAAGCAAGAAGCGGATCAACCTGAAACCGATACCAGTGAAACATCCGGCGCCGGTGAAACCGGCGAAGAGAAGCCTGAATAAAATTAAAAAAACCCCCTTTACTGAAAGTAAAGGGGGTTAAATGAAATATATTAAGAGGAAAATGTCGGGGAACCTCTATTAATTAACAAGAGGTTCCCTTTTAGGCACATATTTTGGTAACAATTCCATTTAATACCGGCATGATGAAATTTACAAACGCGAGATCAAAATCGTTCTTTTCAATGTATCTAATCGCTTCTATCGAATCCCTGAACACCCGCATCTCGATGTTTGAATCAAGGGCGGCCCGGGCTATCATGTCACGATATTCCCGGTCGGCATCAACTGATATTGCCCGGAGCATATTTGCTTCATTACACAGAAATTTGAGAATTCAGCAATCAATGATACCTGTCTGGAACTAAGTACTCACTCATGGAATCATTTTTAACCAGGTAATAGATTTCAGTGATGTTTGAATGAATATTCTCCTCGATCAACAGTTTGAAGAAACTGATTATCTCCGTGTTAACCTTCCCCTTAAAGGTGGTATCTACAATACGGTATTTAAACTCCCGCGGAATATCAGACGAATTCAGAAATTTCGCAAACTCCCTGTCATCGTTCAGGTACTGAATAAGGTATCCAAACTCATCAGTGAATCTGTACAACTGCATGGTATCCTGCGCCATCTCCTTCAAAACACCGGCATAAAACATGGAACACCGTTTGCCCTGCACTGATTATACCCCTGTGGTTTTTTTGACGTCCTTTTCCCCTCCCGGGACTTTTTGTAACCTCTCCCCGGTTGTAACACTCATTTTTAATTGTTTCTATAATAAAGATATTGAGACATAATGATTTTATCAATTCATACTATACAATAAACCGTAGAGTATTATACAATTAATTTGTAGAACAGAGTACGACAGGTGCGAAATGCTTTCTACTGGCTATTTGTCCATTTCCAGTGTCTGCTTTACTGCATAACGGACAAGTTCACCCGGTGTCGTTATATGGAGCTTGCTCTTTATCCTTTCACGGTAGGTGCCGACGGTGGAGGTGCTGAGGTAGAGCCGCTGGGCAATCTGCCGGGTGTTGAGCCCGCGCCCGATAAGGAAAAAGATTTCACGCTCCCGGTCAGAAAGGGAGGTCATATTGACATCGTCGATATTGGAGGAATGCCAGATCATCGATTCGATCATCTTGTCCCGGAGGGAACTGCTGAGGTAGATTTCCCCGGCCAGGGCGCTGTTTATGGCCTCGATGATCAGGTCTTCCGGATCTGTTTTAAGCACATACCCGCTGGCCCCCGCCCGGAGGGCACGCTCAACATACTCGTTCTCGTCATGCATGGAGAGAACCAGGGTCTTTATCTTCCGGTACCGTGTTGTTATCGCCTTTATCAGGTCTATCCCGTTCGTATTTTTGAGCCGGATGTCCACGATGACCACATCGGGACTGGTCCTGTTTATGGACGAAATCGAGGTTGAGGCGTCAGCGTCGTCGCCGCAGACCTCCATCCCCTCCCTGCTGTTGATAAACTGGGCCAGGCCGCGCCTGACGACCGGGTGATCGTCAACGATAAAAACCCGGATCATATCTTTTCTCCGCACGAACTGGAATCAAGGGAATCCACGACACAGGAGACGACGACCCCTCCCCCGGCATTGTTATCGATACTGAGCCTGCCGCCGATAATATCCGCCCGGTATTTCATGAGATAGAGTCCGAGGCCCCGGCCCAGGTCCTCGTCCCTGATGCCGGAACCGTCATCGGCAACCGAAATCTTCAGTCCTTCTCCTTTTTTTATGATCGAAACCGCGATATTCTTCGGGTTCCCATGTTTCACGGAGTTTATCATCGACTCCTTGATTATATTGTAGAGGTTCGTGTAAATGACCGGGTTGTCGATGGCGATGTCTCTGCCGCAGGTAAAAGTGCAGGACACGGAATAGGTCTTTTCAAGCTCGAGGCAGAGTTCGTTCAGGGCCATGATCATACCACCCGGTTCCATGACCACCGGCGAGAGCCCCCGGGAGATCATTTTCGTCCTGGCCTTGGCGTTGTTTATCATCTGAATGAGTTCTTCGACAACATTCTTATCGGGGGGCCTGTTTTCAGCGGCCAGGGACCTGATGGTCCCCGCCAGGTACCCGATGCCGGTAAGGTGCTGCCCGAGCTCATCGTGGAGATCCTGCCCAATCCTGAGCCTCTCCTTGTCGCTTATCGTGAGGATGTCCCGTTCAAGGGTCTTCTTTTCGGTGATGTCCCGGAGGATGATCTGGTAGGCGTCACTGTTCTCGAACAGGATCTTTTTCGCGATGATGTCAACTTCGATGACTGTTCCATCCTTTCTCGCTACCCTGGTTTCCACATGGGCGGTCATGTTAAAGTCGGTCAGCCTCCTGCTGAAACGATCCCTCAAATGCTGGAGCTGTTCTGAACCGATAATTTCATCATGGCAAACAGTACTCAGCTCCTTCCTTGAATAACCGAGAATTCTCTCGGCCGAACCGTTCGCCCACTGGACCCTTCCGCCGATTATCAGAAGGACCCCGTCCGGCATCTGCTCCGTCAGAATCTGGAACTTTTCCTCGCTGTCGTGAAAAGCCTGCTCAGACCTGATCCGCTCGGTGATGTCGATGCCGATGGCCCAGGAGTCCCACCCTGGGACGGGAATCTCCCGCGAGATATTCGACCAGGAGATGATCTTCCTCTCTCCGTTCCTGCTCACCACCGGGATGTCCCATGAATAGAAACCGGTCTCCTTTTCATTCCACTCCCTCCTGAGCCGTTCCAGGTACGCCCTGTCAGGGTACAGGATCTCCAGTGCGTTTTCCCTGTTCAGTATTTCCGCTGCCCCGTAACCGGTGACCCGTTCACACTCCCTGTTCCAGAATATGATGTTGTCGTATTCATCAAAAGCCACCATGAGGACCGGCATGTTCTGAACAATGCTGAACATCCTCTTTTCGCTCTCCTTCAGGAGATGGCGGGTGTTCTTCAGCTCGGTCATGTCAATCATCCCGCCGATAACGCCGGTGATGTTTCCGTCCAGGCCCCGGTAGGCCGCCTTGTTGAATATGATCTCGTGCCTGGTGCCGTCGGCATGGGTGGCGGAGTATTCGTAGGTCTGGGTCCCACCCTGTTCGATAAGCACCCTGTCCATTTCAAAATATTTGTCAGCCAGTTCCGGCGGGAACATGTCATGGACGCTTTTGCCGATAATCTCCTCCCCCCCCTTCCCGAGAAACCGTTCAAAAGAAGCGTTGCATCCCCGGTATATACCGGCGTTGTCTTTATAGAAAACCGGTATGGGGAGGCTGTCCATGAGGTTCTGTAAGAAACGCGCCTGCTCGGTTACCTCCTTTTCCGCCCGTCTCCGCTCCTCAATTTCATTTTTCAAGAGTTCATTGATCGCCATAATGCCGCCGGTCCGTTCGTTGACCATGTCTTCGAGGTTCTTCTTGTGGCGAAGCAGTTCCTCCCAGGTTTCCCCGTGGTTTTCCACGAAACGCTCCAGTTCCCGGACCTGTTTTCGTAGATTAGTTATCTCTGCGACGAGTTCAGCTTTTGTTTTTTTCTCAATACCCATGACGCGATATTAATATATAGAATATATGATGATAATCACAGATTAATTAATCAGAGTGAAAATTTCCCCGTCATTCGCTCGATATCAATCCGCACTACTGCAACCTGGTCTATCTGCTTCGGATCCTCAAATGACCGATTGTTATCGGTTGTTATCGCGGATTATGTCGAGTTTTCTCCCCTCCCGGGCGGAATGAAAATAGAGATTATTATCGGTGATTTCCTTGTCTCCTCTCCGCATGAACGTTCCCTCTCGGTCTCTGCACTTGTTTTTATTGTATTATTCGCACAAATCTGTCTTCTGTCAATATTAATAGTGAAAATTACCGATTGTTATCGGTGTTTTTCAGCATTTCCAGACATTTTAGAGTTTTAGATGATGTCTTCCGAGGAAAAATCCCGTGCCGGTTCAGACCGGCTCTGTTCCAGAAGGTTAATCCAGGCCTCGATTCGTTCATGACCGTAAGCGTCTTTCCAGGCCTGGACAATGGTGCCGACCGGTACGTCCTGGAACGAACCGAGGTCTTCGACGTATTCCATGAAACGCTGCTTCTCGTTGTTGAACTCGCAGAACATGGAGTCTTCCCGACCGTTGAACTCCATGGGGGATATTTTGTGGCGGGCACAGAGTTCCCTGTTGAAGGCCGGGGTCGCCTTGACCCATTTCCCCTCAAGAAAAAACTCGGTGAAACCGTGATACACGAAAAGGTCGGATCCCATCTGCTCCCGGAGCTGTCTCGTGGTAAGATGGTTCCTGACCGTGGCAAAGCCGATGCGGGAGGGGACACCTGCGCCCCTTCCCAGGGCGCAGAGGAGCGCCGCCTTGGGAACGCAGAATCCCCGCTTTCGTTTCAGGATATACTCGGAGCTGTAGTGCTCAGGAAGATAAAAGGGTGAATAGGGATCATAGGTTATGCCGTCCCGGACCCGGTAGTAGAGCCTGACCGCCCGTTCCACCGGGTCTGACACGTCACCGATTGCCTCCCTGGCGAAGTCTTTCACAAGGGGGGATTCGCTCTGGATGATGCCGGTCGGTACCAGGTACTGCTTCAGTTCATCCATGGCATCAGTGGTCGCAGGCGTTCTCACCGGTTACCAGGGATTTGTCGAGAAAGGCCTGGACAATATTCCTCGGTTCATCGGCCGGGGCGCCGGTCACGACACTGATGTTATTCGAGGTAAACAGCTGCTGGGCGCGTCCCCCCATGCCTCCGGCGATGACGCAGTCTACCCCCATTTCATGAAGCCATCGGGGAAGGAGTCCCGGTTCATGGGGAGGCGGCGTCTCAAAACTCTCGCCTTTTATTGTGCGGGATTCATCGTCCACATCGACGATGGCGAACTGATCGCAATGGCCGAAATGCATGCAGAGCCTTCCGCCCGCAGTAGGTATCGCTATTTTCATTTTTGTTCTCCTTGCTTAGATATTTCTTTGAGCAGATTTTCGACAATAATGTCAAAGGATTTTTTCACATCTTCTTCGGATTCAACCAGGAAGGGGACCCCGCTGTCACCGCCGATAACTATTTCGGCCGTCAGGGGAATAGCCCCGCTGTAGGGGACCTTCATCTCGTCGGCCATATCCTTTCCGCCGCCCCGTTTGAAAATATCCACGGTTTCGCCGCAGTGGGGGCAGATGAATCCGCTCATGTTTTCCACGACCCCGATGACCGGCACTTCCAGTTTCTCGCAGAAGGTTACCGATTTGCGAACGTCAAGCAGGGCCACGTCCTGGGGTGTTGTGACCACGACCGCACCCCTGTTCCCTCCGATCAACTGGCATACGGACA
>CAZEPS010000061.1:16522-18900 GCA_964514165.1 uncultured Leptospirales bacterium
CAGGGGCTCGTCACCGGTGCCGGGAGGTGAATCGATGATAAGATAGTCAAGTTCCTCCCAGACCACGTCTTTCAAAAACTGCTTGATGACCCCGTACTTCAGGGGCCCCCGCCAGACCACCGGGTCATTCTGGTGGTTTATGAGAAATCCGATAGAAATCACCTTGAGATTATCGTTGTATTGTACCGGAAGGAGCTTTTCGTTGACCGTGCCCATGAGTTTTCCCTCCTCGAGCCCGAGAAGCTTCGGTATACTCGGCCCGTGAATGTCCACGTCGAGAAGGCCCACCCGTTTTCCCCGCTTCGACAGGGCCACTGCCAGGTTCGTGGCCACCGTGCTCTTACCGACCCCTCCCTTGCCGGAGAGGACGAGGATTGTGTACTTTATCCCGGCAAGGTTTTCCCTAAGGTCTTTCTGTTCCTGCTCCTCCTTTGAGAGCTTTTCTTTCTGTTCAGTCATGGTCGTTCTCCTCTGTCAGGTATCTTCATGGTACCACCGTTTCTCGCTGTCAATAATATCGTTTATTTCATTGTCACCGCCCGAATAGTATTTCTCAAGCCAGCCGGTTCTCGGGTTTTCCGGAGCGTCGAAATGGGGATTATACGGCTTTATATCAACCAGGGGCGTGCCGTCAAGCATATCAACCCCGGAAACCTCCAGCCGATTGCCTCTCACTCTGTCGAGGCGCACCACGGTGAGGCCGAGATGGTTCGGCCGTTGCGGGAACCGGATGGAAAAAACACCCCGCTCAACCGGATCAACACAGGGCCGCGAAATCAGCCTGACATTGTCGCTCTGGTCAAACACATATACGAGAAAGATGTGGGAAAATCCCTCCAGGTCTTTCAGTCCGGGAGCGTACTGTTCGAACACCTCCACCTCGCCGGTACCGCCGGGCCTGAGGAGCCCCTGTATCGGTATGCCGTCCTGCACGCTCCTGTAGGGGGTGCGGATGATTCCTATCGGTTCAATTCTGTACGAGTTCATCTTCTATTCTTTTCCACATGGCCCGTATCTCCCGGGACGCGGCCCCATCGGAATACTCGGTTATGCTCATTTCTTCGATCTGGGCCCTGGTCACGTCCGGGTCATAAGGGATTTTCCCGACGACCGTTAGATTGTAATCGGCTGAAAAGGATTCAATCTGGCCGGTCATGTCATCGTTCAGATCATATTTATTGACGCACACGAATCCCCGTATCCTGAAATGTTCGATAAGCTCAGCGACCCGCTTCAGGTCGTGAAGACCGGAAACCGTCGGTTCAGTCACGATAAGCACGGCGGAGGCGCCGGTAATTGATGAAATCACCGGGCAGCCGATTCCGGGGGATCCGTCTATGATAATCAGCGGAATATTTTTCTCCCCGGCGACCCGTTTCGCCGTGTCCCTGACCCTGGTTACGAGTTTGCCGGAATTGTCCTCCCCAATTCCGAGCCTGGCGTGAACGAGGGGACCGAACCTGGTGTCCGAGATGAAATAACTGCCGGCAATTTTGTCCCTCATCTCCACGGCGCCGGGCGGGCAGATCCACGCGCACACACCGCAACCCTCGCACTTGAGAAGATCGATTTTGAACGCCCTCCCGTCAAACTGGATTGCTTCAAACCGGCACCGGGCCTCGCACATACCGCACCTGGTGCACACCCCGTCGTGAATGACCGCTTCCTTCCCCCCCTGGAACTCGTGTTCCTCCCTGACGGTCGGACCGAGTACCAGGTGAAGATCAGCCGCGTCCACGTCACAGTCCGCGAGAACCGCGTTTTTTGCAATGGATGCGAAGGATGACACGATACTCGTCTTTCCGGTCCCACCCTTTCCGCTTATCACTACGAGTTCTTTCATTCCGCGTCCTCCCCGCTGCCCCGGCGAAGAATGCCGATCTGTTTTGCTATAGACTCGAGTTCATCACTGTATATCTCAACCATCGTTTTCATCACATCGCCCTTTGAATAGGCCACGGCAACATCTTTCGATTCGGGGATCTTTCCAAGGATGTCGATCCCTTCCTCATCGCAGTACCGCTCCACCCGGTCATCCCCGATGTCGGATCTATTGATCACCACCCCCATGGGGTACCCCCTCTGCCGTATCATCTCGACAGCCAGTTTGAGATCATTGAGCCCGAAGGGGGTCGGTTCGGTGACAAGTATCACGTAATCAGAGCGGTCAACCGCCGCGATTACGGGACAGGATGTGCCCGGCGGGGCGTCAAAAATATTGATACGGCTTCCGACAGTATACTTTTTTACCTTCTTTATAAGAGGGCTCGACATCGCCTCGCTTATATTAAGGCGTCCGCCTGTGTAGTGAATATTGTCCCGGGAACCCTCTTCGATAATGCCGACAGGCCGGTCAACCTCTTCTATCGCCTTTTCGG
>CAZEPS010000062.1:0-2533 GCA_964514165.1 uncultured Leptospirales bacterium
CAGAGCTCGTCCCATACCACGGTCCCCCCTGAGTCTTCCAGCAGGTTATAGATGTCCGGGTGGTTGCACACCCCACCGGCCAGGAGGACCCGCTTGCTTCCCATGCCGTCTTTCCGGTAGTCTCCCTTCTCAATATTTTTCACGAGGCCCTCCAGATCATCGACGAGCTTTTCCCGGTCAATGATCATGGACGATTTCATCACGTGATAGAGGTCGTTTCCGGAGATGATTTCCGGGTCCTGGTTCTTCAGGGTGAAAACCGTGCCGAGGAGTTCCCTGATACGGTTATAGAGTTTGATCGAGCGGGAGAGATCTTCGTTTGAAATTGTCGTGTTCATACCCTTCTCGAGGTCTTTCCGGAACTTCCTGATGATATCGGTCATGTAGGTCCTGGCGCTCTCCGTGTTCAGCTTCACTGGCAGAACCACATCCAGGTGGAGTGGAAGCCCGCCGTTGAGGCGCCAGATGTCCGAGAGCCGCTGAATCGAGTCGCAGGTGTGGGGGAAGACCGTTCCGTCAAGGAAGGAAAGTTTCCCCTGGAGCACGTCCTCAAGCCCGCCCCTGACCAGAGAGCAGCAGTAGGTCTGGAGATGGGCGTCCGCCATGGAGATGTGCTCCTTGGTGCCGAAAAGGCGAAAGGGAAGGGCCCCGGCGGCGTGGATTATCTCCTCCGGCGTGTAGGAGCAGAAATAGCCCATAACGCTTTTTTTAGAGTCTTTTTTCCAGTTTTCCGCGTAGGTGTAAGGATCAGTTACGACCCTGTTAAGGGTTTCAAGAATATCCATGTGAACCTCGCTTTGTCATGGTGTGACAGCCTGCCGGTTTCCGGTGTACTCCCCGGCTGCCTTCAGCTTCTGTATCTCTTCCTCCTCCAGGTCCTTGTAGGCGACCTTGCCCACAAGGGTCGTGGGGAGGGATTCCCGGAACTCAACCTCCCGGGGACAACTCCACTTGATCAGGGTCTTCCGGCAGTACCGGACAAGCTCTTCAGCCTTTTCCGGGCCGGCTGTTCCCCCGTCCTTGAGAACCACGAAGGCCTTGACCCTCTCAACCTGGTCCCGGTCAGGGACACCGATGACACAGGCCTCAGCCACGTCAGGATGGGTATGCCGATGCTGTTCTCCCGGTACTCGCTCATGGGGGACGCCATGATGGCGGTGACAGCCTCGGTCAGCCCGTACCCCTCGAGGAGCTTCACGTTCCCCTTCTGCCTGGCGACGATATCCTCGAATTTTTCCTTCACAACCCGGGGAAGGGTATCGGCGCCCGAGAAGGCCGCCTTGAGGCAGCTCAGGTCCGCCTTTCGAAAGAGAGTGCTCTTGTTCAGGGCTTCGTACAGGGTCGGGACCCCGATGATGAAGCTCGGCTGCTTCTTCTTAATCAGTTTCGCCACGTCCTCCGGGGTGAAGGTCGGCACCAGGATACTCTTACCGCCCCCCATGAAGGCCGCGTTCACGCAGACCCCGAGTCCGAAGCCGTGAAAAATCGGGAGTATGGCCAGGATGGAGTCCCTGTTGTCAAGGCCCCCCCAGTGGGCGACCTGGAGACCCTCGGAGATAAAGTTATAGTTTGATAGCATGATTCCCTTCGGCTTGCCGGTGGTCCCGCCGCTGTAGAGGATGACCGCCATGTCGTCCGGGGACATGTCCGCTTCCGGTACGCGGTCATACTTTTTGCTCATCATATCTTTCCACCAGACCACGTCAGCGTCCGCCGGCACTTTGGGTATCTGCCTCCCCTTCGTGAGGTTGAACCCGAGCTTCATGATGCCTTTCAGGTAATCCGGAATTTTCGTCAGGATAAGGGTCTCAAGGCCGGTTTTCTTTTTTACGCTTTCAAATTTTCCGCAAAAGGCGTCCAGGGTCAGGGCGAACCTGCTTTTACTGATATTAACGTAGAACTCGATTTCCGGCTCCGTTGACAGGGGATGAATCATACTCGCGACAGCGCCAAGTTTGTTTGCCGCGTAAAAGCATATTATTCCCTGGGGGGATGTGGGCATGGATATGGTTATACGGTCTCCCTTTTTCAGGCCGAGGCTCCCCAGGGCGTTGGCACACTGATCTATCTCCTCGATAAACCGCCGGTAGGTGGATGTATAACCGAGAAAATCATACGCGGTAGCATCAGGGTATTTCGCCGCTGAATCCGCAAGGGCCCGGTACATTGTTACCCGGGGATAATCAATGGTGTGGGGCACGTTCCCATAAAACTTCAGCCACGGTCTCTCTCGTTCCATTGCAGCTCCTCTTTAGTATTGAAAAAAGGTTGACAATATACGGTAATGTCGTATGGTATACGGCAATAGTATTATCAAGTTCAAATATGTCAATAATAAATCTTGTATAAATTTCACGGTCATCGTGAGCAGCCCTTGCTTTTCGGGGCGGCAAAGCGGCCTCACACAAATGACCGTGGGTTTTTCATATTGGAACTAAGTGAATCTATGGTATTCGATGAGCAATAAAAATGACAGAAGGCTGATCCAGTCGGTGCAGCGGGCGTCGGCCATCCTCGACCAACTCGGTCTGAC
>CAZEPS010000062.1:2543-5288 GCA_964514165.1 uncultured Leptospirales bacterium
AAGGTTCTCGGCCTGGCTGACATATCCCAGAGGATGTCCCTGCCGAAGACCACCATCCAGGGAATCGTGGCAACCCTGCTGGACCTCCACTACCTTGAGAAAGACCCGGTCACTATGAAGTACCGCCTCGGGGCGAAACTCTTTCAGCTCGGGATGAAATATGCCACCAACATGGACCTGGTGACCATATCCCGGGTCTGGATGGAGCGACTCTGTTACCAGTTCCAGCAGCCGGTGAACGTGGGGATGCTGGTGGGAGACAAGATAGTGGTGGTTTTAAGGATCGAGACCGAAACCCGGTTCATGATCTTCCCCCAGGTCGGATCCGTGATCCCTTTTCACACAACCTGCATAGGCAAGGTGATCCTGGCATTCATGGAGAGCGCGCAGCGGGACGCCCTGCTCGATAGATACGAATTCGAGGCGTTGACAAAGAACTCCCTCTCGAGTAAAAAGGCCTTTCTCGAGGAGCTGAAAAGCGTCAGGAAGGATGGAGTCAGCTTTGACCGGGAGGAGAGCCTCATCGGCCTTGCGGGGGTGGGAGGGCCCATATTCAACAACACCGGAGAGCTCCTCGCCGGATTCGCCATCACCGGCGAATCCGGCTTCATAATGGAGAAAAAAGACAAGATCGTCAGTGAGGTCCGCTATACCTCGAGCCTGGTATCGTCGCTCCTCGGATACGAGCACGCGGAAGGACTACAGGGATAATAACCATGCACGACAGGAAAAACATCGAACTCTACAAAAAACTCCCCGCCATCGAGGGAAACCGCTGTTTCGGGTGCGGGAAGATAAACAATCACGGTCTTCACATGGAATTCTACGCGGACGAAACAACGGTTTTTTCATGGCTCACGGTCCCTGATTACATGTGCGGGTGGGACAGCATCGTACACGGGGGGATAGTCTCCACCATACTGGACGAGATAATGAGCTGGACCACGATCTACTTCACTGAAAGGTTTATCTTCACGAAGAACATCTCCATCGATTTCCTGAAACCGGTGCTGGCGGGCGACATGCTTGAGGCTTCAGGCAGCGTCATCGAACGCATGTCCCCGAGAAAGGCCCTGACCGGCGGCAGGATCTACAACTCTGCAGGGGATGAATGCGCGGTCTCACAAGGGACCTTCGCCCTTTTTACCATGAATGATCTTGAAGAGCGTGGCCTCATGACGCCAAAGGTTAAAACCATATTCGATACGTTTTTTGTCGGGGAGTGACTCAGTACCGGGGCACGTCCAGGTCAGAAGGGAAGTACTTCCTCGGCATCACCGCCAGGATTGCCAGCATGGTGAGGCTGAGAATCACGAACATGATTGTTATTATAAGGATAAGCATCTGGTTTTTTATGGTATTTATCCTCTGGAGATTGACCCCGATGAGGAAGGCCCCCCAGTGCTTTCCCTGGAACCAGACCGGGGAACCGATATTCCACATGATCTCACCGGTATCGCGCTTGTAGAGGAGCTTCACGGTCTCTGGTCCCTTATAGATGAGTGCCTGTTTAATCGCGGGGTAGTTTGCGAAATTACGCTTTGATCTGCTGTATATCAGGTCCCGCTTGTAATTACCGGTCTCTTTCTGCGAGTATTTTGTGTTATGGGTCGGGATGTACCCGTTTTTATCGATAAGTACCGCGTATTCCACGTCCGGATCGTTGAGGAATTCGTCCTGAATTTCCTGGATGTACTGGTCAAAAACCCGATCATACCGGGTGTGGTATTTCTGGGGATTGGTACCGGGGATTTTTACGTAATTCGTGTCAAGGATGTCTTCCCTGGTGAGTATATCAGCGGTCACGATGAAACTCATCACCTCGCTCATAACCCGGGCACCGACCGTGGCCTCTATTTTGCATTTTTCCATCAACTGGTCCTCGATCCGCTCGAACATCTTTGTTATAATGATATAGGAACCAATACAGAGGATGACGCAAAATCCGAGGATGAGCATTATTTTTTTCTTAAGATCCATAACCCGACCATAGTATCCATTTATTGTACATTATTTTCATAGAGTGCAGGATCGTTGTCAATTCTTTTATTTCCCGGATACATCGGCAGGATCGGACAAAGATTATCTCTCCCTGGCCAGATGGCCAGCCGACGCCTCGTGGAGGAACCGGCCAAGGGCCCTTTCTGCTTTTTCCAGGAGTATCAGGTTTCCCTCCCTGTTGATGTGGAGTTCATCGGTGGTGACCATGTTCACGTCCACATCGGGACCGAAGGGTTCAATGCATTGGAGTATCTCGTATTCTTCCTCCAGCATCCGGTAAATGGCGTTATAAGCATTGATGTTCTTCTGCATGTAGGGACTCTTTTCGATAAAGAGATTCGCTGCCCGGGGTACGAGGAACGCGTACACCCGGGTCGAGAGGCGTTCAGCCCGGTCAAGGTAATTCCTGATATTCATTTCGAAGATCTCCGGTGGTATATCCGGCATGTCAGGATTCCTGGCCCGTTTTTTCTTAACGCGGCGGATATACCGCTCCCGCATTGCCGGCGTCATTATCCTGTTCATCACGAAATACTCGAAACCGCTCTTTCTGAAGAGCCGGGGAGCGCACTCGGCAGTACCGAACTGGAGGATAACCGCGTCAGGCTGGTAGGTTTCCAGGAGATCAACACCGCCGCCCCCCTCGGTTACGAGCCGCATTGAGGTGGTCCCCCGGGCGGGACGGTCAATAAAGTCGCAGCCGGGGTATTTTCTTTTTAGCATTGAGATCCAGGTGTCCTCATA
>CAZEPS010000062.1:5298-6320 GCA_964514165.1 uncultured Leptospirales bacterium
TCCTCATAGGGGCCACCGTTGCGAGGCATGGTAATGGAATCGGTACTAATAAGAATTTTTTTCATGGCTTCTTTTCAAGGGCCCGGGTTACCAGCTCCTCGTCATATTGCAAGCCTAATTTATTAGACAGTTGTTTCAATACCAGGAAGGGAGGGTTCTTCAGGGAATAAGAACGAAGCACCGTTACCGTTTATGACCCTGGGCAGGGACAATATGTAGAACATGAGAGGCTTCCCGCTTTTTTTATGATTTTTTTAGCGATTACAACCCTCCTCGGTCCCGGATTCTGCACTCTTTTGACTTGACTTATACCGGCCCCGGAATTTATTATCATCCAGAATATTATCGGAGGTACCGGATGGAATGCCCAAGATGCAGTAAACCCCTGGTCAAGGAAACTGTTGATAGTGAAGAAATAGATGTGTGTAAATCCTGCGGAGGGATGTGGCTCCATAAAAACCAGCTGAACAGCCTCATATCCGAAAGCATCGGGGATGTGGAAATGAGTTCCATCGATCAGAACGAACACGAGGACAAGTACCCGGAGATAAAGTGCCGTAACTGCCATGACGTGACCATGCATAAGGTCAATTTTCTCGATTATTCCGACATTATCATGGACTACTGCCCCCGGTGCGGCTCATTCTGGCTTGACAGGGACGAACTTGCCGGGATGCACGCCTATATTGAGAAGGTCGAAGAGGGGAGCCACGATGTACGGTACAATTCCGCGTACAATATCCTGGTCCGCCTGAGCCAGATCGCCTATTCCATCTTTCACTAGTGAATGAAAACCGTCAATGATGTCCGGCTGATTCTTTATAACCAGAACAATGTAAACGGAATCGTAGAGCGATTCCTCGCCCTGCCGACAGCGGATTTCCAGGCCTACCGTGATGAGGATGAGCTTCCCGGAATTACGGAATCCCTGTCCAAAGAATACTCGTCCAGGGAAGTTATAGTCCTCAGGGAAAACAGGGGGAGGGTGTACCAGCTCTGCCCCGGATCACCGGGCGTCATCT